>CAYOSE010000039.1:0-14732 GCA_964406535.1 uncultured Sphingomonadaceae bacterium
GCCAAGCTGCCGGAAGTTACGGAGCTGCTCGGCGTCCATGTCGTCGTAGCCGAGAAGATGGTTGATCGCGTAGACCAGCATCGAGCCGTGGCCCGCGCTCATCACGAAGCGGTCGCGGTCCGGCCAGGTGTGATCGACCGGGTCGATGTTGATGAACCGATTGAAAAGAACGGTCGCCACATCGGCCAGCCCCATCGGCGCACCCGGATGCCCCGAGTTGGCTGCCTGCACTGCGTCCATCGTCAGGACGCGGATCGCGTTCGCCATCAAGTCTTCCATGGAACTTTGGATGTCATGATCTTTCATGGTAGCCTCCTCATGCGCGCTTCGATTCATGGATGAGGCGTGCGATCATCGGCGTGAAGATGAGCTGCATCGCCAGATCCATCTTGCTGCCCGGTATCACGAGGCTGTTGGCCCGCGTCATCCAGCTATCGTGGATCATCGAAGTCAGGTAGGGGAAGTCGATCCCCTTCGGGCTCTTGAACCTGATCACCAGCAGGCTCTCATCCGCCGTCGGGATCCACCGCGCTACGAACGGGTTCGACGTGTCGACGACAGGCACGCGCTGAAAATTGATGTCGGTCTCGGTGAACTGGGGGCAGATGCAGTGCACATAGGCGTGCATGCGGCGCAGTATGGTGTCGGTGACGGCCTCGGTCGAATAGCCGCGACTGGCCTTGTCGCGGTGGATCTTCTGGATCCATTCAAGGTTGATCACGGGAACGACACCGATCTTGAGATCGGCCAGCATCGCGAGGTTCACCTCGTCATTCACGACCGCGCCGTGCAGGCCTTCGTAAAAGAGAATATCGGATGCCTCTTCGAAAGGCGCCCAGGCGGTGAAATGTCCGGGCGGCACGCCGTATCTTTCGGCTTCGGCGTCGTCGTGCACGTAATGGCGCGTCCGGCCCTTGCCGGTCTCGCCGTATTCACGGAAGACCCGCTCCAGCTCGCCCAACTCATTGGCGTCATAGCTGAAATGGCTGAATGTGGTGTCGCCCTCGTTCGTGCGCCGCTGCAACTCTTCCTTCATGGCGGAACGATCGAAGCGATGGAAGGCATCGCCTTCGATCGAAACCGCGTTTACGCCCTCGCGGCGGAAGATCTGGTCAAAGGTTGCCTTCACCGTGGTGGTTCCTGCCCCGGACGAGCCGGTGACCGAGATAATGGGATGTTTCTTTGACATCGGTCTCTTTCCTTTTCAGGTTCTGAACAGGCCGCGCTTTCCGAAGAGAGCCGAGAGCTGTTCCTCGGGCAGGTCGAAGTAGCCTGCGACGCGGGCAACCTTTTCCGCACCTCCAAAGACCAGCGGCGTGCGTGCGTGAAGATGGTCCGGGACCAGGTCGAGGATCGGATTGGTTCCGTCCGAGGCCTTGCCGCCCGCAGCCTCGACCAGAAAGGCGATCGGCGCGCATTCGTAGACCAGGCGAAGACGACCCCGGGCATAGCCCTCGCGGTTATCCCCGGGATAGAGAAAGATGCCACCTCGAGTGAGAATGCGGTGGGTTTCCGCGACCAACGAGGCGATCCATCGCAGGTTGAAATTCCGCCCCCGCGGACCTTCGCTGCCGGCGATCAGGTCGTCGATATAGGCCCGAATCGGTTTCGGCCAGTGCCGGTAATTCGAGGCGTTGATCGCGTACTCCGGCGAATCGGTCGCGATCCCGATCGGCGGATCGACCTCGACGAAAGCCTTGCTGTCGGGGTCGAGCACGTATTTGACAACGCCGTCGCCGAAAGTCATGACAATGCAGCATTGCGGACCGTAGATGGCATAACCCGAGGCGATGAGATCGCGACCCGGACGCAGGAAGCTCGCGTCGGGGGTCTCCGCGGCGGGGTAGATGCCAAAGATCGCGCCGATCGAGACGTTGGTATCGATGTTGGACGATCCGTCCAGCGGGTCGATGGCCAGGCCGAATGCCCCGCCCGGATTGAGTTCTATCACCGTGTCCTTCTCTTCGGACGCATAGTGCTTCACAGGACTGCCCGCGAGAGCGGCGACGAAGGCGTCGTCCGCGATGATATCGAGCGCCTTTTGGGAATCTCCGCCGGTGTTCGTTCCCGCCACCTCGGCGAGGTTTTCCTCAAGACCGCCCTTCGCAATGAGATGCGCGGTCTCTGCGAAGACCTGTGCCAACCTGCGCATCACATCCGAGAGCTCAGGATAAGCAGCCAAGCCCGGAAAATCGCCGGCATATTTGGTGTTCACGACAAGCCCTCCTCCTGACCTTGCAGGCTTATTGCAGATTGCGTTCCTCAAATAAATTACATAATTTGGACATGTGCTTTGATTTTTTGGAATAACTGGCAAGGATTGAGCGATGCAGGGACTAACGCTCAAACAGCTGCGCAGCCTTCAGGCCGTGGTCGAAACGGGATCGATGACCGAGGCAGCGGCGCGTCACTTGCTGTCACCACCGGCAATTCATAGTCAAATCAGAAAGCTGGAGGATATTGTCAATGCGCGTCTCGTCGACAAGGACACAGACACCCAGGGCTTTGTCGCCACCCAGTCCGGCAAGGTCCTGATCGCCGCAGCCGAGCGGATCGACGGGATCCTGTCTTGGGCCCGCGACAACCTGAACGCCCTGGAAAGCGGAAGCGCCGGACATGTGCGTATGGGCTTCGAATCGACGGGGCGCTACTTCGCGCCGCGGCTGGTCGCGATCCTGAAGCAGCGTTGTCCCAGCATCACCGTGTCTTTCGAGGTCGGCAATCGCGACCGTATTATCGGGTTGCTGGAGACGGAAAGGATAGACCTCGCCATGATGGGGCGCCCGCCGCGCCCGCCGGAGACCGAGGCAACTCCGATCGGAGAACATCCTTATTCCCTCTTCGTGCCCCTGCGGCATGTTCTGGCGCGCAGGCCTGACTACGACCCGGAAACGCTGCTGCGCCAACCCATTCTGGCGCGGGAGCCGGGGTCAGGGACGCGCATCCTGCTCGACAGGTTCCTCGATCAGATCGAGGGTTACGGAACGCCAAACGTCATCGAACTCGACTCGAACGAGACGATAAAGGAGGCGATCATCGCGGGCCTCGGTGTCGGCATGCTCTCGCTGCATGTCGTGCGGCGCGAACTGGCCGAAGGGCTCCTGGTCGCGCTCAACTGGCCGAGACTGCCGGTCATGCGGTACTGGTACCTGGTTTCGCCTCTTGCCGCGCAGATCTCGGAAAGCACTCAGCGCATCCGCCAGAGCATCCTTGATGAGAATGGCACATTCCTTCCGGTGGGTGCTGCCCGTTCCTGACCCATCGGCTCCGCACTGGCCGGGTTCACTTCGGCTTTCGCGGCAGGATCGCGATATCCTGATAGAAAGCTTTGACCCGGTAACCGCGTGACATAAATTTATCCATATCGACAAGGACGCGCTGAAGACGTGCCTCGGACATGATGACATAAATAATGACGCTTGAGTCGCTGATCAGCATCCCGGACTTCAGACCCGATGCGCCTGCACCAGTGGCGGAAACGACCGTATAACCGCCAATTCCGCGTTTCTTGAGCTGTTCGACGACCATGCGCTGCAACTCGCCCGGCGTAATGATCGTCAGAAGTTTCTTGTGTTCGATCTCTCGCATCTGCGCCTCATTTCCCAACTTGCTGAGATTGCACTCGGCAGGTCATGTTTTGATCTGGAGGATATGGCCATTGTCGCCCTTCAAGACCAGAAATACCGGGCAACCCCATAGTAAAGCGGTATGCCGACGAGAATGTTGAACGGAAAGGTCAGGCCCAACGCCATTGTGAAATAAACCCCGGGCCGGGCTTCAGGAATGGCATAACGGACCACGGCCGGCACGACGATGTAGGAGGCCGATGACGACAGTACCGCAAGCAGCACCGCATCGCCGACGTTCAGACCGATCACGTAAGCTGCGACCAAGGCGATCGATGCATTGATCGGCGGAAACAAAAAAGCAAAGACGAAAAGCTCCTTGTCGATTTTCGCCTGTCCTTCGCTGATCTGTTTTCCGACCAGGAGCCCCATTTCCAGAAGGAAGAACGCGAGCATCCCCTTGAAGATTCCAGAGGTAAAGGGCAGCATCTCGGTCTTGCCATCCGTGCCCGAGAGATACCCGATTATCAGACTGCCGATCAACAGGAGCTGCGCGCCGTCGGTCAGCGCCTCTTGCAGGACCTCGCGGACCGACAAGGGCTTGAAGACTTCATCATCATCATGTTCGCTCGAGGAATGGAGCACAGCCTGGCGCGCGCGCACCGCCGTCGCCAGAATAACGGCCATCAGGATTGCAGGCGTTTCCATCAGGACCATCGCGACGGTCATATACCCGCCGAAGTCGATGCCTTTGACACTGAGAAACTGCTGCGTCGTGATGAAGGTGACCGCACTGATCGACCCGTAGGTCGCGGCGACCGCGGCACTGTCGAACGGGTTGATCCGGCGCGACAGGATGAAGAACCCGTAGGCCGGTACGAGAGTCGCCATCACCATTGCTGCGCCGATCGCCAGGACGCCTTCGGCCGGAAGCCCGCCAGCTGCCAGCGCCGCTCCACCTTTTAGCCCAAGTGCCATCAGCAGATAGAGCGTCAGGAATTTGGCAATGGCCGGAGGGATCTCAAGGTTTGACCGAAGCAGACCGATGGCCGTGCCCAGAACGAAGAAGAGCACGGCGGGGTCAAGCAGGTTAGAGGCCGCAGAGCTCAGCATGGTTTTTCATCACCTCCTTGTCCTGGGTCGGAACTTCGGGTCGCCGACCTCCCAACCACTCGAGGCCGGTGGCGCTAACACTTCGTCACATCACGCCGGTTGAATTCACACATCCCGCACGCAGACGCCGAACGCACCGGCCCGCAACGCCTGCTCCGCGAGCCCCGATTCAGTCAATGCATACACAATCGGCCCGGAACCTTGTGGCAGCGTCGTGTCCCGCGGGCCGAAAGGAACGATGCAGAGATCTGCATCTACGGCGGCTGCCGGATTGTCTGTCAGCACGGCGCGAACGGTGTCATCTGCACCGTGAATCTGTTCGCGCGGTCGGGAAACGCTCAGCGACGCCAATGTCCTTCCGGCAAGTCCCGGCGCGGCGTCGAACCAGAGACTGATCCGCTGACGCGCAACTTCGGCACCAAGTCGACGCGCCAGCGAGATTTGCTGGGTCGGCGCCAAGCCGCGCGCCCGCAGGAGGACGGCACCCGCGCCCTCGGCCCGCGCACGTTCGGCCACCTCCCTCGCCCAAATCATCGGATCGCCTGCCGGAGGCTTAACGCAACTGACGCGCCGCGGCAGACCGAGCAGGCGAAGGATTCGAATGTTCGAGCCAAGTATCGGTCCAACGAGCGGCGCATCCGGAGAGACCCATTCCAGCCGCTGACCTTCGCGGCCGAGCGGCGCTCCCGACCACGCGGTCGCTTCGTAGAAATGCAGATCCAGGCATCGCGCCGGAAACCGGTATCGGTAACGAAGGACCGGCCGAAGTTCCCCGGCCCGCAGTCCCGTCTCCTCGAGCAGCTCCCGCGCGGCCGCCTCGGCGGTGTCTTCGTCCGGCTCGACCTTTCCGCCCGGGATCTCCCAATAGCCGCCCGACATCTGGTCGGGGCGGCGCCTGCTCAGCAGAACACGGCCGGCACCGTCGCGTACGACACAGGCCGCAACCTGCATCGGGCTGCGGTCGCAAATAGCAACTGCATTGCGCCGCGTGGCGTATTCTAGAGCGAGCCCACGCATCAATCGGGCCAGACTGAAAGATGGGAATGCGTGGGTCTAGTGGATGATGCGTCCGCACGTTCCGTGGCGGGCGACTTATTGCCCTCCTCTATATCCACTGACGGTGCCGCGTCGCCGCTCTTGGCTGGTGGCGTTCGTGGGCGGCGCATAGACGACGCAGATTTGTCCGGACGAGTGGCGGCGCTCATGTTTGCAACCCCGTGTAGATCGCGCTCGTCCGTTCGGCGAACTGATCGCGCAGGTCGGATTCACCAGATTCGCCTGCGGGAACCGTCACGTTCACATAGGTGGTCGCGAAACCGAGATCCGGATAGAGGCTCAATTCTTCCGACAAGGCGTTCACCCCGTCGAGAAAGGTGCTCGTCGCCCGATAATTCTCGAACTCAAACCTTCGGGTCACTGCGCCAGTCTTGCCGACCGCCGACCAGTTTTCCGGGGCTTTTCCGAGTTCATGATTCATGTCATACATGCTTTCCATCTCCTGACCCCGCCGCCGCACGTAAAGGGCGCGCGACAGCGGGATTTGAAGCGAAGCCAGGCTGTTTCTTCAGACGGCTCAGGCCGTCGCCTGGGTCGGCAGCACGTTTTCGACTTCGGAGTGCGGGCGAGCGATGATGTGCGCTGCCGCAAGGCCGTCGCCGACGCGTTCACAGGCGTCCGCGCCCGCGCGGACAGCCGCGTTCACGGCGCCGGTCTCGCCGCGGACCATGACGGTCACGTAGCCGCCGCCGACGAACTGGCGCGAAATCAGACGGACTTCCGAGGCTTTGGTCATCGCGTCTGCGGCCTCTATTGCGGGCACGAGGCCCCGGGTTTCGATCATTCCAAGAGCGATGCCCATCTTTTCACTCGCCATTGCTTTCTCCTCTCTGGCTAAGCTTCTTCGAAACTTTCGCGGTCCCGACTGCCGGACACCGCAGAACTCTTATGATGCGGCCGGGATCCGGCCGGTAAACTTGTCCTCGTTCCAGTCGTCGATGATCCCGCCGATGGTCAGGTCGGTGGTGACGCGCGGGTCGCCGGTGGCGATCCGTGCCGACGAGTAGGCGATCGTGATCACGAAGTCGCCGGCGCGCGCGCCGACGGCGTCGACAGCAACTTCGATATTGCCCTTGGCATCCTCCAGAACGCGCAGTTGGCGGGCGTGAAGGCCGCTCACGCGATGCGTGGTGACGAGATCCCGGACGACGCGCATGATGTTCATCCTGCCGCCTCCCCGGCCTCTCCGGTCTCCCAATAGTCGATGATGCCGACGATGGTCAGATCGGACGGGTACTTGGCATGGCCCGCGGCATCCTTCGCCGCCGAACTGCCGACCGCGATCACCCAGTCGCCTTCCTTGCAGCCGATCGGATCGACGGCGACCGAGCGGCTTCCGTTCTTCTCGCGCACGACGAGAAGGCGATGGTTTTCCAGCTGCGTTATCCGCGCGGTGGCAACCAAGGTGTTCTCGATCTGGAAAATCTTCATGACAGGTCCTCCAGGAAAGTCAGGGCACCTCCGGCGCAGGAGCGGAGTGCAGCCTCCACTGTGACCGGGGCGTCGGTCTCCAGCGCGAGTACTGCCTGCCGCATGCGTTGAGCATCTTCGGCAGCAGCGCTGTCGTCGCCGCCGATATCGGGATCATAGTTGCGCAGGACAAGAACCGGCACGTTGGGCGGGGTTCTCTCGCCGAGGATATGCAACCCGACTTTAAGGTCTATTGTACCGGCTTCGACAGAGGTCATCTGCGCCTGGAAGGCAAGGTTTCTCATCTGCACGTCGTCGACGGCGTCGCCGATCACGATCAGCTTCTCGGCATGGCCGGCCACCGGATAAGGGCCGTCGTATTTCTGCAAGACCGCGTCGATCTGGGCGATATTGTTCTTCAGCAGATAGCCGCAGAACCAGCGCATGCCTTCGGTCGAACTGTCGGAAGCGTCGACGCCGGCGGCGCGGGCGACCTCGGTCCGGACTGCATCCTTTGCGGCATCGCGGGGCATGTCGCGCGTCATCCGGTAAAGGTCGGCGGCATCGACGTAGCGTGTGTCGTCCATCTTGCCGGAACCATCGGGAACATGCACCCGGATGGCGTCAGTGTCTGTGTCGACCCCGACGAGCAGGAGTGCGATCTCGTTACCTGCCCCATGCATGGATTGCGCGGCGGCCTGGAATTCCAGAAGACGTTTGTGCAGTGCGGCGACAGCCTGATCGGTGTCGCTGCCGTGCGCTGCGCAGCCGTCATGGGCGGGATCGACGCTCGAGAAATGATAGACTCCGACCTTGAGATAGCGCGTTCCGGAATCGGGGGCGTTGGGGATGCCCTTCCGATGGCGGGTCAATTCGACCTCTTCCCACTCGTGTAGGTTCTGGGCCACGTTGAACATGGCCCCGGCAAAGGATTTTCGCGCCGTGACGATCGACAACGGGATGCGCAAGACCGCGCCCAGAAGGCCGGCGAGCCGACCGTCGGCACAGGGCGTGATGTCGACCGCGTGAAATCCCCAGCGCCGGACCAGTTCGGACACGGGTTCGCCTTCGTCGAAGACATCGACATTGCGGTCGCCGCCGGTCTCGACCAGCCGTGCAAAAAGGCGGCAGATCAGCCGGGCGTGAAGGTCGGCCATGTCCAGGGGCCGGGTCCAGTCGGCCTCGAACCAGGCCGGATTCGCATCGACACCGATGGCGCGCAACTGCGCGACGGCACGTGAAGCGAAGCCGTCCCGGAATTGCTCGGGCGCGAGGTCGCGCAGCATTCCGGCAAGATGGGCGAAGCAGGTCTCGACCTCGGATTCGCGCCGGTCCAGGTCCTGTGCGATCCCGGGTTCGGCAAAAGGATGCCTCTGACCCGTGGTCCGAAGGGCAAGCGGGGGCCGGGGCGCGATACTGCGAACCTGCGCCGCTTGCGGCGTCGGAACCCAGTTCGAGCGCCACGCCTTGTTCGGCCCGGAAGATGTGCGAAGCGCCGCCATCACCCTGCAGCTCCGCCCGAGAAGGTGACGGTGGCGCAGGATGCGGGTGTTCCGCCGGTCGCACCGGTGACCGGGCTGACGGGATCATAGTTCAACGACTTGGCCTTGAACTTGCGCGCACCGGCAAAGCCTTCGCCGTGTTCGCCTCCCGCCGACGGATTGCGTCCGGCGGAGATAAAACCTTCGGTTCCGGTCACGCGGGGATTGTCAGCCCAGGCCGAGCCGGTGATCTGCGGCCCCTTGACAGAGCCTTCGCCGGTCAGGTGCTGGCGCGCAGGTGTACTGCCACGCGCTTTGCGCGGACTGGCACCAAACTCGACGTTGCCGGTGACCTTGCCTTCGCCCTGCGCGAAGGTTCCGGTGATTGCGGAAGTGTCGCGGACGGATTGCGGCTCGGCGGCGCGAGCGGCCAGATGCGCCACCCGCTGCGGCGATCCGATCGAGAAGCCCTCGATGGACTGGGCGACAGGGTCACCATCCACGTCGCGCCCAGCCGTCTCGGCGACGAAATAGGCCGAACCCGTGATCGCGCGGTCGGCGCCGCGGTGGGTGCCCGATACAGCCGGGTCATGCATCGGGACATCGCCGGTGACAACGCGGGCCTTGCGGGCCCCGCGCAGCGCGGCTTCGGCCTCGACCCCTTCCGGGTCGCACCATGTCTCGGCACCGGAGAAGCCGTAATAGGGCGTGCCGGTTAGGGTCTGGCAGGTTCCCTGCTCGGACCCGGTGACCCGCTCGTTGTGTTCCATCTGCGGCCCAGTAATCGTCTGGCCACGCCATGTTTGCGAAGCCGTCACCTTGGTCCCGGTCGCCGGATCGGCGCGCCCGCTTTCGGGTGCCTGCGTTGCCTGATGACCGGAAGGAGCAAGGTACTGCGTGCCTGTCAGGCCGCGATGCGCACCGCTTTCGTCGCCGGTGACACGCACCGACCGTCCGATGGCCGTGCCCGAAACGGCATGCCCGTTCAACGTCTGTTCGACGGGCGGCTCGCTCTCGCGGCTGCGTGAACCGACGGAACTTGCGGAATGCGCCAGATTGGTGCCGAAAACACTGTGCCCATGGGGCTGCGTCTGACGGGCGAACTGGGCGCCGACCGGCAGTGTGGAAGTGTCGCGCGCGGCCAGGTCGTCGGCCAACGTCTGATCGGCATTGCCGGTGATCTGCACGTCGGCGCTGTCCTCGTCGCCGGTAATCCGCACAGTGGAGCGGACCATGGTGCCCGAAACCGTCAACCCGCCCTGGGTGCGCGCATGGCCGACCTTGCCGAGCGAGGCGCGGTAGCCGCCTTCTTCGCCGGCCACATACTGCGTACCGGTCAGCGGCTTGTCGCGCCCGGCCTCGGTGCCGGTGACGGCGCGGCCGCGGGCATAGCTGAGCCCGGTCACAGCGGACTTGTTCACCGCAGTGGTCACGGAAGGTACCTTGACCGGATACTTCAGGCTGCCCTGACGCAGCGTCCGCGGCGGCATTGCCGCTTCCTGGGGCGCGGTCTGCACTGGCTTTGCCGATACCGCCGGGGGCAGCGCGGCGTCCCGGAACCCGGCGCGAACCCGTTCCTTCGCCGGCGGCAAGGCTGCCTTTCCCTGCGACAGGGCACGCCTGCGCGCCACCGACGCCGCTCGCCCGCCCTCCGGCAACCCGATGGCTGGGACCGCCGCAGCGGCCGGGGGAGGAACCGTCGCCGACGACGGCCCGCCGCCCTCGGCGTCGCGACCATCGTTGTCAAGGTGGTTGCGCACCGAAGCCAAACCCGCCTTGCCCCGAGACATCGCCCGGCGGCGCTCAATCGATGCCTTTCGACCCGACGGCTCTGTCACGGTCTGCGGCAGGGCAACTTCGACCTTGGGTCCCGGCGGAGCGGCAACCGCCAAGGGAGCAACCGTTTCCTCGTCAGGCAGAGCCGCATCGCGAAATCCGGAGCGCACCCGCTCGGACGCCTTCGGCAGGGCAGCCTTGCCTTGCGACAACATGCGCCGCCGCAGCATGGAGGCCTCGCGCCCAGACATCCCTTCGAGTAATCTTTCGGTCGCCATGTCGATATCCGCTTTTGTCCGTGCGAAGTGTTGTCCTGCGGCTAACCGCGAAGGTTGATCAATTTCAGGCGCGATAGACCACGAAGGCCATGCCCTGGGATTGCGCGTAGTTGTCATAGGCGATGAAGCGCACGTGCATGCCGGGGTTCGCCCGATGGCAGGCTTCAAGCTCGGTCAGCACGAGTTCCACCGATTTAGTCCCGAAGAAGGGCAGTTTCCACAGGTACCAGAAGTTCGAGAAAGACTTCTCGGGCTCGGTATACTCGATCGCCGGATTCCAACCCTGAGCGATACAGAAGGCGATCTGCTGCGCCATGCGCTCGGGCGTCATCGGCGGCAGATAGGAGAACGTCTCCGTTCTGGGTTGAGTCGGTTTGTAGGCAAGCATATCGGCCATTGGTCACTCCGAATCTAAGTCTGGGCGTTGCGGTCTGGGTCAGGTATCGAGTTTGTCGACGGTGTCGAAGTCGAATTTGATCTCTTTCCAGGTTTCCATCGCAATCGCCAGTTCTGGACTGTGCTTGGCCGCTTCGGTCAATATCTCGCGGCCTTCTTTTTCAACCTGACGGCCCTGGTTTCGGGCCTCGGTGCAGGCTTCGAGCGCCACACGGTTGGCGTGTGCCCCGGCCGCGTTGCCCCAGGGGTGACCCAACGTGCCGCCGCCGAACTGCAGGCAAGAGTCGTCACCGAAGATCGCCACCAGCGCCGGCATGTGCCAGACGTGGATACCGCCCGATGCAACCGGCATAACCCCGGCCATCGCGCCCCAGTCCTGATCGAAGAACAGGCCGCGCTTCCGGTTCTCGGGAACAAACGGTTCGCGCATCTGGTCGATCCAGCCCAGCGTCGCCTCGCGATCGCCTTCGAGCTTGCCCACAACCGTTCCCGAGTGCATGTGATCGCCGCCAGAAAGCCGCAGACATTTGGTCAGCACGCGGAAATGGATGCCGTGCATCGGGTTTCGATCAACCACTGCGTGCATTGCGCGGTGGATGTGCAGCAGTACTCCGTTCTCGCGGCACCAGTTGGCCAGGCCCGTATTGGCGGTGAAACCCGCGGTGAAGAAGTCGTGCATGATGATCGGCGCGCCAAGCTCCTTGGCGAATTCCGCGCGCTTGTACATCTCCTCCGGCGTCGCCGCGGTGACGTTCAAGTAGTGACCCTTGCGTTCGCCGGTTTCGGCCTCGGCCTTCTTGACGGCCTCCATCACGAATTCGAACCGATGCTGCCAGCGCATGAAGGGCTGAGAGTTGATGTTCTCGTCGTCCTTGGTGAAGTCGAGGCCGCCACGCAGGCATTCATAGACCGCCCGACCGTAGTTCTTTGCGGACAGACCCAGCTTCGGCTTGATCGTGCAGCCCAGCATGGCCCGACCGTACTTGTTCAGCCGGTCCCGCTCTACCTGGATGCCGTTGGGGGGACCCCCGCAGGTCTTGACGTAAGCTAATGGGAACCGAATGTCTTCGAGCCTCAGCGAGCGCACGGCCTTGAAGCCGAAAACGTTTCCCACGAGCGAGGTCAGGACGTTGACGACCGAGCCCTCTTCGAACAGATCGATTGGGTAGGCGATGAACGCAAAGAATGCGTCCGGGTTGCCCGGGACGGCCTCGATCCGATACGCCCGGCCCTTGTAGAATTCAAGATCCGTCAGTAGGTCAGTCCAAACCGTCGTCCAGGTACCAGTGGAGCTTTCGGCAGCCACGGCTGCGGCGGCCTCTTCACGCGGGACGCCCTCTTGCGGGACGACCTTGAAGACGGCCAACAGGTCAGAATCCAGCGGGACATAATCGGGCGTCCAATAGGTCTTGGCGTAGTCCTTGACGCCTGCAGAGTAGGTCTTATCGGCCAACGCAGCTCCTCCTAGGTCGAATTAGGGCCACGCAAAGGCCCAAGTTGCTCAATTCCTAAGCGATGCTGAAACATTTGCACAAATTAAAGTTTGTCAAAAAATGATAAATGCTGCTAATGGGTAAGGATGAAGATCGATTTGCGCCAGCTTGAAATGCTTGAAGCCGTCGCTCGGCACCAGTCACTGACGCTTGCCGCCAAGGCGCTGCACGTCACGCAGCCAGCGATTTCAATACAACTGCGCAAGCTTGAAGATGAACTCGGTATCGCTCTAACCGAGCGGGATGGGCGCGGCATCCGGATTACCGACGCTGGAGAGGAGGTCTTGCGCCACGCCCAGCGGATCGGGCGGACCATCGAAGATCTCTGCGAAAACATCCGCCAGCACCGTGGGCTTGTACAGGGGCATCTGCGAATTGCGGTGGTCTCTACGGCCAATTATCTCATCACCGAAAACATCGCCCGATTCCGCAAGATGTACCCTGGTATCAAGATCAACCTGCAGGTCGCAAACCGCGATGGTGTTCTAGAACTGGTCGACAGGAACGAGTCTGATCTGGCGGTCTCTGGCCAGCCGCCCGACGATTCCGACCTTGTCGCGCGGCGGTTCCGGCCGAATCCGCTGGTTGTCATCGCGCCACCGGATCATCCGCTTGCCGGACGCACAAACCTGACACCGCAAGACCTGGTCGCCTATCCTTTCGTGTTCCGCGAACCCGGCTCCGGCACGCGCGAAGTCATGATTCGCGCCTTCCTCGAGCACGGGCTGGAATGCCGCGAATCCTGTGTAATGTCGACCAACGAGGCGGTGAAGCTGGCGGTGCAGGCAGGGCTCGGCATTGCCGTAATCTCGCAGCAGACGACACGCCTGGAGATGGAAACCGAAGGCCTAGCAGTTCTGAACTGCAACGTGCTTTCGTTGATGCGCCATTGGTTCGTGATCTACCGGAATTTCCGGCGCCTGCCGCCCCCGGCTCTGGAGTTCCGCAATCAGTTGTTGGGGTCGAGCACGTCCCAATCGAGCTCGACTACCGTTGCCAATGATGCACCTGAACTGCAACGCAACTTGTGAGCTCCGGCAACGTTATAACTTCGCGATGCCAGAAGTCCGAAAAAGCTAAGCTCGACTCCGCAAGCTCTCGACAACGAGCGATAGGCCCATGCAGGTCGCTAGGATGGCCAGGCCGGGCATCAGCGGGAGCCACCAGCCGAGGGTAAAATAGGTCTGCCCGGTCTGGATCAGCTTCCCCCAACTCATCACATTCGGGTCGGACAGGCCGAGATAGCTGAGTCCGGCCTCGGTGAGAATCGCGCCGGTCGCGATCGGTGCGATCAGGGCGAGGATCGGGCGGCGGATGTGGGGCAGGAGGTGCCGGCGCAGGATCCACGACCCTCCGCCGCCAAGCGCCTCGGCGGCGCGGATGAATTCACGCTCTCGCAGCGACAGGGTTTCGGCACGGGTCAGGCGGGCGAGGCCGGGCCAGGACATCAGGCCCAACACCAACGCCGTTGTCCACGTCGAGGCCCCGAACAGCGTCAGCACCAGGAGCGCCACGAAGAACCTCGGCACGACCTGCACGAACTCCGTAAATCGCATAAGCACCTCGTCCACGACGCCGCGGAAGTACCCGGACGCCATCCCGATGCCGGCGCCGATGCCGCACGAAAGCAGCGTCACCACCGCCGCGACGAAAAGCGAGGTGCGCGCACCATAGACGACTCCGGACAGCAGGTCGCGACCCAAATCGTCAGTGCCGAAAGGGTGCGCGGCGCTTGGCGGCGAAAGCGCGGGTCCGGAATTGGCGAACGGATCGTAGGGTGCGACGAGGCCCGGCACCAAGCTGGCAAAGACGATCGGCGACAACAGCACCAGCGCCGCCCAGAACGTCAGGCGGCGGTTGCGCAGGACCAGCGAAATGGTCGCGGTGTTCGCGCGGCTGCGGATTTCCGTACCGACCCCGATCGGCCGTCGGGTGGTTTCGACGTTGGTCATGCCGCCCCCCCCCGGTTCGGTAGGATGCGCGGATCGATCAGCATGTGGGCGATATCGGCCACCAAGTTCGCCAGTAAAGTGACCAAGGTGACGCACAGCACAACGCCGATCACCAGCGGAAAGTCGCGGTTGCGGATCGCGGCGCCGGCGAGTTGGCCGAAGCCGGGCCAGGCGAACACCACCTCGACCAACACCGCGCCGGTCAGAAACC
>CAYOSE010000039.1:14751-22406 GCA_964406535.1 uncultured Sphingomonadaceae bacterium
CACTCTTTCCCTACACGACGCTCTTCCGAGATCGGAAGAGCGTCGTGTAGGGAATACCCTTGGCAAGCGCGGTCATGAAATAGGGCTGGCGGCGCTCGACCTCCATCGCCGAGCGGGTAAGCAGCACGGTGAAGGCCAGTTGGTGCAGGGTCAGCGTCATCACCGGCAGCGCCGCGTGATAGGCGATGTCGATCCAGTGGCGCAGGCCCTCGGGCGCGATCCGGGCGTTGGTCATGCCCTGCACCGGGAACCAGCTGAACTCGACCGAGAAGGCCATGCGCAGCAGGTGGCCCAGCCAGAAGCTCGGCACGGCAAAGGTCAGAAGCGCGGCCAGCAGAATACCGAAGCCGGCGCGCGGATTGCGGGCGGCGAAGACCCCCAGTGGAATGCCGATCGCCGCCGCAAGCAAGAGCGACGGCAGCACCAGGATCAGCGTCGCCGGCAGGCGCGACAGCATCACCTGGGCGACCGGCTCGCCGTAGAACCACGACTGGCCCAGGTCGCCCCTGGCCAGCGCGGCCAGAAACCGCAGGTACTGCTCGCCCAGCGGCCGGTCGAGGCCAAAGCGGCGCTCGATGTCGGCGACGGTGTCGGCGTCGGCGAATTCGCCTGCAAGCGCCACGATGGGCCCGCCGGGGGTCAGGTGCAGCAAGAGGAAGAGCGCCGTGCCGACTGCCAGGAGCATCGGCACGATCTTGAACAGGCGTCCGAGGATGAAGCCTGTCACCGGGGGTCTAGTCCGTCAGCTTCGCCTCCTCAGCGAATTGCCCGGTCCAGGGGCGGAAGCCCTCGAAGCTGTCCTTGTGCGCCACGGTGCGCACGGTTTCCACCAGCCAGAAATACGGCAGGTCCTCGGCCAGGATGTTCTGGACATCGCGGTAGATGGCGCCGCGCGCGTCGGTGTCCTGCACGGTACCGGCCTGGTCGAACAGCATGTCGATCTTGTCGTTGCGGTAAGCCGAGGCGTTCGAGAACGGGATCGGGCCGATATTGGACGAGACGTACATCCGCTTGATGCCGATTTCCGGGTCGACCCCGTTGCAATACGAGATCAGGCTGGTGTCGAAATCACGCTGCTTGAAGATCGCGTCGATGGTCGCCTCGCGGTCGAGCGGGCGCGACACAAGCACTATCCCCGCCGCGGCGAGATCCTGCTTCATGATCTCGGCATAGCGGTTGAAGTTGGGGAAATGCACCATATCCAGCGTCAGCCCGTCGCCATAGCCGGCCTCGGCCAGCATCGCCTTGGCGCCGGCGGGGTCGTGGGCGAGCCCGTCGAGCGACTTGCCGGCATGGGCCCAGCCGATGGCGCTGGAGAACGGCGCGGCGGCGACCTTGCCCTGGCCGAACAGCACCTGCTCGTTGATCCGCGCGCGGTCGACGGCGTGGGCAAAGGCGCGGCGGACCGCCGGGTTGCCGGTCGCCTCGCGTTCGAGGTTGAAGCTGACGGTCATGATGCAGTTGCCGCCGCCGGGGCCGGATGTCGCCTGCAGGATCTTCGAATCTCCCGCCCCCGCGACCGCCGCGACGTCCTTGGCGTCGAGGCTCATATAGTCGATCTCGCCCTGCTGATAGGCGATCAGCTGCGTGGCGCCGTCCTTGATGATGCTGAACACCAGCCGGTCGAGATGCGGCAGGCCGGGCTTGAAATAGTCTTCGTTGCGCACCAGCACGACCTGGCTGTCCTTGTCGTAGCTGTCGAACTTGAACGGCCCCGTGCCCACGGGCGTCTTGGTGGCGGATGGGATGTCGGCCACGCCTTCCCAGTAATGCCTGGGCAGGATCGGCGCCTCGGTCACGTCGAGCCGCCGCAGGATCGCCGGGTGCGGGGCGCTGAGGTTGAAGACCACGGTGCGCTCGTCGGGCGTGTCGATGCTGTCGACCACCGAGCCCAAGCCCGCCTTGGTGCGGGAATGGTGCTGGAACAGCACGTTCTCGAAGGTGAACTTCACGTCCGCCGATGTGAAGGGCTGGCCGTCATGCCAGTTGGCCTCGGCCAGGTGGAAGGTTACGGTCTTGCCGTCGTCGGAAATGTCCCATGACGTGGCGAGGTCGGGCACGGGCTGAAGCGCGCTGTCGAGCGCGACGAGGCCGTTGAACATCGAATCGGCCACCGTGTGGACGTGGCTGCCGGTCGTTACCGCCGGGTTGAAATGCCCCGGATCGGCGTCGATCCCGATCACCGCAAGCCTGTCCTGCGCCAGCGCGGCGCCCGCGAAAAGCCCGAGCGCAACCACCGAGGCCAGAGCTCTGCGCGTCAGTTGGAGATCTAGGGTCATGGTTGGGTCTCCCTATGCTATCTTGCGTTTATGCGGTGGCGGGAACGCTGCGCAGGCAGGCTTGCAGGTCGGTCCGGATCTCGGCCTTGGGCAATCCCTGGCCGATAAAGACCAACCCGGAGGCCGTTCGCGCGTCGGTCGGGCGTGCATCGTGGACGTCGTGGACGATGTTGATCAGATGCGCCCGGGCGTCGCCGACGAAGCGAACCACTCCCTTGGCCCGCAACAGGTTGTCGGCGTGGCGCAGGATCAGGAATGACATCGCGTCGCGGAACATATCGCGGTCGAGCGCGCCGTCGAGCGGGACGAAGAAACCGGCGATGCCGTGGCTGTGCGGATGGGGTGCGTGACCGCCATTGTGGCCATCGCCATCCGGCACGGACCGGCGACCCGACAATGGTGCAAAAAGGGTTGCATGGGCCCCGGACGCGGCAATCTCGGCCAGCGGGTTCAGTCGGGCCACCGCCGCGCGGGCGTCCGCTGCGTCCTCTGCCAACACCAGGTCGGTCTTGCTCAGCGCAATCCGGTCGGCCAGCGCGATCTGGCGCGCGGATTCGGGGAAGCGGTCGATCTGTTCGCACACCCGGTCGGCGGCGCAGACGGTCAGCACCAGTTCGGCCCGCGCCGCCTTTCGCAGGCGCGGGTCATGGTACAAGCCACGCAGGATGGCACCGGGCTCGGCAAGCCCGGTTGTCTCGACGATGCAGCGGCCAACCTCGGCGCGCGCGGCAAGATCCAGCAGCGCCCCGGCAAGATCCTCCTGGACCTCGCAGCAGACGCAGCCGTTGGGCAGGCGCAGAACCTCGCCGCCGCCTTGCACCCGGCCCTGCAGCACCGCGCCATCGACGTCGATGGCGCCGAACTCGTTGACCACGACGGCGGCGCCGGCGGCATTCGGCGTGCCGAGAAACGCATTCAGGCAGGTGGTTTTGCCGGCGCCCAGAAACCCGGTGAGAACGGTCACCGGCAGCCTGTCGTCATCCTCCCGCCCCTTTGCCTTTGCGTTGGAACCAGCGGCCAAGCGACCAAACCTTTCCCTAGGGCAATGTCTCGATCATTGCAGGCTTTCCCTGCGTAAGCTACACTTTTTTAGGTTTCCATTTCGGGAGGGGAAAGCCATGAAGATCGCAACGGTCGGCAAGGGCGGATCCGGCAAGACCACGATCGCCGGGACGCTGGCGCGTGTTTTCGCGGGCGACAGCCGGCGGATTCTGGCCATCGACGGCGACCCGAATCCCAACCTGGCGCTGGTGCTGGGCATGACGCCCGAAGAGGCGGACGGGATCGACTATATCCCCGCCTCGGTGATGCAGCGCGGCGCCGAGGTGGACGGCGTGATCATGATGGAACCGACCATGCCGCATGCAGAGATCATGGAGAAATACGCCGCGCATCCGGCGGCCAATGTCGACCTGATCGTGATGGGCAAGCCGGCGCATGGCTCGGCCGGCTCGGGCTGCATGTGCGCCAGCCACCGCGCGGTGCGGGGGCTGATCGCGGAACTGACCGCGATGGGCGAGCACACGATCACCGACATGGAGGCGGGGCTGGAACACCTCAAGCGCGGCACCGCGCGCCATGTCGATATGATGCTGGTGGTGGCCGAGCCCTATTACCGCTCGCTCGAGGCGGCGATGCGGACCTGCGAACTGGCGGTGGAACTGGGCATCGCCCATGTGAAGGTCGTGGCCAACAAGGTGCGGTCCGACGACGACATGGGCGCGATCCGCGGCTTCTGCGACAAGCACGGGATGCAGATCATCGGCTCCGTGCCCTACGACGAGGCGATGATGGAGGCCGAACGCCAGGGCCGCGCGCCGCTGGATCATGCGGCCGGCTCTCCCGGCGTCGCGGCGATCCGCGAGATCGCCGGCAGGATCGACGAGATCGCCCGCACCCCGCCACCGGCGGCGGGCGGAGGCGCCGCGGCGGGCCGGAACGCGTGACCGGGGCCGCGCGATGCTGATCGGCGAACTGGCGGAGATGCTGGAGGTCACGCCGAAGACGCTGCGCCACTACGAGAAGATCGACCTGATCCCGCATCCCGAGCGCACCTCGAACGGCTATCGCTTCTTCGGCCCGCGGGCGGCGCGGCGGGCGCAGCTTGTGGTGAACCTGCGCAGGCTGGGCCTGACGCTTGAGGAAATCCGAACGCTGCTGGACCGGGGCGACGGCCGCAGCCTGCGCCAGCGGCTGCTCGGCCGGCTGGACGAGCAGATCCGGGATCACGAACTGGGCATTGCTCAGTTGCAGGGCGAGCGCGACGAGTTGCAGGCCCGCTATGACGCCCTGGTGGGCACGCCCCGGGAACGCGAGGGCGATTGCATCTGCGCCGCCCTGCTGGCCCCCTGCGGATGCAAGGAACCGTCAAAAAAAAAAGAAGAATCCGCTTGACCTTGCCCTTCGGGCAAGCAGCTATGCAAGCTGTACGGGAGGAATCACCAGCATGTCCGAAGACCGGCAAGTCACCCCACAAGTTCAGCAATACCGGCCAGTCTTTACACTGGATGACGGGCCGATCGAAGAGGTGCACGCCTTCTGGCTCGCCGGCATGAGTTGCGACGGCTGCTCGATCGCCGCCGTGGGCGCCCAGAACCCCTCGGTCGAGCAACTCGTGAATGCGCGCCTGCCCGGCCTGCCGCGGATCGTGCTGCACCACCCGGTGTTGTCGGTCGCGGCGGGCAAGGAATTCATGAAGGCGCACCACCTCGCGCGCGCCGGCAAGCTGGGGGCGCCCTATGTGGTGCTTTATGAAGGCTCCGTTGCGGATGAGAGCATCGCTGCGGAATTCGGAGGCTACTGGTCGGCGATGGGCGTGGACGAGGACAGCGGAACGCATCGGCCGATCCCCACCGCGACCTGGCTGAGGGATCTCGCCCCCGGCGCGGCGGCGGTGATAGCGGTCGGCACCTGCGCCACCTGGGGCGGCGTCCCCGCAGCGGCGGGCAACGTAACGGGCGCAATGTCGGTGATGGATTTCCTCGGCAAGGATTACCTTTCCGCCCTCGGCCTGCCTCCGCTGAACCTTCCGGGCTGCTCCCCTGTCGGCGACAATATTACCGAGACCATCACCTCTGTCCTGATGTTCCTCGCAGGCTTTGGCCCCCTGCCCGAGTTCGACGAATTGGGCCGCCCGAAATGGCTGTTCGGTGAGACCGTGCATCGCCGCTGCGTGCTGGCCGGCAACTACGAGGAAGGCAAGTTCGCCGGCGAATACGGCGAGCGCAAATGCCTTGTGGAGTTGGGCTGCTGGGGGCCTGTGGTGCAGTGCAACATCGCCTCGCGCGGAGCCTTGGGTCACGCTGGCGGTTGCATGAACACCGGCGGCATCTGTATAGGCTGCACGATGCCCGGATTCCCCGACGCCTTCGCCCCCTTCTACAAGCGCTCTCCGGGTTCGACGCTGTCGGGCACGATCAGCCGCACCACCGGCAGCTTTGTCAGCTATATGCGTGAGTTCACCCAGAAAAGCCGCAACCGTACCGCGCGCTGGAAACGCGACGGCCAGGTTCCAAGCGGCTGGGCCAATGTCGATGGAGGATTCAACCCGGGGGAAAAAGCTCTGGGAGGGCTCTATGATTATCTGAAACATCGCGGCACCCGGTTCCGGCCCGGATCGGCGCGGCAGAGAGAGCTTCAGGCGCCCTCTCATCGCTACCTCCAGCGCGGCGCGAAATCGCCGGAGGTTGCGGAATGACCTGGTGGGCGCTCGGATTCGCGGCTACCGGCGCTGTGGTCGTCTTGGTCGCGGTACTGCTGATCGGCATCCTCTGGCAGGCCCGGCGAATCCGCAGGCTGGCACTGGCGGCGGCCGATATCGTCGGCGAGGTCGACACCAACACACGTTCGGTCTGGCGGCTGTCCAAGATCAATAAGACCGCCGGGGCGCTCCTGGACGGGACCGCGGCGATCGAGGGCAACGCAAGGGCGATTCGCAAGGCGGTGGCACATGACGCCCCCGACGCGGACGCGGCCTGAGGGGGACGGCATGGACCATATCACACTCTGGTGGATCGCTCTCGTAATTGCTGTGGTGGTAACGATCGTCGTCGCGGTGCTGCTTTCGCTGGTAATCGGCGCTGCCCGTGACATCCGCGATGGCGCGGCGATGGTCTGGGCGCGCGGCCAGCAGACCGCGAACAACACCATTCACATCGCGCTCTTGCACAAGACGCTGGACGCGGTGACGGCGATCAAGGGCCGCGCGGTCGGCATCCTCGGCGAGGCCCAGGCGATCCGCGACCATGCGGAAACCTGCCCGGGCTGCCCGACATGCATCCTGGCCGGCTTGGCCGGCAAGAAGAGGGAGTCATGATCACGCTGCTGACATTCCTGACCGCGCTCGCGGCGCTTCTTTTCCTGGCGGTGGTCGCTGTGGCGCTTGCGCGTATCGTCCGGCTCCTGGAGGAGATCGGCGGCACCGGCACCAGCTATCTGGCCAAGCTACGTCTCGGTCTGCGCGCCATCGAACGCGAGACTTCGCACCTGCCCGCCGCGGCGGTGCCGGTGAACGAGGGGCTGGGCGAAATCGCCGGCGGGCTGGTGGCAGTGGACGAGGCACTGGGCGCGCTGCACGCCGCGCTGGAAAAGCAGGAGGCCGCGTGATGCCGGGTCTTGCCCTTGCCATCTGGATCGTGACGCTCCTGGTCGTGGCGCTGGTGATCGTGCCGGTCGCGGTGGTGCTCTTGCGCCGGGTGCTGAACGCCGCCTGGGCCATCGAGCGCTACCTCGCCGACATGCTGGAGGCGGGCGTCAAGATCGCCGGGCACACCGGTGCCATTCCCGCGCTCGACAAGACGCTGGAAACCGCCGCCGCGATGCATCCTGTCGCCGAGGCCATCGAGGCCAAGACCGGCGTCGTGGCCGGGATGCTGGCGGCGCGTGCCGAAAAGAGGGCCGGGAAATGATTGCTGCGCTGACTTGGATATCGGTGATCCTGGCGCTGGTGATCGTGCTGGTCGTCGCCTACCACCTGATCGGTATTTTCGTGGCCTTGAAACGGGGTGCCGACCACCTGGAGGCACTGGCCGGCGGGCTGGCCAAGATCCGCGACGACACCAGGCCGCTGAACGGCCGGGTGGACGACATCGACAAGGGGCTTGAGGCGCTGGCGCCGCCGCTTCTTGCCGCAAACGGAAACCTCGCCGCCATCGTCGATGTGGCCAGCGGCCTCGCCGCGAAGAAATAGAAGGGACCAGAACGCCCATGTGTTTCGAAAACCTCCCCGTTGAATTCGACGAGAACGGCAATGCCCATCTGAAGGAGGGGGTAAAGAACCCCTACGACTACCAGACCCGGACGCCCGAGGAACGCGAGGCCAAGTGTCGCGTTACCCTTAAATCTGAGACACGACGCGTTCGGGGATATTTTTTGCCC
>CAYOSE010000040.1:0-22045 GCA_964406535.1 uncultured Sphingomonadaceae bacterium
TTCCGACGCCATCTGGTACCTGACGCAGATGCGCCGCTGGGGCCAGATTGCCGAGGATCAGACCGACGACTGGTACGCCACCACCGCCGAGGCCGTGTATCGCCCGGACCTCTACCTCGCTGCGGCCAACCAGTTGATCGAGGCGGGGACCATCACCGAAGAGGACGTGCCCGAGACCGATGGCTACCGTGCGCCGACCGACGAGTTCATCGACGGCGTCACCTATGATGGCACCAAGCCAAACGAATATCTGTCGAAGTTCTCGATTGGCCTCAAGCAGGGCGACCGCGTCACTGCTGCGGGCGTGAGCGGCAGCTAAGCGGCTCAAAGACCAAGAGGAATATGACGATGGCCACCAACTTCGCAGATGCGCATCCGGGCGACGAGCCCACGGTCGAGGCCGCTGCGGGCTCGGTCGCGGGCAAGGTCGCCCCGCTGCCGGGTACCGAGGTCGAGACACCGGCAGCATCCGCTGCCGGGTCCGCCCTGGCGGGCAAGCTGGCGGGGTGGGCCAAGGGCCTGCTCGCACCGGTGCTGGGCATCGTGGTGTTCCTTGGCCTGTGGGCCGTGCTGGCTCCGCAGGTCGATACCTCGCTCGGCGCGCTGCCCGGTCCGGCTGAGGTCGCCGAGCAGGGCGTCGCCCTGTTCGACGAATGGACGGCTGCGCGTGAGGTCGAGGCGCAGTTCTATGCCGATCAGGATGCGCGCAATGCCGCGGCAATCGCGGCGGGCAATCCCGGTGCGGTGCGCGATTTCACCTATGCCGGTCCGCCGACCTTCCTCGACCAGATCATCACCTCGCTGCAGACGGTGGCGCTCGGCTTTGTCCTCGCGACGCTGGTGGCGGTGCCGATCGGCCTGATGGCGGGCCTGTCGCCCACCTTCAATGCGGCGATCAACCCGCTGGTGCAGATCATGAAGCCGGTCAGCCCGCTGGCCTGGCTGCCGATCGTGACCATGGTGATCTCGGCGATGATTTCCAGCGTCGACCCGCTGCTGCCCAAGGCCTTCGTGATCTCGGCGCTGGTGGTGATGCTGTGTTCGCTGTGGCCGACGCTGATCAACACCGCCGTGGGCACCAGCAGCATCGACAAGGACCTGCTGAACGTGGGCCGGGTGCTCAAGCTGGGCTGGTTCGCCAAGCTGACCCGCCTCGTCCTGCCTGCCAGCCTGCCCTACATCTTCACCGGCATGCGCCTGTCGCTGGGCGTGGGCTGGATGGTGCTGATCGCGGCGGAAATGCTCGCGCAGAATCCGGGCCTCGGCAAGTTCGTGTGGGACGAGTTCCAGAACGGTTCCAGCCAGTCGCTCGCCCGGATCATGTTCGCGGTGGTCGTGATCGGCTTCATCGGCTTCGCGCTCGACCGGATCATGATGAGCCTGCAGGCCCTCGTCTCCAAGAACCGGACGGTTTGAGATGAGCGGCTCCACCCCCATCCTCTCGCTGAACGGCGTCACCAAGTCCTATTCGGGCAGCGGCGGCACCACCCATGTCCTGGGCGGCATCGACCTCGAGGTCGCCGAGGGCGAGTTCGTCGCGATCCTGGGCTTTTCCGGCGCGGGCAAGACCACGCTGATCAGTTCGATCGCGGGGCTGGTCGAACCCGACGGCGGGGAGATCCTGCTCAAGGGCCAGCCGATCGACGGCCCGGACAAGGAGCGGGGGCTGGTGTTCCAGTCCTACTCGCTGTTCCCCTGGCTCGGTGTCGAGCAGAATGTCGCCCTTGCCGTGGACGCCGTCCACAAGGATCGCAGCAAGGCTGACCGCGCGGCGCTGGTGAAGCAGAAGGTGGAACTGGTGGGCCTCGGCCATGCGATGGACCGCAAGCCCGCGCAGCTTTCCGGCGGCATGCGCCAGCGTGTCGCCGTGGCCCGCGCGCTGGCGATGGAGCCGGAAATCCTGCTCCTCGACGAGCCGCTCTCCGCGCTCGACGCGCTGACCCGCGCCAAGCTGCAGGACGAGATCGAGCGCATTCGCAAGGAGGAAGGCCGCACGATTCTGCTCGTCACCAATGACGTGGACGAGGCGCTGCTGCTTGCCGACCGCGTCGCCGTGCTCACCCCCGCACCGGCGGCGCGGCTCGGCGAGATCTACGAGGTCGACGTGGCCCGACCGCGCGACCGCGAGGCGGTGAACGATGACCCTGCCTATCAGCGCCTCCGCAAGGAGATCGTTTCCTATCTCGGCTCGCTCAACGCCGAGAGCAGCTCGGTCGGCGACAGCGTAGTGGACCTGCCCAACGTTGCGCCGCTCGATCTGGCGCCGCCGCCGCAGGCCTATCGCGAGGCCGGACAGACGGCGGTCGAGAAGCGCTATCTGGAATTCTTCAAGCTCGACAAGGTCTACCCGACGCCCAAGGGCCCGCTGAAGGTGGTCGACGACTTCAACCTGATCATGGACAAGGGCGAGTTCATCTCCCTGATCGGTCATTCGGGCTGCGGCAAGTCGACCGTCCTGACCATGGCGGCGGGCCTGAACGAGATTACGGGCGGCGGCATCGTGCTCGACAATCGCGAGATCAGCGCTGCCGGGCCGGACAAGGCGGTGGTGTTTCAGGCGCCCAGCCTGATGCCCTGGCTGACCGCGCGGCAGAATGTTTCGCTCGGTGTCGAGCGGGTCTATCCGCATGCCGGGAAGGGCGAGCGGCGCGACATCGTCGACTACTACCTCGACCGCGTGGGCCTGAAGGACGCGAAGGACAAGATGGCTGCCGAGATGTCGAATGGCATGCGCCAGCGCGTGGGCATTGCGCGCGCCTTTGCCCTGTCGCCGCGGCTACTGCTGCTGGACGAGCCCTTCGGGATGCTCGACAGCCTGACCCGCTGGGACCTGCAGGACGTGCTGGTCGAGACCTGGAACCGTACCAAGGTGACCGCGATCATGGTCACCCACGATGTCGACGAGGCGATCCTGCTGGCTGACCGCGTGGTGATGATGACCAACGGCCCGAACGCCACGATCGGCAAGGTGCTGCAGGTCGACCTGCCGCGCCCGCGCGACCGCAAGGCGCTGCTCGATACGCCCGAATTCTATCACTACCGGCAGGAGGCGCTGCACTTCCTCGCCGAATACGATCACGGACCGACCGCAAAGGCGGCCTGACTTTCAAGGGGAGAGCCCGGCGCACGGCAAGGGGGCCGCGCATCGGTAACAACCAGACATAGCCGGCCACGAGCCGGCCCCGGCGGGCAACGGCGCTCGCCTCTCGATCCGATTTTGGAGCGCGGGACGCGTGTGTCCCGCTCAGGGAGGTGTAGTTATGAAGACCCGTTTTGCCATTCTCGCTGCCGTTTCCGCCGTGGCCGTTGCCACCCCGGCCCATGCCGGTGCCGGCGACGACATCTCGCTCGACGTGATCGCCAATGCGCGGCTGCGTTACGAGAGCGTCAGCCAGGACAACGCCGTGGGCGATGCCGATGCGCTGACCCTGCGCGGCCGTCTGGGTGCGACCGCCTCGGTCGGGCCGTTCCAGTTCCTTGCCGAGGGTGAGGGCACGTTTGCCATCGTCGACGATTATAACGACACCATCCCGAGCAACGGGCTGGAGCCCTATTCGGTCGTCGCCGATCCGGAGAACCTCGAACTCAACCGTTTGCAGGTGCAGTTCAAGCAGGACAATTTTTCCCTGACCGTCGGTCGTCAGCGGATCGTCTATGACAATGCGCGCTTCGTCGGCAATGTCGGCTGGCGCCAGAACGAGCAGACCTTCGACGCGGCGCGCGCGCAGGCGAGCTTCGGCCCGGTCAAGCTCGATGCGACCTATGCGATCAGCCAGCGCACGATCTTCGGCAATGACAGCCCGAACGAGCATTTCGACGGCGACATCCTGCTGCTGAACGGCAGCGTGAAGGCGGGCCCAGTAGGTATCACTGCCTTCGGTTACCTGATCGACTACGATACGCGCGTGGCCTTTTCCAGCCAGACCTGGGGCCTCTCCGCCAAGGCGAGCATTCCGGCCGGGCCCGTCAAGCTGAACGTGGCGGCGACTTTCGCCACGCAGGAAGACATGGGCGACAACCCGACCTCCTACTCGGCTGAATATTACAATGCCGAGCTCGGGCTCGGGGTGGCCGGTTTCACCATCGCCGCTGGCTATGAGGAACTGGGCAGCGATGGCGGTGTCGCCGCCTTCCAGACCCCGCTGGCAACCGTGCACGCGTTCAACGGCTGGGCCGACCTGTTCCTGACGACGCCCGCCAATGGCGTGCGCGATTACTACGCCAAGGTCGGCAAGGGCATCACCATTCCCGGCGTGACCACCTTCAACGCGCTGGTCGTCTACCACGAGTTCGACAGCGACATCGGCGACCTGAGCTACGGCTCAGAGATCGATGCCCAGGTTGGCTTCAAGGTCGGCCCGGTCGGGCTGCTGGTGAAATACGCCAATTACGATGCCGACGCATTTGGCGTCGATACCGAGAAGTTCTGGCTGCAGGCCGATTACAGCTTCTGATCCCGGCCAGGGGACTTGCTCGCGTGATAGAATGCGCGCGAGGGCGGAGGCGGGCCACGCGTATGGGCTCGCCTCCGCAACGGATCGAGGCGGCGGCAGGGTACGGTCTTGCTGCGGTGCAGAAATGGCTTGCCGCCACCGCCCCGAATCGGTTATTGGTTTTGACCGCGAAGAGCGCGCCCGTCCGGCGTTGGACGATCCGGCCCTCTCGCACAATTTGCAGACACAACGTGGCAATGGTGCCGCCAGTCTCCCCCTTGGGGCATGACTTGGCGGCTTTTTTGCGTGCGTTGTCGATGAAGGAACGGAGCGATGAACGCGCAAACGGCGATATCAGGGCAGGACGGGGCGACGACCCGGCAGAAGCTGGTCGTTATCGGCAACGGCATGGCTGGTTGTCGGGCGGTCGAGGAAGTCCTCGAGCGCGATCCGGCTCGCTATGCCATCACCATTTTCGGGGCCGAGCCGCGCGTCAATTACGACCGCATCATGCTCTCGCCGGTGCTGGCGGGCGAGAAGACCTTCGACGAGATCGTCATCAACACCGCCGAATGGTACGATGAGAACGGGATCGAGCTGGTCAGCGGCGATCCCGTCACCGCGATCGACCGCGAGCGCAAGGTCGTGACCAGCCGCTCGGGCCGCGAGGTCGCCTATGACAAGCTGATGATTGCGACCGGTTCTGACCCGTTCATCATCCCCATTCCCGGCAACGACCTCGACGGTGTTGTTACCTTCCGCGACCTCGACGACGTCGACAAGATGCTCAGCGCCGCGGAGAACGGCGGCGATGCCGTGGTGATCGGCGGTGGCCTTCTCGGTCTCGAAGCAGCGCATGGGCTAGCGCTGCGCGGGATGAAGGTCACCGTCGTTCACCTTATGCCGACGCTGATGGAGCGCCAGCTGGACGAGGCCGCCGGCTGGCTGCTCAAGAAGGAGCTGGAAAGCCGCGGCCAGACGATCCTGACCGGCGCCAACACCAAGGAAATCCACGGGGTCGACGGCAAGGTCGTCGGCATCGAGCTGGAGGATGGCACGAAGGTCAAGGCCGACATCGTCGTGATGGCCGCCGGTATCCGCCCTGCCACCGGGCTCGGCAAGGCGGCAGGCCTCGAATGCGAGCGCGGCATCGTCGTCGACGACCACATGGTCACCTCCGATCCCGATATCTTGGCGGTGGGCGAATGCGTCCAGCACCGGGGCCTGTGCTATGGCCTGGTCGCGCCGCTGTGGGAGATGTGCCGGGCGCTCGCCGACCGGCTGACCGACGCGGCGCCCGCTTCGGCCGGCTATCAGGGCTCGGTCACCTCGACCAAGCTGAAGGTTTCGGGGATCAAGGTGTTTTCCGCCGGCGACTTCTCGGGCGGCGAGGATTGCGAGGACATCGTGATGCGCGACGCCGCGCGCGGCGTTTACAAGCGTGTCGTGCTGAAGGGCGACAAGATCATCGGCGCGGTGCTCTACGGCGATACCGCCGACGGCAGCTACTACTTCGACCTGATGAAGAAGGAGGAGGACGTCTCCGACCTGCGCGAAGGGCTGATCTTCGGGCAGGCCTTCGCCTTGGGCGCGACGCTCGACCCTAATACCGCCGTTGCCGCGATGTCGGACGACGCAGAGATCTGCGGCTGCAACGGCGTGTCGAAAGGCAAGATCGTCCAGACCATCCTCGGCGGCGCGCAGACGCTCGATGCGGTGCGCGGCATCTGCAAGGCCTCGGCCTCGTGCGGTTCGTGCACCGACCAGTGCGAGGCGCTGCTCGCGGTGACACTAGGTGACGATTACGACGGCAGCCGCACGGTCAAGACCGTGTGCAAGTGCACCAGCTTCGGCCACGAAGAGGTGCGGAAGCTGATCCTGGAGAAGGAGCTGAAGGCGATCCCGCAGGTCATGCAGGAACTGCACTGGTCGACGCCCGATGGCTGTGCCGCCTGTCGTCCGGCGCTCAACTATTACCTGCTGTGTGCCTGGCCGGGCGAGTATCAGGACGACGAGAAGAGCCGCTTCGTCAACGAGCGGCTGCATGCCAACATCCAGAAGGACGGCACCTATTCGGTCGTGCCGCGCATGTGGGGCGGGGTCACCAACCCCAAGGAATTGCGCGCGATCGCCGACGTGGTGGAGAAGTACAACGCGCCGATGGTCAAGGTTACCGGCGGTCAGCGGCTCGACATTTTCGGGATCAGGAAGGAAGACCTGCCCGCCGTCTGGGCCGATCTCAATGCCGCCGGAATGGTCTCGGGCCATGCCTATGGCAAATCCTTACGGACGGTGAAGACCTGTGTCGGCTCGGAATGGTGCCGCTTCGGTACGCAGGATTCGACCGGGCTCGGCATCCAGATCGAACGGATGACCTGGGGCAGCTACATGCCGCACAAGTTCAAGATCGCGGTCAGCGGTTGCCCGCGCAACTGCGCCGAGGCGACGATCAAGGATTTCGGTGTGGTCTGCGTCGACAGCGGCTACGAACTGCATGTCGGCGGCAATGGCGGGATCAAGGTCCGCGCCACGGACCTGCTGTGCAAGGTCGCGACCGAGCTGGAGGCGATGGATCACTGCGCCGCCTTCATCCAGCTCTATCGCGAGGACGCGCATTACCTTGAGCGGACCGCGCCGTGGATCGAGCGACGCGGCCTCGACTGGGTCAAGGCCGAGCTGTTCAACGACCCGCAGACGATCCGCCGTCTGGCCGAGCGGTTCCGTTATTCGCAGAAATTCTGGCAGGTCGATCCGTGGGAGCAGCGCGTGGGCGGGCATCGCCGCGACCTGCACAGCCATCTCGGCGTCGTCCGCCCCCAGCTGGAGAATGCATGATGGCCAATACGATGGGCGCCAAGTGGCTCGATATCGGCCCGGTGACGCAGATCGAACCGGGCATGGCGGCAACGCTGCCGGTCGAGGGCGGGGAGGAAATCGCCGTGTTCCGCACGATGCGCGGTGAGGTCTATGCGCTGGTCAATTCCTGTCCGCACAAGCAGGGGCCGCTCAGCCAGGGCATCGTCCATGGCGACAGCGTCTCGTGTCCGCTGCACAACTGGCGCATCTCTCTGAAGACCGGGGAGGCGCTGGGCGAGGACAAGGGCTGCACGCCCGCAATCCCGGCCCGTGTCGATGCCGGGCGCATCTACCTGCTGCGCGAGGCCGTGCTGGCGCCGCGCAAGGCTGCGGCGGCGGCCTCGGACAAGGCTGCCTGACGCGCCATGGCCGCGATCCGCACCACCTGCCCCTATTGCGGTGTCGGTTGCGGCGTGCTCGCCGAACCGAAAGGCGGGCGCGACATCGCGGTGCAGGGCGATCCCGCGCATCCGGCGAATGAGGGGCGGCTGTGCTCCAAGGGGACCTGGCTGGGCGAGACCGTGGGGCTGGAGGGGCGGCTGCTCCATCCGGAGATCGACGGCGAGCGGGTCGGCTGGGACACGGCGCTGGACGAAGTCGCCGCGCGCATCCGCACGACCATTGCCGAACACGGCCCCGATGCGGTGGCGCTCTATGTCTCGGGCCAGCTGCTGACCGAGGATTATTACGTCGCCAACAAGCTCGCCAAGGGCTTCCTCGGCACCGCCAATATCGACACCAATTCGCGCCTGTGCATGGCGAGCGCGGTGGCCGCGCACAACCGCGCCTTTGGCGAGGACGTGGTGCCGTGCACTTACGAGGACCTCGACTGCGCCGACGTGATCGTGCTGGTCGGCTCCAACACGGCCTGGTGCCACCCGGTGATCTGGCAGCGGATCGAGCGGGCGCGCGAACGGCGCGGCACGAAGCTGGTGGTGGTCGATCCGCGCAAGACCGAGACGGCGGCGCTGGCGGACCTGCATATCCCGGTCGCCCCCGATGGCGACGTCGCGCTGTTCTGCGCCTTGCTGGCAGAGTTCCATGCGCGTGGCCTGACCGATGCGGCGTACCTCTCCGAACATTGCGAGTTGCCCGAAGGTTACCTCGCGTCACTGGATGCCGGGGCCCACGGCATAGACCCGCGCACCTTTGCCGCGCTGGTCGACCTGCTCGGCGACCAGCCGCGCACGATCACCCTCTTCAGCCAGGGCGCGAACCAGTCGGTTGTCGGCACCGACAAGGGCAATGCGATTATCAATTTCCACCTCGCCACGGGTCGGATCAACCGGCTGGGCGCGGGGCCCTTCAGCATTACCGGCCAGCCCAATGCGATGGGCGGGCGCGAGGTCGGCGGGCTCGCCAGCATGCTTGCCTGCCATCTCGGCTTCTCTGAGGACGAGCTGGGGGCCGCTCAGTCCTTCTGGGACGCGCCCAACATGTGCACGGGGCCGGGCCTGAAAGCGGTCGAGCTGTTCCGCGCCGTGCATGAGGGGCGGATCAAGTTCCTGTGGGTCATGGCGACCAATCCGGCGGTGTCGATGCCCGATGCGGGCTTCGTCCGCGAGGCGCTGGAGAAGTGCCCGACCGTTGTCGTCTCCGACATCATCGCCGACACCGATACCGGCAAGCTTGCCGATATCCGCCTGCCCGCGCTCGGCTGGGCGGAGAAAGACGGCACCGTCACCAATTCGGAACGGACGGTCTCGCACCAGCGCGCGGTGCTGCCCGCCCCCGGCGAGGCGCGCGCCGACTGGCGAATCGTCAGCGAGGTTGGCCAGCGGCTCGGCCATGCAGAAGCCTTCGCCTTCAACAGCCCCGCCGACGTGTTCCGCGAATATGCGGCGATGACTGCACTGTCGGCCGAGCGGGGCAAGGTGCTCGACCTGACCAGCTGGGCGACTTGTACCGACGCCGAGTATGAGGCGATGGAACCGTTCCGCTGGGGTGGCGAGCATCCACTGAAGCATGGCTACCCGACGCCAAGCGGCAGAGCGGGCATCGTGCCGGTCGTTCCCGCAGCGCCCGCCGCCCAGCAGGCCGACTATCGCCTCGCGCTCAATACCGGGCGCTATCGCGACCAGTGGCACACGATGACGCGCACTGGCCTCTCCCCGATGCTGTCGCAGCATCGCCGTGAGCCGCTGGTCGAGCTGACAGCGATCGATGCCGAGGCCTTTGGCGTTGTCGATGGCGGTCTCGCGCAGGTGAGCAGCGCGCATGGGGCGAGCATCTACCGCGTGCATGTCACCGATACGCAGCAGCCGGGCGAGATCTTCGTGCCGATGCATTTCACCGACGCGCAATCGGCGGGCGGGCGCACGGGGCGGCTCGTGCACCCCCTGACCGATCCGCATTCGGGCCAGCCCGGTTACAAGAACGTGCCCGCGACGCTGGCGCCATACCGGCCCGACTGGCGCGCCTTCCTGCTGACGCGAGAGGCCCCCGCGCCCGACTGCGCCTATTGGGCGAAGGCGCGGATCGCGGGCGGCTGGCTGACCGAGCTGGCGGGCGCGGGCGCGTTCGATGTCGATGCGCTGCTCCCTGCAGGCGAGCGGCAGGAGGTCGCCGACCGTTCACGCGGTATGCTGCGGATGGCGGTGCGCGGTGAAGCGGATGCGCTGCTGGCGGTGCTCTATGTCACGCGCAGCGGCCAGTTGCCCGACCGCGCGTGGATCGAGAAGCAGTTCGGTCAAAGCGGTTCTGGCCCGGATGCGGAAACCGTCGAACTGCTTGCCGGGCGGCCGTCCACGCCGATGCCCGATCGCGGCAAGCTGATCTGCGTGTGCCACGACGTGGGCGAGAAGACGATCACCGAAGCCGCACAGAACGGTGCCGACAGCGTCAAGGCCGTGGGGGCCGCCACCTGCGCGGGCACCAATTGCGGCTCGTGCCGCCCGCTGATTGCCAATCTGCTCAAATCCGTCCGCCAATCGACCAAGGAGGCCGCCGAATGACCCCGGAAAAGATCGAACTCGTCCAGTCCAGCTTCGCCAAGGTCGCGCCGATAGCGCCGCAGGCAGCGGATATTTTCTACACGAAACTGTTCGCCGCAGCGCCGGGTGTGCGCCCGCTGTTCCCCGACGACATGAAGGAACAGAAGATGAAGCTGATGACCATGCTCGGCGTAGCGGTGAATGGTCTGACCCGGCTCGATGAGATCGTCCCCGCCGTTCAGGCGCTCGGTCGCCGGCACACCAATTATGGGGCGCTGGAGGAGCACTATCCGGTTGTCGGCGCGGCATTGCTGGCGACGCTGGAAGAGGGGCTGGGCGATGTCTGGACCTCCGACCATGCCGAGGCCTGGGGCGAGGCCTATGCGCTGCTCTCCGGGGTGATGATCGATGCGGCGAAGGAAGCGGCGGGGGTATGGCCGGGCGGCTGATCTCCGCAGGCGAAGTGTGGCTGGTGGGGGCCGGGCCGGGCGACCCCGACCTGCTGACCCGCAAGGCCGAGGCGCTGCTACGCGGGGCGAGCGTCGTCTTCCACGACGCTTTGGTGGGCGAGGGCGTGCTGGCGCTCGTTCCCGATAATGTGCGGCTGGTCTCGGTCGGCAAGCGTTCGGGCCGCCATTCGAAGGACCAGAAGACCATCGATGCGCTGATCGTCGATGCCGCGCAGGCAGGCGAGCGGGTCGTGCGGCTGAAGGGCGGCGACCCGGCGATCTTCGGGCGCGCGACCGAGGAACTCGATGCCTGCCGCGCCGCGGGTATCCCGGTGCGGATCTGTCCGGGTGTCACCGCCGCCAGCGCGGCTGCCGCCGATCTCGGCCTGTCACTGACACTGCGCGGGCTGGCGCGGCGGTTGACCTTCGTCACCGCGCACACGCTGAAGGGGCAGGTGCTCGATCTCGACTGGGTGGCGCTGGCCGATCCGCAGGCGACACTGGCCGTTTACATGGGCAAGGCCGCCGCCGCTCAGGTCTCGGCCGGGCTGATCGGTGCGGGCCTGCCCGCCGACACCCCCGTCGCGCTGGTCGAGAATGCCAGCCTGGAGACCGGCAGCCACTTCATGATCCGGCTCGACCTGTTGCCGCTCGCCGCGCCCACCGCGCTTGGCGACGGGCCTGCGCTGATCCTGATCGGGCAGGCGCTGGGCGCAACCTCACCGGATGAGAAACAGGCGGCCGTGGCCGCGATCAATGAATTGGGAGAGCAATGACCAATACCTTCATCAAGGCGGTCGAAATCTGGGTGCCGACGCCCGATCGCACGCGCCTGACGCTCAAGACCGGCCATTATGGCGAACTCGAATATTTCGAGCGGATCAGCCGCGGCATGCAGTTCGCCTATGACGAGGGGCTGCCGGGCAAGTGCTGGGCGGCGGGCCATCCGCTGATGCTCAAGGACCTGGGCAATTCCTATTTCCAGCGCGGCGAGGCGGCGATGACCGTGGGGCTGTCGAGCGCCACCGCGATCCCGCATTTCGTGGACAATGTGCTGACCGGCGTGACCGTGCTGTTCTGCGGCGACAATGCCCATCATGTCGGCGCGATCGAGCTGTGGCACGCCGCGGCGGGCGAACCGCAGATGAAGCTCTATGACGGCTATTTTGGCAAGGCGGAGAAGTTCGAGTTCGCCTCGCGCCACACGCAATTCTCGCGGGGTGTCGGCCTGCCGGGCATCGTCTGGGACACCGGCCTGCCGCTGATCATGGCGGATCTGTGCAAGGCCGAGCAGTTCCTGCGCCGTGATGATGCGGCCAAGGTCGGTATCGGGCGCGGTATCGGCTTCCCGATTGCCGCACGCGGCGACGAAGCCTGGGTGCTGGTCATGCTGTCGGCGCAGAATTCGCCGATTGCGCAGCGGGTCGAGCTATGGCAGCCTGCTGCGGCTGCTGGCTCTTGGCGTTTCACTTCGGGCTATGCGGAGAGCGGCGAGGATATCGCCGCGCACCATGCTGGTGTGGCCATGCCGATGGATGTGGGGCCGATGGGCGAGGCCATGGTCGAGGCAAGGCCTGTGGTCGCGCCTGCTTTTGCCGCAGCGGCTGACGGGGCCGAGGCGAAGCTTCTCGTGCTGCCCGCCCTCGGTGAAAGCGCTGCCGCCGCGAGTCTCGTCGCGTATTTGTGACGCCTGGCTGTTGGGCCAATCGGAAGATGGCTGAGTTCATGTAGAACGATTTGGCAGAAAGGGGGCCGGTTGATGGTCAATGTACTGCTGTCCTTCGCCCAGTTCGAACGCGAGGTCACTGGCGAGCGGATCCGCGACAAGATCGCTGCCTCGAAGAAGAAGGGTAGCTGCTACCTGATCTGGTCCGAATCTCCTGATTGGTTTACGCTAAGTTCTTGGCGGTTCTTCTGACGCCAACACTGTCGATAGCCTCGTGTCTGATCGGAGGTCACAATCGAATGCTTCGCGCGCTTGCACTCCTGCTAATCACTGGAGCTATTTTTTTGGGCCCTGGTTCCCCGGCCGATGCCCAACGCCGAGCCGCGCCATCATGCGAGCGAATTTTTGCCGATGCCTATGTTGAGCAACAGCAAATGGACTCTGAGCTGAGGCAATATGCGCCACCATGTGCACAAATGCGGTCGCCGGAATACTACTTCTACATGGCGTGGTATCGTTTGTCGCAGGTCGATCCGAACTCTCCGCTCGACAACAATGGCCGCCAGCAACTTGAGATGGCGCGCATGTTTGCCGAGCGTGCGCGCAATGCTGGCCATCCGGCGGCGACGCAAATGCTGCAAACCATTGCCGACGTTCGGGCAGGACGCGGGACACCGCGCCCATCCACTGTAGCGGCGCCCCCTCAGGCAAGCGCTCGGCGGCGTGGCGAGGCGTCGTGCGCGTCCGTTTTCGGAGAAGCCTATCGGCAGCGCCGAGCGCTTGATTCCGAGTTGGTGCATTATCAGACGATCTGCACACGACAGCGATCCCCGGACGTCTATCTCTATATGGGGTGGCAAAGGTTGTCGCGAGTCGATCCCGCCCCACCGCTTGATAGCGGCGACCTCAGTCACCTCCGATTTGCCCAGACCTTTGCAGAACGCGCCCAAGCTGCCGGGCATCCGCAAGCCGCTGAGTTGCTGCAAGATATTGCTGACGTCCGGGCCGGCCGGAGCGCCCCGCCGGTAGCCGTTGCCAACACCGCTCCGATGACTCCGGAGCAATCAGGATATTGCGAGCGAGCCTATGAAGATGCGTTCCACCGTCGCGTTCCCTGGAACGACGATGCTTTGAGTGAGCGAACGATGTCCTGCCGCAACAAGGAAACCTTGGCATGGTACAACATGTGGAGGGCACGGGCGACACTTCTGCAGGTTACGGGACCACACGACACAACCTACCAGGTCGACGCCGTGAGTACCTACGATGTCCAGAGGGTAGGCTTCGCGCTGAATTACCTGCGCGAGGCCATCGGGCGGGGATTGAATGATACGTTCGGGCTCGAACAGGAGATATTGCGGGTCAAGGCTCAGGTCGAGGCGCAATATGCGTATCAAGACATGTCGGTCGAGGAACGGCGCGAACAGCAATATGCCCGCATCTCGGGCAATCCCCGAACCCCGGCGGCACGTTCGGCTTTCGACGCGGCGAAGACCCAGGATGTCGATGCAATGTTTGCTTACGCCGAACGGCTGGCAACCGGCGACGGCGTCACGGAAGATCAGATGGCGGCGAATACCTGGCTCGATGGTGCCGCCGATTTTGGCAGCGCGAGGGCGCATGCCGCGCTGGCAGCAAGGGTCTATCAGGGCATCGGCAACCCGCCAAGTCTTGTGCTGGCGAGGTTCCATGCAGAAAAGGCTGCAGAACACGGCGATGCTGCAGGCTATTACTGGCGTGCAATGCTCGCATGGCCAGCTGGCTCAGCCGAGATGTACACGCAGATGCTGGCCAATGACGGGCTGAGCGGTCTGATGTTCAATTACATGAAGGCGGTCGCCGACCTGAACAGGGCCGAAGAAGCGTGTAGCGCCCAACCTTACGCTTCGGACCCCGATTATCGGCAAGTTTGTGCCAGCGTGCCCCAGGCACAGGAGTTCCTTCGGCGAGCACAGGGCTCTCCGGGTGATCTCACTGACGAAGACTTTCGCGAACAATCGCGGCGAATCCGAGAAGACTTCGAGAGGGGACAGCGGCAGGTCGATGACGTTTGGAATACCGCCGTTGCGGTTGGACAATTCCCATGATCGCTCGCGGTATGCGATATCACGAACCCAGTGTGCGGGTGCTCAGCCGCTCACCCCGAGGGTGTTGGCCGGCCCAACAACACTGAAGCATGGGGGACAGAGAATGCGAAAGCTGTTCGCACTGGTGGCGATGATTCTGGCGACACCGGTATTTGCACAAGAATTGGGACCACTAGGGACTAGCTCCACCAGGATGGAGGGCAATTGGAGGTCCAATCCTGTCGGGCGCAACCAGACAGGTAGCGGCCTTGTGATGTGCCGTATCGATGGTGTCTTTTTCCCTCATGATTCTAATAGGTTGCACTTGGAGGTTGCAAAAGCGTTCAGGTTGAGCGTAATTTTGACGACGAGGACTCTGCGTGATGACTACGTTCTTTTCAGGCTGAGATCTCAACACTTCGACTTTCCTTTCGACCAGCGTCCATATACGCTTGAGGGAAGAAGAATGGTTGTTGATGTCGCTGGAGGACCGGGCCATTTCGTACCGATTATTGTGTCGGCCCCTGACGAAATCAGTTTCCCTCTAGAGAGAGACCCTGCAGAGGAGCTGCTTACTTCATTCCAGGACGGGTGGCCGCTTCACGTTAGAAACTCACCCGCAGGCGAGCTTACCTTTTGGCGTGTTTACAGAGACCTTGCCGCTGAAAGAGCGCTGCCGACAATCTCTGACTTGTTTGCGTGTGCTTCCAGCCTTTCGCCGTCGTAGATCGGCAATCTAATCTTGCCCGACGTGCGGTGTTCTATTTGGCAATTCTAGGCCGATCCCAGATTTGGGAGCTGAAAATGATCCTACGAAGCATTGCTCTCTTCGCTATCGACACGATGCTCTTCGCGCCGACTTCTTTGGCGCGAAGAGCAGACCTGAACCCTTGGAAATACGTCTCGACCGACCACGCAAGCGCAGGCTCGACAGCAAACTTCAGGCCCCAATTGAATGCCCGCTTTCCACCCTAACTCGGACGTTGTGCCGAACACCGTTGTCACTGGGCATGACGCGGCTTTCCTACCCAAAGCGACCCAAGCAGGAGCCAAGCGCGACCAGCCGAACCGCCTTTCGCCAGCAAGCCTGCAAGTTTCCTAGCGAGAGAGGTGGTGCGCGACGCAGTCAGGAGCGGAACGGTCTCGGGCGGAAATGGCCAAAATTCCCTGTTTTTCGCTGATTTGGGCGGCGTTGTCGTCAGGAGTTTCACCCGCTGTCCGGCAAGAAATGCCCTCGCGTCAGTGTTTTACGCGAAAACCGGGGTGCTGGCGGTACGTGATTTGGCCCGAAATCTTGCGATAACGCGTCGATAATTCGCGATAATGGGCGATAGTTGCGTGCCAGACCAGGGCGCAAAAGCCGATAATAGCCGCCAGAAGCTCGTGAATTCGCGGTAGGCCAAAACGACCACCATCGACTTGCAGCATGGATCGTCGTCGGCTATCACGTGAGCTCTCCCACCACGAGAACGCCTCTAACCAAGGAGTTTTTCTGGTGACCAACAATTCCCATTCAATCGAACATGTCGAGCTGTCCGCAATCAAGCTGCGGGAGCGTCATTGGCGTAACAATCCCACGCGCCAGATCGATGAGGCGGCGCGCCAGCTAGAGCGAACTGGCCAGGTGGTTGAACCGCCCTTGCTCAATAGCGAAAATCGGGTGGTTTGCGGTAACGCGATCGTGCAGGCCGCGAAGAAACTGAAGTGGTCGCAGATTCCCATCTTGCGGGTCAGCAATATGACGCCCGACGAGCTGCGCCTCTATGCCATCAACGCGCATAAGCTGAACGACCTGGGCCGGTACGACGATGCGCTGCTCGCCGAGGAGCTGCGCGAACTCGATCGCTTGCTCGGCGAAGACGCTCTGGCAAATATTGCCATTGAGGAGGGCGAGCTCACGCGGCTTCTGGGGTTAGGGGCTCTACCCGAAGAAGCGCCTGATGCTGTGCCCGACGGCGATCAGATGCCAGTCATCACGCAGCCGGGTGATCTTTGGACGTTCGGCGATGCCCATCGAATGCTGTGTGGCAACTCTCTCGAGGCGTCTAGTTACGATATTCTCATGGAAGGGAAGCGGGCCCAGTTTGGGCTGGTCGACCCGCCTTACAACATTTCAATGACCACGATTTCGAGCGATCCTGGCCGGGAGGAGTTCGCATTCGCGCACGGGGAAATGTCGCCCAATGAGTTTACCAGATTCCTGACGACGGTGATGCGAGAGATGAAAGGCGTCAGCGAGGATGGCAGCCTCCACGCCTTCTTCATGAGCTATCATTATCTCCTTGAACTCCTGCGAGCTGGCACCGTGGTTTTTGGTCGGCCCAAAGCCATGTGCACCTGGGTTAAGGGACAGCCGGCTCAGGGGGCTCTTTTCCGCTCGCAGACCGAGCAGATCGTTTATTTCAGGAAAGGCGATGCGCCTCACCGGAACAATGTCCAATTGGGAAAGCACGGTCGTAACCGCACAACCGCATGGCATTATGACGGGATGGTCTCAGCAACGAGCGAGCAGGCCGAGCTCTTGAAGGCGCACGCCACGCCAAAGCCGGTCGACATGTTGCAGGATGCTATTCTCGATGTGACCACAAGGAATGGCATCGTGCTCGATCCGTTCGGCGGGATCGGCAGCACGATGATCGCTGCTCATGCAGCCAAGCGGCAAGCTCGCCTGATCGAAATCGAGCCGCGCTATGTCGATGTCGCGATTCGCCGGATGCACAAGACCTTCGGTCTCGATGCCGTCCGTGAGCGTGATGGAATGGCATTTTCCGATCTTGAGAGGCGGGCAACGGCTCAGAGCGCGGCTGCATCATGAACGACCGGTCTGATGATGGCGTCGCGTCGCGGCCGAAGGGCCGGAAGCCTAAGCGCCGCCTAGCCTCTGAAGAAATCGAGGCCGTCGGCTACTGCAGTCCGCCGCGCGAACATCAATGGCCCAAGGGCCATTGCCCAAACCCGAGCGGGCGACCGCGAAAAGGGAAAAGCACCGTGAAAAGTCCCTCCATGCCCAATGAGTTCGAGCAACGCTTGCTCGAAGAAGCCCGCAAGATCGTCGGCGAGATCAATGGTGAGCCGATCGACAATCTCCAACGGCTCTGGCTCAGGCTCAGGGCGAATGCCGATAGCCCCGAGATGGCCAGGTTCCTGCTCCAGCAATATACGTCTGCCTTGGAGAAAGAGCGCGCCTGGTACGAAGCAGCGGTCGCCGACCTGCTCGCCTACAAGGCCCACTGGGGCCCGATCTTCGATCTCAAAAGGAAGATGAACCAAGCCCTGCCCCGTCAGTATCCCGATCCGGACGACATCCTCATTACCTCGCCGACGAGTTTTAGATTCCTGGGGCCGGTAACCGAACAGGAGGCGCGAGACTGCGAGTTTTTCCGTCAGGCTCGCCAGACCTTCTTCAAGGTTGCCCAGGAGATCGTCGACTGGACAGGCGACGTCTATTCTTTCGAGGAGGGAGAGAAGCGTTGGGCCAAGGTGCGGCGCCGATATTACCGGGTCAGTCGCCATTTGCCGGCGGCGTTCAAGAAGAAGTACCCGGCAAGATTTCCGCCATTCATGCCGACGTCAACGAACCAGTCACCAGCCTAACAGGGCCTCTGGCGGGCGCGCTCAGTTTCGATTGAGTCCGAACTCGCGGCTATGCAGCCGCTCCTTCCAGCTGGCCTCCAGCGCAATGAGGTGCTCCGGCTCGAGATCGGGTGACGTCCGCTCCAGAATGCTGAATCGCAAATCCGCAAGTTTGCTCTTGCGGAGTTCACGATTGCCGCCATGACCGGATGCGGCATAATCCATCCACCGCCCGAGGATATTCTCGCCTCCGCCGGCGGAGCCGATGTAGCTGGCTCGACGGCTACAATCGTAGATGAGATAGATGCCCCGCCAGTGCGCGAGAGCAGATTTCCACGATGCGGGCAGGCATTGCAGCTCATTCCAGTCGAGGACCAGAGCCCGCCAGTCGGGCATGCCTTGGGCAAACCGGTTTTCAGCCTCGATTGTCTCGACGGCAAACTGCCCTCTGCCCGCCCAGCGCCACCAGCTCTGGTATGGCTTTGGCCAGCGAATGGTAAGATGTCCGATCCACTCCTTCCAGTGCTCGAGCTGGTCCAGTTCGAAGGCCAGACAGTCGCCCATATCGGGGGTTCTACCGGTCATGCCGAGTGCCTCGAGCTCGGCATTTCCCGGGAAGGCCTGGTAGCCAGCGTGATCGAGAACCTCATGTCGACCGATGCGATAGACACCGGCAAAGGTCGCAAGGCCCGGCTCCTGTCCGATGAACGAGGCGATCCATGTTGCTCTTGTCATCGCTTTCTCCAGTGTTGCCCACTGGATCTGCTGATAGGCCAGCCATAGTTTGGGCTTTTCGACGACGAGCCACGGCAGTGTTCGGCGCAAAGATTTCTCGACCGGGAAATGGCGCACGATCAGCGTGCCGGCAGGATCGACATCCACCTGTTGAAGAAGTGTATTGAAGTCGAGCACGGACCGCCATCTTCGTTTTACATATTATAGTGGATAACGTGACTGCGCGAGCATCGCCAATGCTTTGTGCATGGATATGCGCAAGCTCGTTGGCGACAATTGCGCCCGCATTCGCGCAGAGCGCGGCCTTACCCAAGAGCAGCTTGCCGAACGCTCCGGGTTCTCCCAGCAATACATATCCGATCTCGAGCGCGGAAAGCGGAACCCCACGATCGTCACGATCTATGAGCTGGCGCAGGCTTTGGGCGTAGGGCATTTGGAGCTGCTGACGCCCTAGGTAGACATTTGCGCCCACTTTCGCCTGCCGTCGCGAGAGCGCATCGGCATTAACTTTCGCATCTCAGAAATTTGGCAGAGCAACAGAGCAGATTCTAATCCTCGGATCAGAACCTTAAGGAGGAGTGTGCGGATGAAGCGCGTATCGGTTATTCTGGTGTCCCTGCTGATGCCGTTGCCTTCTACGGCTTATGCTCAGGATCCTGCGGGTTCCGGAGCGATCACCAGCGCCTTCATTTGGATGCAGAACACGCTCCTAGGGTAGGTCGCCACCGCCATTGCGGTCATGGCGGTCGCTGCCGTTGGTTTTATGATGCTGACTGGGCGCATGAATTGGCGTTTCGGGGCGACAGTTATCCTCGGTTGCTTCATTGTGTTCGGTGCCGCCAGTATCGTTTGCAGGAATCCAGTCAGCAGCTGCATATTGAGCGCCGCTGCGGGCGACCTCCCGTTGGGTGATTGCCGTACCTGGCAGCCTCTTGGAACGTTCAACTTGGTCGCCTGATCTTCACCGAGTCACGCCCGGTTCCAGCGAACTGATTCGCTTCTTCCTCGCCCCCGATCGCCTGCATCGCGCAAGCTTTCCGGCCATGACTTGGTGGATTTTCGGTCACATTTGCGTGGTTTGATGCGGATGCTCAAAAAATATTCTGCAGCTCCGGAGCGCAGATTTCTACGGCTTGTAAAACTTAACGGGGGGCGCTGCGCGACGCTATGTGGTTCCACCTGATTGACGGATTGGGCCGGGTTTGGAAGCTTGCTGGCAGATCAGTCAGACGAAGGAGCAAGTGTGATGGCCCGACGATCTTCGGTACTTTGTGCCTCTCTTGCTCTTCTTTCCGTAGCGGCTGCTGGCCCGGTTATTTCATCAGCTATCGCGCTGCCGTTGCAGGCCGCCGAGACCAAGACCTACACCTATGATGCGCTGGGGCGCGTGGTGAAGGTCAAGAACACCGGTTCGGTCAACAACAACCAGACCCGCAACTATTGCTATGATGAAGCCGGCAACAGGGTCGAGTTCGATTCAAATTCATCGGGAACACAGGCGACCTGCGTGACGCAGGGCTAGCCGCCTAGGGACGCGCGCGCCGCGTTCAGCGGCGTGGATAACAACAAGGACAGGTGCAGATTTGAGACCTCCGGCCATCGCGGTCCGGAAGGCGATGGCGTTCGCCCTCGTCTGACGGGACCTGGCCGACGTTCGACAACCAAAAGGGATGGACATGCGCGTAGCAGGACCAAGGGTAATCTCGACCGGACTGGCCAAGCACCTAAGCGCAGCGGCGCTGATGCTTATCGGCACGGCTCTCACCACCTTCCCAGCACTCGCACAGGCCGAAACGGTTGATGCCGGCGCTTATGAGGCCCCCGCGGGCAAGGTACTGTGCGATATCGTGGAGGGTACACCGAAGGATGCTCCGCAGACCTACCCAGCCGGCTATCTCGATGGAATAGAAGAACCGATCATGGCGCTGTTTGCCACATGCGACGGTAAGGGCCTGTGGTTAGGTATGGCCAACAGCTTTCAGGTCATCGACAATCCTGCGCTCGAGGTGAGCATTGTCGAACTTACATGGCTGGGCCGCAAGCGCGTGCTACTGGTGAGCCCTGCAGCTGACGGCAGGCTGATGCTCGAGGATCTGAGCGGATCGCTAGCCTACAAGGCTGGCCGCGCGCCAACTTCTCTCATCGACGATCTGAGCTTCGATTATACCGGTTTTGCCGAGACCGGGGTAATAGGGATCCTTGGTACGAGCCTCACCGAAAGTCGCGCCGCTAATGAGGCAGGCGATCTGCTCAAGGTCATAGTCGAGGTGCCGTTGACTGACAGCTACAGCGTTGCCGATCATATCGACAGTGCAAAGGCACTTCAGGCAATTCTTGCGCAAGCACCTGTGGGAGGCGTGCAATGATCCATCGCCTCCGACACTCGCTGATCCTGCTTTGTCTTGCCCTGGTGGCCGCACTCATAATGCCGCAAGCAGCGTTGGCGCAAACTGCTCCGCCAGAAGAATTTCCTGCAGTCGAGCAGAATAATGTCGAGCTGCAGACCGGTACAGTGACTTTCTCGAAAGGCTTAGTCTCGATCGGCCCCGAAGATCATCACGGCCTCACTCTAACACGCCATTGGGTGGACAGTGGTTGGCGCCATCGCGAAGTGCCGACAATGACTGGCAGCACCAGCAATCCGATCATCACTTATATGGGAAACACCTTTTCGTTCACGCTCAATGGATCAGTTTACGAGCCAACGATAGAAAATGGCGCAACCCTCAATGCCGCACGCACGCAACTTATCCTTGCAGACGGGACTGAGGTCAACTTTTCAGCAACGAATGGATATCTGTATCTCCCAGCGCAATCTGATCTTGCTTTTGTGAATTCAATAATATTTCCAGACGGCCACGCTCGAATTTTTTATTACAATACCGGATCTTACACAATTGATCTTGGGTTTAGCACGGTTACGTACTTTTACCGGCGCATCTCCTCGATCATCAACAATCTGGGATACCAGATAAAATTTGCGTATGAGACCGACACATTAAATGAAGCTACAGCTACGGATTGGCAAACTCTCGTCAGTGTGAGCGCCATCAACAATGCAGTGGAATATTGCTCACCGACTGCTAGCTGTACACTAACCGGCGACTGGCCAACGGCTTATGTTGATAGCACCAGCATTACCGATGTAGCCGCGGAAACGACGGACTTTACCTTCAGTTCGGGGCGCATCGCGACGATCACGCCGCCTGGCGCCAGCTCGGCCACGATCAGCTACACCTATACGAGCGGCAAGGTCTCGAGCGTCTCCAATCGCGGCGGCTGTCCGCCGTCAGCGCCAATGGCACAGATTTGAGGTTGTGATTTAAGGAGGGTT
>CAYOSE010000041.1:0-21931 GCA_964406535.1 uncultured Sphingomonadaceae bacterium
GGCTGCAGGCCGACCTCGAATATCTGCAGGGCTGGACCATCCTGCGCGACGTGCGGATCCTCTTCGCTACACTCAGCGTCATGCTCCACCATCGGGCGTATTAGGATAAGAACCGCTAATTTAGGCATGGCTCATGCCATAACCACCCCAACCAGAATTGCCGTCTCCTCGAACGACAGCCATTGTCAAAGCAACTGCACCCGGTTGAAAGTGAGCTGGTAATGCCGCCATCAACAAGGACGAGGACGCACCGATCTTTCAGGTCGCCGAATACGGCCTCGTCGCCGACCTCTACAACGCTGTCCCCGAACTCAACGGGACGCTGAAAATCAGAACTGCCACCTGCCTGATTTCCGTCGCGTCCTATCCGCCACGCGACACAGGCAGCAGCGCGCCGCTGATCGAACCGCCCGCTGGGGATGCCAGGAAGGCGATAACCTGCGCGATCGCATCGGGTTTCACCCAGTTGGCAAAATTGGCGTCGGGCATGTCGGCGCGGTTAGTCGGAGTATCGATGATGCTCGGCAATATGGCGTTGACGGTGACGTTGGTGTCGGAAAGTTCCGTCGCCAGCGCTTCCGTCAACCGGTGGACGCCGGATTTGGACGCGGCATAGGCGGCCATGCCCATGTCGGCCTTTATGGCCCCGCCGGCCCCGATATTGATGATCCGACCGGCCGCCGACGCCTTGATTGATGGCAGGGCGAGCTTGGTCACCGTCACATGGTCATCAGGTTCATGGCCTGCATCCGGCTGAAACTGTCGAGCGAGCCGTCCGCCACGGTCTCCCACACGAAGCCGCCTGCCACATTGACCAGCACGTCGATCCCGCCATGTGCCGCAAGGACCTGGTCGAGCGCGGCCTGGGTCGCAGCGGGAGCGGTCAGGTCGACGCCGCCGATGTCGAGCGCGCCGTCGATCGCGTGCTTCGCCTCGGGCGCGAAATCGATCCTCGCCACCTTGTCGCCCGCAACTGCGAAACGTTGGGCGACGGCCTGCCCGAGTACGCCGAACCCTCCTGTGACGATCACCGAACGAGTCATTTGTTTTCCTCTCTTTTGCTGATTTGAGATTGTCCCGGAGCCCTGCCGGTCGGCGGCTTCGAACCATGGGGCGCACCTGTACGCGCGGAGCCTGGCGCCTTGTCGCCGATCGCGGCCAACCGCATTTGTTCATAGCTGGAATGCGAATTTCGACTTGGATTTCGCGCTGGTGTTCGCCGCATATTCGGACCTCGCAACACAGGGGGAAGGCTTACCCCCTTGCCAACAAAGATAGTTCGGTATAGAACCATATTACTTCGATATCGAACTGGAAAGACTCGATGGAGAAGCCCGTATTTCACGAATGACAGCAGCCGAATTGCTGCGTTCGCGGGGAACATGGGGAGAGGAAGACGATGGAAGCGATGTCGCGGGCTGCGATTCCCGCTCTGCCGGCCATGGACGCGGTGACCGCAGGCTGTGTTGGCCTGGGGCTGGGCACGAAGTGCCGGGCTGACGCTTTTCGCGGCCGGGACAGTCGCAATCATCACGAAAACAAGGGTTTGCCGACCTCGGTGTCCATCGGGCCGCACTTCGTCGCGGAACCTGGTCTGGAACCGGGCGGACGACACCTTGATGCTCTGGGAGGATAATCATGCGGAATAATCAGCTTTGCTTTTGCTCGTTGTCAGGTCTCGCCATCGTCGGCGGCCTGCTGGCGGCCAGCCCGGCCATGGCGCAGGCCGACACGTCGGCCACGCCGGCGGATCAGGGGTTCATCATCGTTACCGCGCGCAAGAAGGATGAGAGCGATCTGGAGGTGCCTATCGCGATCAAGGCGATCGGTGCCGATCAGCTCGACCGGTCGGGCATCCAGAGCCTGCAGGACGTTGCGGCTATCACGCCCTCGCTCAATGTGTCGGCTGCGGCCGGTAGTGCCGGCGGTGCCATCACCATGCGCGGGGTCGGCTCGCCGCCGACCTCCGGTTCGGGCTATGATCAGGGTGTCGCGATCAATGTCGATGGTGTGACGCTGGTGGATGGTAATGCCTTGCGTCTCGGCCAGTTCGACATCGCGCGGGTCGAGGTACTGCAAGGACCGCAATCGCTCTATTTCGGCAAGAACGCTTCGGGCGGCATCGTCTCGGTGGTTTCGGCTGACCCGACCAGTAGCCCCTACGCCATGCTGCGCGTCGGCTATGGTTTCGAGGCGCGCGAGCTGCTGACCGAAGCCGTCATCAGCGGCCCGCTGAGCGACACGATGGGCGGGCGACTGGCGCTGTATCGCTCGGATATGCGGGGCTTTTTCAAGAATGGTCTGGCGGCCAATTTCGATGATGCCCAGCCTTCGCCCATCTTCGGCGCCGTGCCGGAGCCGAACTCGGCGCGCGCGCCGGACCGGACGTTGACCGGGGCCCGCGCTACGCTGCAATTCGATCCGAGCGAGGCACTTTCGATCAAGCTCAAGGGCACCTATATGGATTATTCCGGGGCCAGTTCCTTCGATCAGGCGCAGCTCTTCTATTGCCCCAGTGGCGCACCGTCGCTCAATGGCGTGGTGATCCCGGTCGGGACAGAGGACTGCAAGCTCGATCATATCGTTGCGCCGCTGGGCTCGACCGTGACCGCCGACGTGGGCGGCGATCCGCGCTATCGCGACGGCGAGATCCGCTCCAACCAGGACCTGCTGCTGCTTTCGGGCATGATCGACTACGAGGTAGCCGATGGCGTTATGCTCAGCTCGATCACGAGCTATTACGATCAGGAGGTGCTCGACGTGCAGAACGTTGCGGGCGGTGCCTGGCCGTTCTTTGGTGCCATCATCAATAACGGGCGCGACGAGTTCACCCAGGAATTGCGCGTGACCACCGATCTGGACTCGCCGATCAACGGCATGTTCGGCGTGTTCTATCAGGACCAGAACCTGTTCGCGGATTCGGCGGTCTACCTGCTCCCGTCTCCTGGCATCGGCGCAGCCGCTCCGCGCTATGATGTCAGCGGTCGGACCTATGCGGTGTTCGGCCAGCTGACCCTGGACATTTCCGACGCTTTCCAGATCGCTGCCGGTGGACGCTATAGCGATGAGGAGAAGACTCTATCGGTCTTCGACAAGATCTCGCAATCCTTCGTGCAGGATCTGCTGGCAACCGACACGACCAGGGCAAAGAAGTTCTCGCCGGAAGTCACCGTCAGCTATCGCCCGGACACGCGCACGAATGTGTTCCTCACCTACAAGCGCGGGACGAAGTCGGGTGGCTTCAACCTTGGTACGCTGTTCTTGCCGCCATTCGACGGGGTTGACCGGTCCTACGAAGACGAGAATGCCGAGGGCTTCGAAGGCGGCATCAAGACCGTGCTGGCCGATGGACAGCTGCGCTTCGACCTGACCGGATACCGGTATGAGTACAAGGACCTGCAGGTCACGGCCTACGACCCCGAACTGTCGACGGCCAATGTGCTGAATGCCGCTGCCATGCGGACTTACGGCCTGCAGTTGAGCACCAACTTCTCGCCCCGCGCAGCGCCCGGCCTGAGCCTGGCCGCCTCGGCGGATTATACCCATGCCCGCTTCAGGGAGTTCCTGGCGAGCTGTTATACCGGCCAGACCATCGCCGAGGGCTGCAATATCAACGCCGCCGGTGACCTCGTTGGGCCGGGTGAGGTTGGTGTCTCGCAGGATATCTCGGGGCGTCCGACATTGTTTGCTCCGGACTGGGCGGGCAGCGTCAGCGCCAATTACGAGTTCCCGATCAGCGAGTCGGCCACCATGGTCGGCCTGTCGGTGGGCGCGACCTATTCCGATGGCTTTGAGACCATCCAGAACCAGCCGCCGGGATCGTCCCAGGATTCCTCGGTCAATCTCGATGCGACGCTGCGCCTGTTCAACGACGACAGCGGCTGGGAAGTGGCGCTGATCGGCAAGAACCTGACCGATACGCTGCGCGTTCGCTGGGCGACGGAATCGCCGCTGACGGGATCGGGGGGCACCACCGGTACGGCGGGGCCGGGCGTCCGATCCGACCTGCTCGGGGTGAGCAACGCCCCGCGCACCATCATGCTGCGCCTGACGTTCAAGCCGTTCGGCGGCTGATGCGGCGTTGCTGTTCCCAGATTGGCTGCGGTCCGGTTCGTGCATTGCATGGCCGGACCCAGCCGATCGCGCGGATCGCCGGGCTCTCCGGCCGATCGGCAAGTTCGCAAGAACACACTCGGAGGACCAGATTGTGAGTGAAGAATTTGACCTGGTGGTGCGCGGCGGCACCGTCGTCGACGGTTCCGGAGAGGAGCCGTTCCTGGCGGACGTGGCTATCGTGGATGGCAAGATCGCCGCCGTTGGCGAAGTTGCCGGACGCGGCCGGGAAGAGATCGATGCCGCTGGCATGGTCGTGACGCCCGGCTTTGTCGACGTGCACACGCATTATGACGCGCAGGTCACATGGGGCCATCGCATGTGTCCGTCATCCGACCACGGCGTGACGACTGTCGTCATGGGCAATTGCGGCGTCGGTTTCGCGCCCTGCCGTCCGGAAGATCGCGACCTGCTGGTCCGGCTGATGGAAGGGGTGGAGGACATCCCCGAGGTCGTGATGACCGAAGGCCTGCCGTGGAACTGGGAAAGCTATGCGGAATATCTCGATGCGCTGGCCGAACGCGAATTCGACATCGATGTGGGTTCGCTTATCCCGCATGCACCAGTACGCGCCTATGTCATGCGTAAGCGCGGGGCCGACCGCGAGCCGGCGACGGCCAAGGACATGGCCCAGATGGCCGAGGTCGTGGCCGACGGGATGCGCGCAGGCGCGCTGGGCTTCTCGACCTCGCGGTCCCTGCTGCACCGGTCGACCACCGGCGCACTGGCCCCGACCGTCACGGCGGGCGAGGAGGAATTGCTGACCATCGCCCGTGCGCTGAAGGAATTCGACACGGGCATGTTCCAGCTGATCGACGACTTCCACGATGCGACCGAGGACCGCTCGACCGGCGTCGAACATATGCGACACCTGGCGCAGGAAAGCGGCAAGCCGGTGCATTTCTCACTGGTCCAGCTGAACGACAATCCGAACCGCTGGCGCGCCCTCATCAAGCATGTGGAAACGGCGCGCGCCGATGGCATCGACATTGTCGGGCAGGTGTTCAGCCGTCCGATGGGCGGGCTGCTCGCCTTCGACATGCCGCACAACCCGTTCTCGCTCAATCCCAGCTATGCCGAGGTCCGCGACCTGCCCGTGGCCGAGCGGATCGAGCGGCTCAAGGACCCGGCCTTGCGCGAGCGGCTGGTCAATGAATGGCCGGCGGAAGACGCCAACCCGCTGTTCTCGCGGCTGTTCGTCAATCTCGATCCGATGTTCCCGTTGGGCAACCCGGTGAACTACACGCCGACGGCCGAGGATACGGTCGGCGCGCGGGCCAAGCGCGAAGGCCGTGACCCGCGCGAAGTCGCCTATGACCTGCTGCTGGAAGATGACTGCACTGCGCGGCTGTTCGTCCCGGTCGGCAACGACATGGACAAGACTTTCGACGACGTTTTCACGCTCATCAATCATCCCGACACCATTGTCGCGCTGGGCGACGGTGGGGCCCATTACGGAATGCTGTGCGATGCCAGCTATCCGACGCATTTGCTCAGTTACTGGGTCCGCGATCGTGCCGACGACAAGAAATTCACGCTCGCCCAGGCTGTCAAACGCATCAGCCACGATCCGGCGCGGGCGGTGGGACTCGATGATCGCGGCCTCGTCGAGGTGGGGCGTCGCGCCGACCTGAACATCATCGACATGGACAAGGTGCAGCTGTGCAACCCGGTCCCGATCGACAACCTGCCGGCCAATGGCTGGCGGATCGAGCAGAAGGCGCAAGGCTACCGGGCGACGATCGTGAACGGTGTTGTGACCTATCGCGATGGGGAGCACACTGGTGCCTTGCCCGGCCGCCTGATCCGCGGTGCCAATTACGATCCTGCGTCATCCAGAGCCGCAGCGGTCGAGGCCGCCTGAGTATTCGCCGGACGGGAAGACCGCCATTTCAACCACCAAGGCGGCAAGAACGAAGTCAGGAGAGAACAGATGCTTGCATTCGACTACAAGATGGAATCCGGCGCGATCGTGCCGTCGTTCATTCGCCAACTCGAACTGTGCAACGTGAAGGCGGGCGATACGGTCGTATTTCTGACGGATGAGGCAAGCCCGCGCGAACTGGTCGCGGCAGGGCTGGGCGCCTGTGTCGCGATCAAGGCCGTGGGCTACGAGATCCGCGTGCCCCATCCGCCGGGCGCCAAGTTTGTCGGGGCCAACCCGGTCGACGCCCCGTGGCTCGCCGATGCGCTTCGCAACGAGATTCTCGTCGTTTCCTTCATGCTCGGCTTCTTCTCGGCATGGGAACTCGCCGTGCGTCAGGCTGGCGGACGGATCCTGAACATTCTCGACATCCCGCAGATGCTGCTAAAGCTGCAGGGCGATGAGGATCTGAAGCGCGTAACGGTCGCCGCCGCCGACCAGCTCAACGCAACGAAATCGGTCCGCGTGACCAGCGCCTTCGGGACTGACTTCACCTATGAGGTCGACCACGAACTCGGCGCGGTGGCGCATTACGGCTTTGCCGACCATCCCGGCCACATGGACCAGTGGGGGCAGGGCATGGCGGCCTGCTTCCCGGTGGAGGGATCGACGCGGGGCAAGGTTGTAGCGCGTCCTGGCGACATCTGGGCGCTGCCCTATACGCGGATTTTGCGGAGCGAGATCATCTTTGAGATCGAGGATGGCCATATCGTCGATATCCAGGGCGGCGACGATGCCGATCTGGCGCGGACCTATCTGGCGGAAAGCCGCACATCCGACGACGATCGCGATCCCTATGCGGTATCGCATCTGGGCTGGGGGCTGCACCCGAACGCTACCTATGACGATGTCATCAACTACGATGGCCGGGTCGATCACCTGGTCGCCTTGATCCGTTCGCTGCCGGGTAGCTTCCTCTTTTCCACCGGGCCGTCGCCCCGGAGGAAGACGCGCGGTCATATCGACATGCCGCTGATGGGCTGCACGGTGACACTGGATAATCGCGAGGTCGTGAAAGATGGTCGCATCACCGATGCGGCGATGATCGCCTGAAAGTCACGCCGGCTTTCAAAAAATTGGTCTGTCGTTCCACGGGACGCGAAAGGTAAGCCAGACGCTCCTGAAATGACCCGGCAGGCAACACAACCACACTCAAATGGGATGAGGACATGGACAGCAAGAGCAGCGTATCGAAGGGTCTCAAGTTTGGCGCATTTATTCCGCCCTATCATGGGCTTGCGGAAGATCCGATGCTTTGCCTGCGGCGGGACATTCAGCTCGCCGAATTCATGGATGGGCTCGGCTATGACGAGATCTGGGTCGGCGAACACCACTCTTCCGGCATCGAGATCACCAGTTCGCCGGAACTGCTGCTGGCCGCGATGGCGGAAAAGACCAGTCGCATTCGCCTGGGGACCGGCGTCAATTCGCTGTCCTATCACAACCCCCTGATCCTTGCCGACCGGATCGCCCAGCTCGACCTGATCAGCGGCGGTCGGGCGATGATGGGAGCCGGGCCCGGGCAGCTGGCTTCGGACGCCCTGGCGATGGGCATTTCGCCGCTCGAACAGCGCCGCATGATGGTCGAATCGCTTGAGGTGATTGTCGATCTGCTGGCCGGCAAGGAGGTGACGCGCAAGACCGACTGGTTCGACCTGCGCGAGGCACGCCTCCAGCTGCTGCCGGTGCAACAGGATTTCGAAATCTTCGTCGCCAGCGCAGTCACGCCGTCGGGATCGAACCTGGCCGGCAAGCTCGGCCTGGGCCTGCTTTCGATCGCCGGGGCCAGCATTGCCGGTTTCGACGCGCTCAAGAACCAGTGGCAGGTCTGTCAGGATGCCGCAGACGAAGCTGGCAAGACCGTCTCGCGCGATAACTGGCGCGTGGTGAACTCGATCCATGTGGCCGAGACCCGCGAGCAGGCGTTGAAGGAACTGGAATGGGGTGTGATGAACATCGTCCATTTCTATCGCCAGGTCCTGGGCGATCACCCCTCGGGCAAGTACCTGTGGGACATCACGGGTCCGGAGGACGCGGTGAAGGTCTGGACCACCAAGGGGCTGCACGTGGCCGGCGTGGCTGTTGCCGGTACGCCCGACGATGCCTACGAACAGGTGTGCCGGATCGATCAACAGACCGGCGGGTTCGGCTCGCTGTTGCTCTATCCGATGAACGGCGCCAACTTCGCCAAGACCTGCAACTCGCTCGAGATGTTCGCGCGTTATGTGCGCCCCCGGGTGCGGCAGTCCAACCGCAACCGCGAGGCGTCGCTGAACTGGATCAACCAGAACGCCGAGGAATTGCTTGAGGCGGTGATGGGCGGCATGAAGCGCAGCACCGACGAATTTGCCGCCAAGAAGAAGTAGCAGGACCAGCGCCGGGCGCGGCCACCGCAGAAACGCAGGAGTGGGCAGGATGCAGACAAGCGCAGCAACCGACATCGAGCAGGCGCGTTCACGCAGCGTGGCTGATATCCTGAGGCTGCAGGCCCGGCGCAATCCCGACCGTTGTGCGCTGATCTATGAAGGGCACGAAGACAGCTTCGCGCAGCTGGACGAACTGGTTTCGCGGACTGCGAACGCCCTGCTTGCCGAAGGGATCGGGCGCGGCGATGCGGTGGCGGTGCTGTCGCACAACAATCGCGCGATGGTGATCCTGCGTTTCGCGATCATCCGTGCGGGCGGCATCTTCGTGCCCGTCAACTTCATGCTGAATGCTGCCGAGGTGGCCTACATTCTGGAGCACAGCGAGGCGCGCGCCCTGCTGGCCGAAGATGCGCTGTGCGGCGTGGCTGAAGAGGCGCTTGTGCTGGCGGGCAAGGGCGGGCTGATGAAGGCCTTCCTGCCGCATACCGGGGCGTCGGTGCCCGCTGGCTGGCGCAATGCGGAGGCGTGGTTCTCGCACGCTGACCCGACCGCGCCAGCGGTGTTCCGCAACGAAGATGAAGCGGTGCAGATGATGTACACCAGCGGCACGGAATCCCGGCCGAAGGGGGCCTTGCTCAGCTCGCGCAGCCTGATCTCCCAATATGTCAGCTGCATCGTCGACGGCGGCATGGAGGAGGTCGATGTCGAGCTGCATTGCCTGCCGCTTTATCACTGTGCCCAGCTCGACTGTTTCCTGTCGGTCGATTTCTATCTCGGGGCCAAGAGCATCCTCATGCGTGCGCCCGACGCGGGCAAGATGCTGGAGGAGATCGAGGCGCACGGCATTACCAAGCTGTTCTGCCCGCCGACCGTGTGGATTGCCCTGCTGCGCCATCCCGATTTCGAGAAGCGCGATCTGTCGACGCTGGCCAAGGGGTATTACGGCGCGTCGATCATGCCCACCGCGGTGATCGAGGAACTGGCCGAACGCCTGCCGCAAATGCGCCTGTGGAACTTCTACGGCCAGACTGAACTGGCCCCGGTTGCCACGATCCTGAAGCCGGAAGATCAGCTGACCCGGCTGGGCTCGGCCGGCAAGCCGGCCATCAACCTGGAAACGCTGGTGGTCGATGACGATGACAACCCTGTGCCCGTGGGCGAGGTCGGCGAGATCGTGCATCGCAGCCCGCAGGCCATGCTCGGCTATTTCAACGACGCCGACAAGACCGCCGCCGCCTTCCGCAATGGCTGGTTCCACAGCGGCGATCTGGGCCGTTTCGACGAGGACGGCTATCTCTACGTCGTTGACCGCAAGAAGGACATGATCAAGTCCGGCGGTGAGAACGTCGCCAGCCGCGAGGTCGAGGAAGTGCTGTTCAAGCATGAGGCGATCAGCGAGGTGGCGGTGTTCGGTATTCCCGATCCGACCTGGATCGAGGCGGTCACTGCCGTGGTGGTCCTGCGCGATGGCATGCAGCCCTCGCTGACTGAGCTGGACGAATTCTGTCGCAAGCTGCTGGCGCCTTACAAGCGGCCCAAGGCGATCCACATCGTCGATGCTCTCCCCAAGAATGCCAGCGGCAAGGTGCTCAAGCGCGAGCTGCGCGACCAGTTCGTTTCTTCGGCAAGCTGACCCGGCATGGCGCGGTTATTACCGGCGATGTTCCTCAATCATTTGAAAGGTACGCGTCATTGCCACATAGCTGTCCCGACCAGGGCGGTACGGCCGCCTGATAGAGGGAACAATGAATGGCCAAGGGACTAGACCTTTCAGATCCGGAGCAGAGTTGCGCGCAGCAGATTCGTCGCTGCCACCGCCGTTATACGACGATCCTCAACAACGTGCTGGCCAAGTACGATTTCCTGCCCGGCTGCTGGTATTACCTGCGGGTGCTTTGGATCAAGGATGGCATCAACCAGAAGTCCCTGAGCGAGAAGGCCTATGTCGCCGAGAACACCACGGTGACGATCGTCAATGCGATGCTCAAGAGCGGGCTGGTCAGGCGTGAACGCAGCGAGGACGATGGACGGCAGTTCAATGTCTATCTTACCGAGAAGGGCAAGGCGCTGGAGAAGGAAGCGATCGGCTACGTTCGCGACATTAACAAGGTGGCACTCGACGGCATCGAGCTGAAAGATGTACGTACATGTCTCAAAGTATTGAAGAAAATTGCCGAAAATCTGGAGGCTTCGGTCGGAAGCTGACGCCGGATGCCAATGGCGACGGACAGGAAATCGCTTGACAATACTTCGATATCGAACTTATATTTTGAGCTGGAGATCGCCGCACGAATGACGGGCAAGCAAGCGCCGCGTTCGCGTCGGCAAGCGGCAGGCTGATTAGCCGCCGGGACCGCGCGTCGTCCTGTGCAACGGACCTGCGAAGGTCTGGCCAGGGCCTGGGCGCAACAACACAAATTTGGTGGGAGAGAGACATTGGCAACCACAATCGACAAGACGCCGGAGACTGATAGCACCGCCGGGGCCGACACTGCATTTCCGCGTACGGGCGCAGACCTGCTGGTCGATGCCATGGCCCAGCTAGGCGCAGACCGGATCTTCACCATTGTCGGCATCGGCATGGTCGGGCTGGGCCAGACGCTGTTCCGTCGCCGCGATGAAGTGGCCTATGTTGGCCACCTGAACGAGACCAACCTGGCGCTGGCGGCGCAGGGCTATGCCCGGCAGAGCAACAAGCCGGCCGTGTGCGCCGTCTATCACGCCTCGGGCACGGCGCTGGCCATGATGTCGGTTACCACCGCCTGGGCGGATCATAGTCCGCTGATCCTGATTTCGGCGACCAGTTCCCAAGCGATCAAGGGCCGCGATCAATATGCCGCGACGCCCCGCTCGCTGATCGAAATGACCACGCAGTACACGAAGTGGTCCCACGAAGTCGGGCAGGCGGAGCGCATCCCCGAAATCCTCGCGCGCGCCTGGGAGATAGCGATGACCCCGCCGATGGGGCCGGTCCATCTGGCCATCCCCTGCGACCTGCTCGACGAGGTGATCGGCAACCCTGTCCTTCGCGACGAGTTTGCACGGACGCATAATTACTTCGAGACATGTGCCGATGAGCAGGGTCTGCGCGCCGCCGCAAAGCTGCTGCAATCGGCCAGCAAGCCGGTCATCCTGTGCGGCAGCGAGCCGGGGCAATTGCGGGCGTCCGAAGAGATGGTGGTAGTCGCCGAACTGCTCGGCGCGCCGGTGATTACCGAACACACCGCCTCGCATCTCGGCTTCCCGACCAGCCACGACCAATATGTTGGTGTGATCGCCGCCAACAAGCCCATCCTGGAACAGGCCGATGCGGTTCTGTCGGTTGGCTTCGAGTATACGGAAATGGGCATGCCGGGCGAAATGCCGCCATTCCCGGCCAGCGCCAAGAGCATCAGCCTGTGTGCTGATCCGCAGCTGGTGACCAAGCAGATCTGGCCGGACATCGCGCTCTATGGACATCCGGTGCCCAGCCTTGCGCGCCTCGCGGAACTGCTCAAGGAAAGCCCGCCCGCCGACACGGCAAAGGCGAAGGGCCTGGAGGCCTGCGCCACCGTGCGTGCCCAGCGCGCCAGCGACATGCAGGTCGCGCGTGCGCTCTCGCGCCAGCACGGCCCGATGGACCCGAAGCAGGTGCTGCTGGAGGCGCAGGATGCTGTCGATCCGGACTGGCTGGTGGTCATGGCGGCCAGCACGATCGGCTGGCTCGGCGACGTCTACTGGGAAATCGACAAGCCGGCGAACTTCCATCAGGTCTCGGGCAAGGGCAGTGCACAGGGCTGGGGCAGTCCGGTAGCGCTGGGCGTGCAGATGGCCGCGCCCGACAAGCGCGTGATTGCAATCCTGGGTGACGGCAATCTGATGTTCAGCGCGACCGCGATCTGGGGTGCCGCGCAGCACAACCTGCCGATCATCTTCGTGGTCGCGAACAATGCCGGCTGGGCCTGTATCCCTGACGCGATCGAAGGGATGTACGGGGTCGAAACCACTGTCGAAAGCAGCCACGGCCTCGGCTGGACCTGGGGCGATGCGCCGATTGACTTCACGGCTTTTGCCAGGAGCCTCAGCCTCGAGGCCGAGCGGGTCGAGACGGCCGAGCAATATCGCGCCTGCCTCGACAAGGCCGTCGCCTCGAAAAGGCCCTGGCTGATCGAGTGCGTGGTCAACTCAAACTACAATTGATCCCGGCCTTCACCGGGACCGGGAACAGATAAGAGGATTTCCGAAAGATGGCGAAGTTCGATCTGGTAATTCGCAGCGGCACCATCGTCGATGGTCTCGGCGGCGAGCCGTTCGTCGGTGACGTCGCGATCAAGGGTGGTGTCATCGCCGCTGTTGGCGAGGTCGGCGGCACGGGCGAGGAAGAGGTCGATGCAAGCGGGCTGCTCGTCACCCCCGGCTTTGTCGACGTGCATACGCATTACGACGCCCAGCTGACCTGGGACGACCGGCTCATTCCATCGTCGATGCACGGTGCCACGACCGTCGTGACGGGCAATTGCGGGGTCGGCTTTGCTCCGTGCAAGCCGGAACAGCGCGAGATGCTGATTACCCTCATGGAAGGCGTCGAGGATATTCCCGGCGTGGTCATGCGTTCCGGCATCCCATGGGGCTGGGAATCCTTCCCGGAATTCCTCGATGCCTTGGAACAGCGCAACTGGGATGTCGATGTGGCCACCCAGGTGCCGCACGCGGCGGTCCGCACCTTTGTCATGGGGCAGCGCGCGCTCGACCGCGAGCCGGCCCTGCCGGGCGAGGTCGAGCAGATGGGCGAACTGGTCGCGGAAGCGCTTGAGGTCGGCGCGCTCGGCTTCTCCACCTCGCGCACGATCATCCACCGGCGCAAGGACGGCGCGCTTGCGCCCACCATCACGGCTGGCGAGGACGAGCTGCTGGGCATTGCTCGAGCGGTCGGCAAGGCCGGCAAGGGCGTCCTGCAGATGGTCGACGACTTCATGAACCCGGCGCAGGAATGGGCCATGTGGCGCCGGATCGTCGAGACGGCGGGCCGCCCGCTGACCTTCTCGCTGGGGCAAAGGTCCTGGGAAGGCGACAATTGGCGCTTGCTGCTGGACCTGCTGGAGCAGGCCAACGACGATGGTCTGAACATCAAGGCGCAGGTGCTGCCGCGCCCGCTGGGCCTGCTCTTCGGTCTCGACCTGTCGGAAAATCCGCTGAGCCTTTACCCGGCGTTCCGGGAACTGCGCGACAGCCTGTCGCGCGAGGAACTGCTGGCCGAGCTGGCCAAGCCGGAGATCCGTCAGCGGATTCTGACCGACACGGCTAGCCACCCGGACCCGAACATCGCCCAGTTCCTGACCCGCTTCGACGACATGTATGTGTTTGGCGATCCGCCGAACTACACCCCCGATGCGAAGGACAGCATCGGCGCCATGGCCGCGCGCAAGGGCGTGACTGCGCTGGAAATGGCCTATGATCTGGTGCTGGAAAACGATGGCCGGAACATCTTTTATGCGCCGCTCGCCAATTATGTCGGCAATTCGCTCGATGCCGTGGGCGTGATGCTCGCGCATCGCGACACCATTCCTGGCGTCGGCGATGGCGGGGCCCATTACGGCTATGTCTGCGACGCCTCGGTCAGCACCTATCTGATGCAACACTGGACGAGCGATGCGGCAGGCGCGCAGAGGCTGGATATGCCCTATGTCATTCGGCAGCTCACCTGGGATTGCGCGCAGGCTGTCGGCCTGCATGATCGTGGCCGGATCGCGCCGGGCTACAAGGCGGACCTCAATGTTATCGACGAGGATCGGCTCGCGCTGCACGCGCCCTATGTCACGCACGACCTGCCCTCTGGCGGGCGCCGTCTGCTGCAGGAGCCTGAAGGCTATGTGGCCACCATCGTCAGCGGCGCGGTGACCTATCGGGACGGCAAGCAAACGGGCGCGCGTCCGGGCAAGCTGATCCGCGGCGCGCAGGTGGCCCCGTCTGACAACGCGGCACTCGAGGCAGCCTGAACCCGCCTGCGGGGCGTGAGCGATTACAGCGCCACAAAGGCCTCGTGAACGTCGAGATAGGTATCGTTCGTGAAGTCCCGTTCGATCAGGTCAATCACGGCGCCTGCGACGAATTCCGGTGTCTTGAGTGTCATCGGGTCTTCGTTCGGGAAGCCGTCGGCGCGCATTGCGGTCCGCGTCGGCCCCGGTGCAACCAGCGCGGTTCGGACTGATGACGCGGCATTGTCCACCGCATAGGTATGCAGGATCATGTCGAACGCGGCCTTCGAGGCACCATAGGCGGCGAAGCCCGGATAGGCGGCAAGCGCGGCGGCGCTGGTCATGCCGATCAACCGGCCATCGCCGGAGACTTCGAGCAGCGGATGAAACGCGGCAATCAGCGCCTGCGTGGCGAGCACGTTGACCTTCATGGCCGTTTCCAGCTCGACCGGATCGATCTCCTGTACGCGAATTCGTGCGGGCGCGAAGGCGGCGTTGACGATCATCACATCCAGCCGATCGGTGACCTTGGCGACTTCCTCGCGCAGCGCCAGCACCCCGGCGCGTTCGCTCAGGTCTGCCGCAATGCTGCTGGCCGTGCCGCCGGCGGCGGTAATCTCGTCTGTGAGTGCGGCCAGCGCCCGCTGGCTACGGGCGGTCACGATGACACGCGCCCCGCGCGCGGCCAGTTCCTTGGCCATTGCCGTGCCAATGCCACGACTCGCACCCGTTACCAGGGCAAATTTTCCGTTCAGATCCATTGACTTCCCTTCTGATCCCTCCAACTTTCAGCACATCGCGCTGTCTCACCGTCTTCACCGACAGGGCGGGGCGGCTACATGCGATCCCATATGGTTTTCCGGAGGGTGTATCGGCTACAGGCTCGGCCTAGTTTAATTCTATATCGAACTATATCCCCGGTGCAAGTTGAAGCGCGACACAGGGTGCCCAAGGCGTGCGGTAGACAGTTTCGGGTTGCGCCGAAAAAAACTTCGATGTAGAACTAGTTTTGCGAAAGCAAGATCCGGTTCCGGACTTTTCACTGGGCGGCAAAGGGCGGCCCGGTGCGTGTATCCGGCAGTGATCTGGCGCTCGACAAGAGGCGGAACGCATAATCCGCCAAGGCGCGCTTCCTGGATGTGACTGGCTGCGATCCAGCGACAGGCCAGCGACAGGAAAGCCCGCGCAGTCTGTGGAGGATGGATAGCCGATGCATGTTGACGTGGAACAGGCCGGGCAAGCCCCGGAGCGGTCGTCCCTGCCAATCATTTTGTTGTGCGGGGTGATCTCGATCATCGACGGGTTCGACACCCAGGCGATCGGCTTTGCTGCCGTGCACATCGTCGAGGAATGGAATCTGCCGGGCGGCATGGCCGGGACGTTCTTCAGTGCTGGTTTCGTCGGCGCCATTATCGGGGCCTTGATTGCCGGCTTTTTCTATCGCCTGCTGGGCCAGCGTGGCACGCTGACGTTCTGGCTTGGTTGCATTGCGTTGGCCTCGCTGGCGAACGCTCTGGCCACCAATCATTTGGCCCTGATCGCCATCCGGCTGGCGGGCGGCGTCGGGCTCGGAGCAATTATTCCGATCCTCATTTCCACTGTCACCCAGGCAGCGTCCAGCAAGGCTAAGGGGCGGGCTATTGCGCTGATTGTGGCCGGCTCACCAATCGGCGGTGTGTTGGCGGGGTCGGTCTATGGCACGATCTCCATCGATCTCGGGTGGCGATCAATATTCATTATCGGCGGTATCCTGCCTTTGCTGATGGTGCCGCTGGTCCTGGTGATGATCCCCCGGGCGGAAACGGTCGATGCAACTGCCGTCGACCCGTCCGCGCCCGATGATGCAACAGGTCCGGATCGTTCGGCACTGCGGGAAACCCTGCACACGATCGCCGGACTGTTTCAGGGTGGCCGGGCACTGGCGACCACCGCGATCATGCTCACCGCTTTCTGTGGCACGATGCTGGGCATCTCGCTGATGAGCTGGACCCCGATGTTGCTTAACGGCCTGTCGCTCTCGGAAGAGATGTCGGCGGCTGGCGGCGTTGCGCTCAATGTCGGTGCATTGCTGTCGATCTTCGGCTTTGGCTACTTGCTCGACCGGACCGGCAGCGGCTGGGTCGTCAGTATCGGTTTCATGACCGGCTTCGTGCTGCTGCTGTTTTCCGGGATCGTGCCGCTTGGCGCGGACGCGCGCCTGGTGGTGCTGGTGCTGATCGGGTTCTTTGCCATTGGGCCGAATTCGGGTGTTTGGTATCTGGTGGCGGCGTCCTATTCGGGGCACGAGGTGGTCGATGCGACGTCGATCGGACTGGTCGTGGCCCGCATCGGCGGCGCCCTCGGGCCGGTCCTGGTCGGCTTCCTGGTCAGTCAGCAGATCGGCACTAACGGTGTGTTCAGCTTCCTGTCGCTGATCGGGGCGCTGGCCGCCATTGGCGGTGCCATCTTCCTGCTGCTGACGCGGCAGAAACGCGGGGTGCCGAGCGCAGCATGAAACCGGTCTGGAACCGACCTGCGGCCCGGCCACGCCCGCAGGCCATCAACTAACGAAACGAACGGGATAGGGATAAAATGGTGACATCCTTCGAGCTTCCACAACTGCGCGAGCTTTTTTACGGCGGCGCTTTCCATGCCGCGCGCGGCGGGGTCGAGGAGGACCGCGATCCGGCCACCGGGGAAAGCCTCGGCAATGTGGCGGTCGCCAATAGCGACGACGTGGAGGCGGCCGTGGCGGCCGCGCAGGAGGCGTTCGAAACCTGGCGCGATGTCCCCCCGGCCGATCGGGCGCTGGTGCTGCGCCGTCTCGCCGACCGGTTGCGCGAGCACGGTGACGAGCTCTCGTGGATAGATGCGCGAGATACCGGCAATCCGTGGGCGGAAATGAAGAAGGACGTGACCGCCGCCGCCGCCCAGATCGATTATTATGCCGGTCTGGTGCGCGAGGTGAAGGGCACGACGCTGCCGATGGGCCCGGATGCGCTCAACTACACCCGGCAGGAACCGCTGGGCGTGGTGGCGCGGCTGGTGGCGTACAACCATCCGCTGATGTTCCTCGCTTCGAAGCTCGCGCCCGCCATCGCCGCAGGCAACACCGTGGTCATGAAGGCGCCGACACAGGCCCCGCTGTCGGGTTATCGCCTCGCTGAACTGATGGCCGACATCGTGCCGCCGGGCGTGGTCAATATCCTGAGCGGCGGGGCAGAGTGCGGCGCGGCGCTGGTGTCGCACCCGCTGGTGAAGAAGGCGACGCTGATCGGCGCGACCCCGACGGGCAAGGCCATCCTGAAGGCCGCAGCCGACAAGGTGATGCCGGTGACGCTGGAGCTGGGGGGCAAGAACCCGTTCATCCTGTGTCCGGATGCCGATCTCGACCGCGCGGTCGAGGGCGCCATTGCCGGCATGAACTTCACCTGGGCGGGGCAGAGCTGCGGGTCGACCTCGCGCTGCTTCGTCCATCGGTCGGTATATGACGACGTCGTCGAGCGCATGGCGCGGATCGTCCCCGAGCGCCATGTTTGCGGCCTGCCGCTGGACCCGGCGACCACGCTGGGCAGTCTGGTCAGCACCGCGCAGAGGGACAAGGTGGAAGGGTTCATCGCCGGGGCCCTCGAAGACGGGGCGCGATTGGTCTGCGGTGGCAAGCGACCGTCCGATCCGGCACTCGCCAATGGCTGCTTTGTCGAAGCGACGATCTTTGCCGATGTAACGCCCGACATGCGCCTGTTCCGCGGCGAGGTGTTCGGGCCCGTGCTGGCCGTTATCCCGTGGGATGACGAGGACGAGATGATCGCGATGGTCAATGACTGCGACTATGGCCTGACAGCAGCGATCTGGACGACCGACCTGCGCCGCGCGCACCGGCTGGCCGCAGCGGTGGAATCGGGCTTCGTCTGGGTCAACAAGGTCGGCTCGCACTTCATCGGCGCGGATTTCGGTGGCTACAAGCAGTCGGGCATGGGCCGTGAGGAAGGTCTGGCCGAGCTGCTGGCCTTCACCCAGACCAAGAATGTCCACGTGGCGCTCGACTGACAGGCGGCGCCACGCGAACCGGACGGCGGCGGCTACATGCCGCCGCTGACGTCGACCAGCGAGCCGGTGATATAGCTGGCACGTGGCGACATCAGGTATTCGATCACATCTGCCGCCTCGTTCGCGTCGCCCATCCGGTGCATCGGGACTGCCGCCATCAGGGCCGCCAGCCGGTCCTCGCCGAAGCCGTCATGCGCTTCGGTGTCGAACACGCCGCAACGGATGGCGTTGACCCGGATGCCCTCCCGGGCGGTCTCCTTGGCGAGGCCGATTGTCATGGTTTCGAGCGCCGCCTTCGACGCGGCATAATGGACCCACACATTCGGCGATCCCGTGCGCGATGCCAGTGACGATACATTGACGATGGCTCCGCCGGCGCCGCCATTCGCCGTCGACATGCGGTTCACCGCTTCCCGGCAGCAGATGAAGGGCGCGGTGATGTTGGTCGCCCAGACGTTTTCGAGCTGACTGCGCTCCACAGTCTTGAGCGGCGAGCGGCCACCGCCCGTGGCCGCATTGTTGACCAGCCCGCTGAGCTGTCCGAAAGCCTTGTCGACCTCTGCAAAGGCGCGCAGGAGGTCCTCTTCCTGCGAGACGTCGGCCTGGATCGCCAGCGCCCGGCCACCCAGTCCCTCGACCTCGCGGACGACTGCCGCAGCCGCATCCTCCCGGCTATGATACAGAAAGGCGACCGGAAAACCGGCCTCTGCCAGCCTTACGACCGTGCGTGCGCCAATGCCGCGGCTCCCGCCGGTCACGAGCACCGCGCCCTTGGCGTCAGTCCCATTCATGATGATGTCCTCTTCCCTGTTCTGTGCCCGGATCGTGTCCGGACAAGTCATTCACTTGGCGACGGAGATCACCGATTTCTGGGCAAATTCGTACAGGCCTTCGCGACCGAATTCGGAGCCTATGCCGGATTGCTTGGCGCCGGCAAAGGGGATGTGTGGCCCGAAATGCGTGGCGTGGTTGATCCACACCGTGCCGCTTTCGACCCGATGGGCGACTTCACGGGCGCGATCGACATTGGTCGACCACACGGATCCGCCAAGGCCGAATTCCGAGGCATTGACCCGGGCGATCACGCCGTCGAGATCGCCGTCCTCGTATTTGATGACCGGCAGGATCGGGGCGAACTGCTCCTCGTCGACCAGTGGGGAGCCGTCCTTGATGTCGCGCACCACGGTTGGCTGGACGAAGAAGCCATCGCCTTCGAGCGCTTCGCCACCGACCAGCACGCGGCCATCGCGCTTGGCCACGTCCATATAGTGCTGTGCCTTGTCGAACTGGGCTCGGTTCTGCATCGGCCCCATGGTCGTGCCCTGCTGCAGGCCGTCGCCGACGGCAATCTGCCGCACTTCCGCCGCGAGCGCCTCGCACATTTCCTCGTACAGGCCGGAGGGGACGTAAAGCCGCTTCAGCGCGATGCAGACCTGCCCCGCATTGCCGAACGCGGAGGCCGCAATGCCTTTAGCCGCCGCTGCGACATCGGCATCGTCGAGCACGATGCCCGCATCGTTGCCACCCAGTTCCAGCGTCAACCGTTTGAGCGTGTCGGCCGATGCCTGCATGATGCGCTTGCCGGTCGGGGTCGAGCCGGTGAAGCTGACCTTGGCGATATCGGGGTGCGAGGTCAGCAGCGGGCCGATATCGTTGTTGTCGACCAGCACATTGACCACGCCGGGCGGGAAAATGCCTGCCGCGATCTCGGCCAGGATTAGGGTCACCAGCGGCGTCGTGGGGGCCGGCTTGAGGATGAAGGTGTTGCCCAGCAGCAGCGCCGGGGCAAGCTTGTAGCACGGGATCAGGAACGGGAAATTCCACGGCGTGATGCCCGCCACCACGCCCAGTGGCTTGTGATGCACCTCGATCGAATAGGCGTCATCGTCCTGCGCGATTTCGACCGGCATTTCCATATCGGCAAAGAAGCGGATGAAGATCGCGGCATAGGCCGTTTCGGCGGCCGCCTCGGCCAGCGGCTTGCCCTGTTCCTGGACCATCGTGCGTGCGATCTCGTCCGCCCGCGCATCGATGGCGTCGGCCAGCTGGTGCAGCAGGGCGCGCCGCTCGTCCAGCGGGGTGGCTGCCCAGGCGGGCTGGGCCTGCTTGGCTGCGGCAATGGCCTGCCGGGCCTGTTTCTCGGACGCGCGCGGGACCGTGGCAAAGACCTGTCCGGTCGCGGGATTGACGACATCCAGCGTCGATGCGCCGTCAACAAGTTCGCCTGCAATCAAGAGTTTATACTGCGTCACTTTCAATCCCTCCACAAATTGGGGCCGCCGCTCCAAGCGGCAGCCGACCGGGCAGGCGAGATCGCAATGATGGATGTTCGGCAGCTTGCCTGCCTGAACATCCTCTCCCGACTTCCGGCTATCAGCTTGCCGGACCAGCCTGCTTGTTTTCTGCTGAAATAGTTCTATACCGAACTATAATTCTGTGCAAGCGATCTGATGATCGAATGCAAAATCCCTCGGGTTTGTCTGTCGTCTGGCTCGGCCCGGTCGGTCCTCAGGCCTGCAGGCGCAGCTGGCCGACATAATCGAGCTTGCCCACGGGGACGCCGCGGCTTCGCAGGATGTCGTAGGCGGTGGTGTAGTGGAAATAGAAGTTCGGCAGCGAGAAGCTGAGCAGGAAATCCGGCACTGCGAACTTCAGCTCCATTCCCCCTGCCTTCAGCAGCACGGAATTGCCGACCAGCGAATCGAGCTCTTCCATCGAAAACCCGGAGACGATCTGTTGCGCCTGGTCGACAAAGCCGCGCAGCAGGTCGAAGTCGCCAGTGATCTGGGCAGTGCTGGGGCTGAACGTGCCCGCGCGCACCGCCTCCAGGGCCATGGCCGAATGACCCACGATCTGTTCGAACTGCTTGCCGAGCGGGAACATGTCTTCGGCGAGGGCGGCAGCAACCATGTCGGGCTGGGCAATGCCGTTGTCCCGGCAATACGCCTCGGCCTTGTCGAGGATCTGGCCAGCTGCGGGCAGCAGCTGCGAATAGGTGCCGATGGTGGCCTTGTGCAGATAGTTGGTCATGATTGTCTCCCGCTTCTCCAATATAGTTTTATGCCGACCTAATTGCGCCGCGCAAGCGATGCATTGAAAAGCGCGCCCTCCTTGACCGATAGACTCGGCAGCGAGTGGAACGTATAGTGAACAAATGCGTCCCGATTCGTCTCTTGGCCCCATTGTCGGCCCCGCTGCGGAAAGCCTGCGTGGCTCGCTGGCGTCCGGCATGGCCGCGCGCCCCGTACGCCCCGCGCCGGTTCCGCTGGGCGTTGCCAGTGTCGATGAGGCGTGGCTCGGTGGCGGGCTGGCGGCGCCGGGCGTGCATGAGCTCTACGCGGCCGGGCGCAAGGAACAGGCCGCGTCGCTGGGGTTTGCATTGCTGCTCGGCACGTTGCGCCAGCGGCGGCACGGGCAGGAACTGGTCTGGGTGCGCGAGGCCGCGCGGGAACGGCGCGGTGAGGTGGCCTATGGGCCGGGCCTCGCTGAACTCGGCGTGGATGTCCGTCGCACCACCTTGCTGGTCATGCCCGATGCCAGGGGGG
>CAYOSE010000042.1:0-21530 GCA_964406535.1 uncultured Sphingomonadaceae bacterium
GTTCGTGGTCGGTCAGCGCGTCAAGATCGGTGCCAGTGAGCACAAAATCCGGATGTTCGAGACCCACCTGCCTGCCAATGGCGGCTGCGGTGCCGGCATGATCACCCGTAATCATTTTTACCCGGATGCCTGCTGCGCGGCACTCGGCGATCGCGGCGACCGCCGAAGGGCGTGGGGGATCGATGAGACCGACCAGCCCGAGCAAAACGAGTTCGCCCAGGAACTCTGCCGGCGGGAGTTTGTGCTCGGCGGGCCTGGCGACGCGTGTAGCGAGCGCAAGAACGCGCTGTCCCCGCGCACTTAATTCATCGATGCGCATACGCCAGTAATCCCTGTCGAGCTCTACGGCGTCGCCGGTAGCGGAGCGCTGGGAGAGGCACATCGAGAGCACCTGTTCGGGCGCACCTTTTGTGGTGATCAGACCTGGACCATTCCGCTTGTGCTGCAGGGTCGCCATAAAACGGTATCGCGCGTCAAATGGTATGGCATCGCTGCGAAACCATTCCCGCGTCAGGGGCTCCAACGCCCCCCCAGCCTTGATCGCGAGGGCCAGCAGGGCACCCTCCATCGGGTCACCGCTGACGGTCCAGCTTCCTCCAGTCTCGTTGAGCTCCGCGTCGTTGCAAAGCGCCGCGACCAGCGCAAGTTCAGACAGCGCCTCGCTATAAGCAGGGTCATCGGAGGCGTGTTCGTTAGAGATTTCACCTTCAGGTCCGTACCCCTCGCCGGCAATTGAGAATGTCTGGTCGGCGAGTGCGACCGATGCCGCCATCATTTCGTTGCGGGTCAAGGTACCGGTCTTGTCGGTGCAAATAATGGAAACAGAGCCGAGCGTTTCGATTGCGGGCAAGCGCCGCACAATCGCATTCCGCCTTGCCATGGCCTGCACACCGATCGCCAGAGTTATCGTCAGCACCGCAGGCAAACCCTCCGGGATCGCAGAGACCGAAAGGCCGACGATGGCCATGAAGACCTCGGAAAATTCCAGGTTTGCGACATAATAGCCGAAGGCAAGCAGCGTTGCGGCGATCAGGAGGATGAGAAGAGTCAGCCATCTGGCAAAGCCGTTCATTTGCTCCACGAGCGGCGTCGTCAGCGTTCTAACGTCCGCCAGCATTCCGCTTATCCGACCGATCTCGGTTTCTTCGGCAGTCGCGATAACGATGCCCCGTCCTTGACCGGCGGTCACCAATGTACCGCTGAACGCGAGCGATGACCGGTCGCCCAAAGATGCGTCCATTGCGACAGGAGCCGGGCCCTTCTCGACGGGGAGGGACTCGCCGGTCAAGACCGCCTCCTGAGCTTGGAGGCCGTAAGCTTCGACGAGCCTGAGGTCGGCAGGAACGCGGTCGCCAGCTTCGAGCAGCACCAGATCGCCGAGGACAAGCTCTTCGCTGCTGATATCGAGCCGCTTTCCATCGCGTATTACGGCAGCATGCGGCGCGAGCATTTGCTGGATCTTCGTCATTGCCTGCTCAGCCCGTCCTTCTTGGGCAAGGCCGATGACGGCGTTCACGATGACGACCGCGAGGATGACGATCGTGTCGATAAGGTGTCCGAGAACAGACGTGATCGCCGCAGCAACGAGCAGCACATAGATAAGAATATTGTTGAAGTGCGACAGAAAGCGGCGGACGATGCTGGGCTTTTGCACGATGCGCGGCCGGTTAGGTCCGAATGCCCGCAGCCGATCAGCCGCTAGTTCGCTGCAGAGCCCATCCGACGTGGCGCCGAGAATGTCGGCGACATAGTCGGCCTCTTGTGCGTGTGCATTCGAAATTGTTGGCCGGCCCGGTGGATCCGCCGACATGCGAAATCAGTCCGCTGCATTTTTGCTGGAGAAGTTTTCGAAGAACCGCCCGAACTCGACCGGAAAAGGGAACACGATGGTCGAACTCTTTTCGCCGGCGATCGTCCCCAGCGCGCCGAGGTAACGCAATTGCATCGCTTCGGGCCGACTGGAAAGGATTTCGGCCGCTTCGTGGAGCTTCTGCGCTGCCTGCTCTTCGCCTTCGGCGTTGATCACCCGTGCCCGCCGTTCGCGCTCGGCCTCGGCCTGCTTCGCCATGGCCCGAACCATGGTTTCATCGATATCGACATGCTTGATCTCGACGTTGGCAACCTCGATTCCCCATGCGTTGGTGTGCGTGTCGATAATATCCTGAATATCCTTGTTGAGCTTGTCGCGCTCGGCGAGCAGTTCATCGAGTTCGTGCTTCCCAAGCACGGAACGCAAGGTCGTCTGCGCAAGCTGGCTGGTAGCGTCGACGAACTGTTCGACCTGGATGATCGCGCGCTCGGGATCGATAACGCGAAAATAGATGACGGCATTCACGTGCACCGAAACATTGTCCCGCGAAATGAGATCCTGGGTAGGCACATCGAGCACAACGGTTCGCATATCGACCCGCGCGATGGTCTGGATAAAGGGAAAGACAAGGATGAGCCCCGGCCCTTTGACGCCGGTGAATCGACCGAGCGTGAAAAGCACGGCGCGCTCATACTCGCGCAGGATCCTGATGGAGCTCGCTGCAAGCAGCACGGCGATAAATATGGTGCCAAGGATTAGGGTGGAATTGCTTATCATGATGCCCTCCTTTCGAGGTTGCGATCGCCGAGCATTCGGCACGGCCTCGCGCCATCGGCCCGCTCTGGAAAAGACACGAGAAGCGCCCTCCGGATGCCTTTAAGGACGAGCAGCCGACCTGCTGATTACAGTTCCGCTCGACGCGCGCGGGAAGCCGGCATCGCGCGCTATCGAATCCAAGTTCACCGCGATGGCAGGGTTTGATCGCCTGGAATCTTCGAGGATCGCGGCAGCTCTTCATTGTCGAAGAATCCGCAGGTTGCTTGCCTCTTAATCGTAATGTGTCGGCCTGGCTGCCGTCTGATGATGCAAGGCCCAATCACGGCGTCGCACATCATCGCGGCTTCGCATGTCGGCCGGGGCGATCATTCCAAGCACGCTTTCGGAAAGGCTTGCGAGACGACAAAGGGATCAAGAAGTGCACAATTCTGGATGCGAAAACCATCAGAAGCGAAGCGGGAAGCCTCTGCTTGCCCCCCGCGCAAGCGCGGCGTCAGGCTCGCTCATCGCAGCGGCTGTTGCTGTAGCGGCGGCCACACCAGCAGCCGCGCAGACAACAGTCTATGAGAGCGACGATGTCTCCCTAGACGTTGCCGCCGATGCGACGGCTGTTGTCTTCACGCAGAACAATTCCTGGTTCGGCGAGCCGGAAACCAATATCGGGGCTGACACCGACAGCTGGGCAGAACTCGCGTTCGAACCCCAGCTTTACCTGACCGTTCGCAATGTCCTTGGCGGTGAGCTTTCGGCGGGTGTCTCGACCGTCACGACAAAGACCTACGGCGAGAGCGCCGACGGCCTTGCCGTGGGTTTCGACGATCCCGGCGCGACGACGCTCGAGAAACTCTATGTGGGCTGGAAGACCGAGATTGGTCCCAACGACACAATTGAGATCTTCGGCGGTGATTTCGACTACCAGATCGGAACAGGTTTCCTGATCAAGGACGGTGGCCGCGACGGGGGCGACCGCGGAGGTTTCTACCTTGGTGCACGATCGGCCTCGCGCGGCAGCGCCTTGCTCCGCGTCAAGACAGGCGACCTCCTGCTTGAAGGCTTCTATTTAGGCAATAATCCCGGGCGAAGCGGCATTCGTGCACATGTCGTCGGCGCCAATGTCGAGTATGAGCTTGCCGAAGAGGTGTCGATCGGCGCTACCTACATTGAGGTCGCGCATTTCGATGACCCGGTGACCGCTGGCACCGCCGAAAACCTCAAGGCATATGATTTTCGCGGGTCTGCAAAGGTTACCGACCAGCTCACCTTTTCAGGCGAATATGCCGTGCAGAGCGGGGCCGGTTTCTACGACGGCAAAGGGTGGTACCTACAGGGCGACTACGGTTTCGATAGCCTGCCTCTGAACCCGACGCTCACCTACCGCTACGCGGAGGTCACGGGCGACGATCCCGCAACGCTGAAGAATGAGGAATTCATCCCGCTGGCATACGGGTTCACCGATTATGGGCAATGGTACCAGGGCGAGATCACCGGCAACTGGATCTTCGCCAACTCCAACCAAAAAACCCATATGGTAAAGGGAACAGCGACACTCACCGAGAGCCTCGCACTCACCGCATCCTGGCTCAATATCTCACTCGATGAGCCGGGACAGCTGGGCGTCACAGACGCGGCATTCGGCAACGAGTTCGACGTCTTCATCGACTGGCAGGCGACCGATCGCCTGTTTCTGTCCCTCGCTGGCGCGGTTCTAGTGCCTGGCGAGGGAGCGAAGCAGCTCACCGGCGGATCCGGCACCTGGTCGCACGTCATGCTTTACGCTTCGGTTTCTTTCTAGGAGGTATGATCATGTCGGACACTGCCGCTGCGCACGGGTCACCCTCCAGCTCCAGGCGCTTCAAATTTCCCACCGCGTATACAATTCTCTTTGCCCTCATCGCATTGGTCGCCGCGGGCAGCTGGGTCATTCCGGCAGGCCAATATGAGCGGATTGAGAATGCCGAACTGGGGCGCTCGGTCCCGGTCCCCGGAACTTACGAAACCGTAGACGCGAACCCGCAGGGCATATTCGACGTACTGCTGGCGCCGATCGCCGGGTTCTACAATCCCGAAACCTATGAAGCCCAGGCCATCGATGTCGCGCTTTTCGTGATCATCATCGGCGGCTTCCTCGGCGTCGTCACGCGAACCGGGGCGATTGACCGCGCCATCGAACGGTCAATGGGAGCGCTGAAGGGAAGAGAGGTCTGGATGATTCCCATCCTGATGGCAGTGTTTGCCGCCGGTGGGACGACCTACGGCATGGCCGAAGAATCGCTCGCATTTTACGGACTACTTATTCCCGTCATGCTCGCGGCCCGCTTCGACGCCGTCGTTGCGGTTGCGGTCATTCTCCTCGGCGCAGGCGTCGGTGTCCTGGGATCGACCATCAATCCGTTCGCGACGGTCATAGCCGCCAACGCGGCAGGAGTGCCGTTCACCTCCGGACTGGGCCTGCGCGTCTTTATCCTGGTGAGTGGATGGGCGATCTGTTCGGCTTATGTGGTCCGCTACGCGCTCAAGGTGCGTGCCGATCCGTCGAGATCGATCGTTGCCGACGAGAGCGCAGCGATCGCCGCGCGGTTCGCGAGTGACGGCCATGACGCACAGGCGCCGCTGAGCAGAACGCAGGTCCTGACCCTGATCATTTTCGCGGCGACATTCGGTATCATGATCTGGGGCGTCGCCTCACAAGGCTGGTGGATGGACAAGATGTCGGCGCTTTTCATTGCGGCATCGATCCTGGTTGGCGTTGTTGGGTGGATGGGAGAGCAGAAATTCATCGATGCCTTCATGGCCGGCGCGAAAGACTTGCTCGGCGTCGCGCTTATTATCGGAATCGCGCGCGGCATCGTCGTAATCATGGATGCCGGTAAAATGACCGACACCATACTGAACAGCGGAGAGCAGGCCTTGGCGGGCCTAGGCGCGGTTGGTTTCATCAACACCATCTTCGGGATCGAGGTCGGTCTGTCCTTCCTCGTCCCATCATCATCGGGGCTGGCTGTCTTAAGCATGCCGATCCTCGCGCCACTTGCAGATTTCTCCGCGGTCGACCGGGCGCTTGTGGTCACCGCCTACCAGTCGGCGAACGGCCTGGTGAACCTCATCAACCCTACTTTCGCTGTCGTGATGGGCGCGCTCGCCATTGGCGGCGTTCCCTATCAGCGGTGGCTCAAATTCATGTGGCCGCTGCTGCTTATCCTGACGGTGCTGATCATGAGCTCGCTCAGCCTCGCAGCTGCGCTTGGGTAAAACCAAGCTGCTCGAACATTTGCAAAAAGGACATCTTCAATGACCGGATTTGGCGTTCATTCCGAAATAGGCAAGCTCCGCAAGGTTATCACCTGCCAACCGGGTCTGGCGCATTCCCGCTTGACGCCGGCGAATGCCGACGCGCTTCTCTATGACGACGTGCTGTGGGTGCAGGAAGCGCGCACCGACCACGCTGATTTTCGTATGAAAATGAGCGCAAGAGGGGTCGAAGTCTACGAGTTTCACGACCTGCTCGGCGCTGTCCTCGCGATCCCCGAAGCGCGGGCATGGGTTCTCGACCGGCGGATCTCAGAGGATCAGGTCGGGCTTGGCATGCTGAGCGAGCTACGCGCCTGGCTAGACGAAATGTCACCCAGCCAGCTCGCCATACACCTGATCGGCGGCATTGCCGTTCATGAACTGCCCTTCAAGGCGCATGACATGTTCGGCAGCTATCTCGGCCCGGACGGGTTCGTCATCCCGCCGCTCCCGAACACGCAGTTCCCCCGCGACAACAGCTGCTGGATCGGCAACGGCCTTACCCTGAACCCAATGTTTTGGCCCGCGCGGCGGCCGGAGACGCTGCTTGTGGCGGCCGTCTACAAATTCCATCCGCTGTTTGCGAGTGAAGATTACCAGATATGGTGGGGGGATCCGGACACTGACCATGGCCCGGCCACACTCGAGGGCGGCGACGTCATGCCTTGGGGCAATGGCACAGTCCTGATCGGTATGGGCGAGCGCACCTCACCGCAAGCCGTGGGTCAGGTCGCTCGCGCGCTCTTCCGCGGCGAGGCGGCACAACGGGTTATTGCCTGCCAGCTACCGCGATCGCGCAGCGCCATGCACCTCGATACGGTTTTTTCCCACTGCGAGCGCGATGTTGCGACCGCCTTCGTCGAAGTGTGCGATCAGATCCAATGCTACAGTCTGCGGCCCGGAGACAGTGCTGACCAGATTGATTCTCGCAAGGAAGAAAAGCACCTCTTTACCTTGGCTGCGGAGGCGCTGGGCCAGAAGAAACTGACCATCGTCGAAACCGGGGGCGACGCCTATGCGCAGGAACGCGAGCAATGGGACGATGGGAACAACGTCGTCGCGATCGAGCCGGGCGTCGTCGTCGCCTATGATCGCAATACGTCGACCAACACCTTGCTGCGCAAAGCCGGCATCGAGGTCATCACGATCCGAGGCTCCGAGCTCGGGCGGGGTCGCGGTGGTGGCCACTGCATGACCTGTCCGGTCTGGCGCGACCCGGTCGATTTCTAACTTTCGCTCCCCTGACATACCGACAATCGAGACATTTTATGGCCTACAATCTTCACGGACGCAGTTTCCTGAAACTGCTCGACTTCGACCAGCGGGCGGTGCGTCACCTGCTCGACCTGTCGCGCGATCTCAAGCGCGCGAAATATGCCGGTACCGAGCAGCAGCATCTCAAGGGCAAGAACATCTGCCTGATCTTCGAGAAGGCGTCGACACGTACAATGTGCGCTTTCGAAGTTGCGTCCATGGACCAGGGGGCAGGGGTCACGTACCTCGGGCCGACGGGTTCCCAAATCGGCCATAAGGAGTCGATGAAAGACACGGCTCGTGTGCTCGGCCGCATGTACGACGCGATCGAGTATCGCGGTTTTGCGCAGGAGAAGGTCGAGGAACTCGCCGCCCATGCCGGCGTGCCGGTGTTCAACGGTCTGACCGACGAATTCCATCCCACGCAGATGCTGGCTGATCTGATGACGATGCGCGAGCATGCCGACAAGCCGCTTGGCGACATCTCTTACGCCTTTGTCGGCGACGCCCGGAGCAACATGGGGCATTCGCTCATGATTGCAGGCTGCCTGATGGGCATGGATGTACGGATCGGCGCGCCCAAGAGCCTCTGGCCGAGCGATGACTATTTGCAGCCTGCCAGAGCATTTGCCGACCAATATGGCGCGCGGCTTACACTGACCGAGGATCCCGTCGAGGCGGTGGAGGGCTGCGACTTCGTCAATACCGATGTCTGGGTTTCGATGGGGGAGCCCGAAGACGTCTGGCAGGAACGCATTGAGCTGCTTTCACCTTACCAGGTAAACACCGCACTCATGCAGGCAACCGGCAACGCCGCAGCAAAGTTCATGCATTGCCTTCCTGCCTTCCACAACACCGAAACGAAGGTCGGAAAGGAGATCTTCGAGGCCCACGGTATTGCCGAAATGGAAGTCACCGACGAAGTCTTCGAATCGGCGGCCGGAATTCAGTTCGAACAGGCCGAGAACCGGCTTCATACCATCAAGGCGATCCTTGTCGCCACGATCGGGACCTGACGCCATGCGCATCGTCGTCGCTCTGGGTGGAAACGCGCTCCTGAAACGCGGCGAACCACTTACCGCGGAAAACCAGCGCGCGAACGTCCGTATTGCTGCGGCCGCGCTTGCGCCGCTCGCCGTGGAGCACGAACTCATCATCTCGCACGGCAATGGACCTCAAGTCGGCCTGCTCGCCTTGCAAGGTGCCGCTTACAAGCCTGACGAGGCGTTTCCGCTCGATGTGCTCGGCGCCCAGACGGAAGGCATGATCGGCTACATCATCGAGCAGGAGCTCAAGAACCTCCTCCCCGCCAGCCAACAGCTCGCCACGATTCTGACCATGGTCGAAGTCGACCCCCACGACCCGGCCTTTGACGAGCCGACTAAGTTTGTCGGGCCGATCTATGACCAGGACCATGCTCTGCGCCTTGCAGAGGAGAAGGGATGGGCGATGAAGCAGGATGGTGACAGTTGGCGCCGTGTTGTCGCATCACCCACCCCCAAAAGCATCGTCGAACGCGAACCGATCCAATGGCTTATTGAGAAGGCGGCGATCGTCATCTGCGCCGGGGGTGGGGGGATCCCGGTCGCCGAGGGTCCGGATGGACATTATGCCGGCGTAGAAGCTGTGATTGACAAGGATTTTGCCAGCGAGCTGCTGGCACGAGACCTCGAAGCCGACCTGCTGGTGATGGCCACCGATGTCGATGCAGTGTATCTCAATTGGGGCAAGGCCGGTCAGCGCGCCATCCGCTCGGCTTCGCCCGACGCGGTCGATCTTGGTGCCTTTCCCGCAGGTTCTATGGGCCCAAAAGTGCGTGCGGCCTGCAATTTCGCTGCAGCGACCGGAAAGAAAGCTGCAATCGGCGCGCTGAGCGATCTGCAGGCGGTCGTCAACGGCGATCGCGGAACGACGATCAGTATGCAAGGCAGTGGCATCGAGTTTGCGGATCCCGATCCGTCGGAGGAGCGTTGACGATCGGTGATCCAGCGCGCCTAAGGTAGCCCGACCGTGGTCGCCAAACGCGAGCGATGCGATGACCGCAACATAGCACGAAGCCGATTGATCGGCTGCTTGCGAGTGTAATCCCGGCTTCATGGAGGCGTCTGCTCTTGAAAGACGCAAGAATGCGGAGATGAATGGGCAAGACAGGTTCAAACGGAGCGGCGAGCAACGCAGCCGACAAGGACGGCTCGACGGAAGGCGTGCGCCGCCGAGATTTTATCCATATCGCGCCCGTTGCGTTCGCGGGAACCGGTGCCGCCGCGGCGATCTGGCCGCTTATCGACAGCATGAACCCATCGGCCGATGTGGTCGCACAGGCGAGGATCGAAGTCGATTTGCAACCCATCGAGCCAGGTCAACGTATCACTGTGAGCTGGCGCGAGCAGCCGGTGTTCATTGTGCGGCGCACAGCTGAAGAGATCGCGCGAGCCAAAGCCGACGATGCCTCTTCAGGGCTGATCGATCCAGAGACGGACGCTGCGCGCGTGCAGCGACCAGAGTGGCTCGTGGTCGTGGGCGTCTGCACGCATCTTGGCTGCATACCGTTGGGACAGGGAGTGGGCGAAAACCGCGGAAGATATGGGGGATGGTTTTGTCCCTGCCACGGCTCGATCTACGACAATTCCGGGCGCGTGCGGAAAGGGCCGGCACCGAAGAATTTGGTCGTTCCGCAATATGTCATCAGCGACGATCTAAAGCTCTCGATCGGCTAATGACCTTGGGGGTGAGCCGGGGCCGCCTCGAATTCGAGCCAAAACTGGGCCGAGAGCAGCAAGAAGTTTTGCAACCATGCACTGGACCTGCACACCAGGCAGAACACGTAATTCTTGAGGAGACACCCACCGCGTACCCCTCCTTTCCACCCGCCTGAGCTGGCGCTGTGGCGCGGGCATACCAGACTGAAAACTCAGGGCACAAATCGCCTTCGGTGAGACCAAAGCAGCCTGTCCGGCGCCCTACAAACTAGCGCACCGGCTCACCCATCCGGGGGGAAGGAGGAGCGTCGGTCTCTCTACGCAGAAAGAACATCACGACGATCACGCTCATCGCTGCGGCAAAGAAGCACCACACCGATATGAACCAGGTGAGATAGAACGCGCCTGCCGCAAGAAAGGAGACGATTGCGCCGACCCCGAACCAGTTTACCCAGCGATGGCTGGATAGCAGCGGGCTGACACAGGTACCCAAGACATACAGTGTCATGACGATGCCAACGTAGAAGTGGGGGGATTCGTAGTCGATATGACCGTCGCCGGCTGTCGCGACGATTGGCAGGCGGATAAGGAAATAGAGTAAGTAGAGTCCAACCAGGGTTCCGCCTATCGCCGTCGCCAAGAGGGCCTTTCGGCGCCAGGCTACCTTCTCGAGCATATAGACCGCCACCGGGACGTAGATTGGCCACAGAACATGTGAAAAGATCGAATAGAGATAGGTCAGAACCGTCTTCAGTACCGGCGCCTTGTCAGGAAATGTCAGCCACAGTGCGCCCTCGATCAATTGCTGGACGCCAAACAGAACCGGAATCAGCGCGTAGGGTCTCTCGCGGCTATTGCGCGCCATTCGCATTGTGAAGGCACCGGTTGCCAACAGCACGGTGCCGGCGGCGAAACTCGCTGTGGCGGAAAAACACATTCAGTCTACCCTCGCTGGTTGGATGCCTGAGGATTTCTTCGTGCACCCATGTTACACACTGGCCGAGTACCAAGCTTGCCGCGCGCTGTAATTATGATTTCAACTCGACCATGGTCTCGCTCGCAAGTACGGACGTCTGTGCACCGCGAGGCTTACAAAGCCCGAAGGGACCAAATGACAAGAATCAGACCCCTGGGTAATCTGGATCGCTTGCGAAGTAATACAAAGGGATCTCTTGACGGTCATTGATCCAAGTTCGCTGTTCGGCGTGACGATCCATAGGCTGGACCTGCGCATCCCACCATTGTGGGCACCGGGATGGAAGGCTATTGCTTAACCTACTATGCCAGCGCGTCTTTCCGCAATCTTTGTGATGCTTCTTTGGGCGTCCTGCTATCCGCTCATAACGGTCGGTCTCGACAGCGCGCCCCATCTCACCTTCGCCGTGCTGCGCGCGGTTCTTGCAGGCACCACGTTACTGGCGGTCGGTATCATTCTCAGAAAGCCCTTTCCGCGCGATGGAAGCATCTGGGGATGGATCATTCTTGCCGGTCTCGGCATGACGGGGCTGGGTTACTACGGGATGTTCCACGCTGCGGAGTTCGTTTCGCCCGGCCTTGCAACCGTCATCGCCAACAGCCAACCCCTCATCGCGGCAGGTCTCGCCTTTCTGTTTCTCCGCGAGCGCCTGTCCTCCAAAGGCTGGATCGGGCTATGGCTCGGCTTTGCGGGAATCCTCATTATTGCTGGCCCGCGAATTCTCCAAGGTCCGCTGGCGCTCTCAACCGGCTTTGCATATGTGCTGCTTGCGGCCTTCGGCGTTGCCGTGGGCAACATCGCCATCAAGAAGCTCTCGGGGCGCGTCGACGCAGCGATCGCCATGGGCCTTCAACTCCTCATCGGCGCTATCCCGCTCGCGTTTCTGGCTTTGCTTACCGAAGATCAGGGGCAAATCGACTGGTCGCCGGTTTTCATCGCAAGCCTGCTTGGGTTAGCGATCCCAGGTACAGCCCTCGCATTCTGGCTGTGGCAATATACGCTCGGCAAAATCGAACTCTCGAAGGCCAATGTATTCAGCTTCCTGGTGCCCGTTTTCGGTCTAACGATCGGCGCTGCCTTCTTTGGTGAAAGGCTTACACCCCTGATCATCACGGGCACAGCAATTGCAACCGCGGGCGTATGGCTAACGACCGTCAAATCATCGAGTGACGTTCAGCCAAAAGCGAAAGGAGCCGAGGACGGGCGCGCTTAAGGGATGCTCTTCGTCAAAAAATTAGGTGGCGATGGGCTGCAGCAAAGGGCGGGCGATGACTTCGTTGGCGGATGCCAAAGCTATAGCTCCTCAAGCGCGCTCGAAAGCCCGGACAATCGGGTCGCCAGGGCCGCAGCAATGCTGTCATGAACAGGTTCGGCGAAGTCCACCGGCATCGCTTCGCGCGCTACCGTCGGCGCATCACGTGCCCGGTCCATTAGTTCGCTGATGGCTGCACGCATGAGGCCTGTGCCAAGCCCCGCTGACTTGCCCGACTGGACAAAATGCCGACCGGTCACCCCGTTCAGCCGGTAGTGATGGTTGGTGCCTGCGGACATCGCGAGGGGGAACCTGTTCTGCGCAATCTGGTCGGAGTCGACGGCCGGTTGGGCCGAGAGCACATCGTAGAAGAGGATCTGGCTCTTGAAAAGGGCGGCTGCGTCGGCTTGCGGATCGTCAGCACCGCGCAGCAACAGGCCGAAGATATCCTTCATGTTCGGGCCGCCATCGCTCTGATATTTGTGCGTGGGCGGATAGCCGAGTGCTTGGCAGCAGTCCTCTTGCGGCAGACACAGGATTTGCTTGGCGTTGCGCCAGTGCCTGTGGAACCGTTCGACGACGAGAACTCGGCGCTGGCCGACGGTCGCGATCTCTGTCGCTGCGACCGACAGGCCGAACGCCTTCATCAGCGTCATGCAATAGTGCTCGTTGTCGACGCTGTTCGACATGTCGATCATCCCGTCGGCGCTGGGTATCTGTCCAAGTTCCGGCTTCAGGATGTAAGTTGTCGGGGTCACACCGGCCGGTCGGTGCCATTTTCCATCGATGCGAAGCAGGGCCGTCTTTTCCTGCGCACCCGCGACCGAGATCCTGAATTCCTGCTCCCGATCGACGCCAAGTGGAGCCTGCGCAAGATCGGCGAGGAGCGCCTCGACCTCGGTCTCGCTGACCGGTTCGCTTTCGATGTCGGCAGTCTGCGCTTGATCTGTTCCTTCGGGCAGGAACCGCATGGCACCGACGCAATCGCGTCCGATGGCTTCGAGCAGACTATAGAAGTCGGTGCCCTGGGCACCCATGCGCGCCGCCACGCGGCGGCGTGCTGCATTCCTGTCCGGGAGAAGATTGTCGAACACGGCGACGACCGGCGCGCCGCGATAGGCCGCCGGGGTCAGAGGCAGCGAGAGCGATACCGCGAAGCGATGCTCCCAAGCAAGCCACTCTTCGGAATATCGGAAACTGGTTGCACCGCTTGCTGCCCTTTCGAGACGGCCGACCAGCCTGCCGTTGATAAGTACATCGAGGGGCGCATGGGTCTTTTAGCGCGCCATTCAGAAGACGTCCTCGATCGATATGCTGCCGTTCTGACGCGGCACGATCTGGAGATCGAGGCCGAGGACTGCGATGACACTGATGAGCGTGTCGAGCCTGGTTCCTGCGCTTCCGTTCTCGATTGCCGAGATGGTTTTCTGCTGCGTGCCGGCGAGGGTGGCGAGCTCGGTCTGGGTCGGGCCCTTGCCGAGGCGATGGGTCTGGATCACGGCTCCGAGTTGACTGGGAGGCGTGACGATCTGGTTCATGGCGTCCCCCCACGCTCCGCTATCCCGCCAAGGGTATGCTGCATCCCGCCGCAACGAGGGGTTCCTCAATGGTTCCGGGCCAGGCGTTCCTGACGTTGGAGAGAGGCGTCTTGAACAGGATATGTCATCCGGCCAGGAGACGGACTTTCATTTTCGTCTCAGCCATCCGATCCTTGGCAGCCTGTTGGCCAGCAGAACAAATCCCGAAAGGGCAATGAACGTCCCTGCGATACCAAACAGGAGAAGCCACCAGCTGTTGATGCGGTCGCGCTGGGTCCAGTCCATGATGTGAAGGCCCCAGATGAAATCGAAGAGCCGCCAAGTATCGCTTCGCGCTGACAGGACCGTTCCGCTGGAAGCATCGATATAGACGCGCGTCGCATCGCGATCGTCATAACTGACCTGCCAGGCCGGGAAGGGGCCCCTGAATTCGGTCCCGACCTCGCGTTCGATAAGCCGCGCGGTGTGGACCGAGGTTTCCGGGCCAATCCAGGCGCGGCGAGCGATGGCGCGCGCCGTCGCGGCCGAGATGGGGGAGAGCAATCGTCCGCTACGCGGATCATGTAGCGTGACATCGCCATCCGCTCGCCGCACTTCGGTCACCACCTTGCCGTCGAGAGCACGTGTGGCAACCGAAACCACATCATCTTGCCTTTCCAGCCATTCGGGTAACTCGGCCCCGGCAGGCAATATTTGCGCAGACCGGGACACGACATGCTCCGAGCGTACCTCCTCCAGATCGAGAAAGGACATCAAGGCACCGGTGCCCATCCACAGCAGAACTTGCGCCCCGATCAGGAGCGCCAACCACTTGTGGAGCTTGCTGCCAAAGACATGCAAGCGCAGTTTGAGGGACCGCGAAGCCAACTGTCTCGCCGCTCCGTAGCGGGTCAGGGCCGCCGCGGCGCGCGCGAGGAGGAGTGGTACTGCACGATCTTCCAGCCCGATTCATCGTGCGAAAGGACCGAGGTCGCGACCCCGTCACGCTCGATCACGCGCCCGTCCTCGAGCTCGATCCGGTAGCCGTAGGTTTCGTAGCCATAGGCCATATGGCCCTTACGGGTCACCGTCAGCGTCGGGTCGGTGAAAGTAAAGCTTGTGATCGCGTCGAGCTCCGGACCGAGATGGTGCTCCATGTAATTGGCGAAACTCCCCTCGGCCTTGCCATTCTCGAAGATCGCGGAGTTTTCCGCAAACAGGGCCGACATGCCTTCGGCATCGCGCGACACCAATGCGGCGCGATAAGCCTCAAGAATATCTTCAGCGCCCGACACATCTTCGCTGGCCGAACCTGTCTTGTCGGAATGATGTGTCCCATGTCCGGAATGGTCCATGTCCTGCGCCCCAGCCGGCACTGGCGCCGCAGCAATGGCTAGTGCAACTACCCGCACTCGCAATAGAGTGTTCATCATGTCAGTTTCTTCTCCCTTGACCTAAAACCAGAACCGCACGCCGACGACGTAGTTCGTTACGCTGGGGTCCTCGCCGGCGGCCCTTGCGAAATCGCGGCTGTTGCCGATCTTCCATTCCTGGTCGATGCCGATATAGGGCGCGAATTCGCGCGCGAATTCGTAACGCAGGCGAATGCCGGCCTCAATCGTATCGATCCCTGCGCCGATCCCGAGTTCAGGAATGTCCTGTGCTGACAGCGCGATTTCGCCGCGCGGCTGCACGATCAGACGCTGTGTGATGAACTGATCGATTTCACCTTCAATTCGTGCGGTAAGATCGCCCTTGTTCGACAGAAATGCTGCTGCATCGACCTCGAACTCATAGGGAACGAGCCCTTGGATGCCCACAACCGCATGGGTGCGTTCAGGCCCGGTAAAATCCTGCCGCACGCCCGCCTGAAAATCGAAGAAAGGCGCAATGGCACGGCTCCAAAGCGCCTGCACTTCGGCGCTTTCAATGGTCTCGCCGAAGCTGCCTTCGCCTTCGGATTTGAACCAGAACTTGTTGTAGTCACCGCCATAATAACCCTGGACGTCCCACAAATAGCCGTCGTCGCCCTCGCGCAGGCGGTATTCGAGCCGGTCGCCCTGAAACCAGAATACCGGCGTTCCGCTCACTTCCTTGGTGACGGCCGCCCGAGACGCAGCCATTTCCTCTGCGCCGACAAAGGCATCGGCGGCAAAGGCGGGGCCCTGTAGCGCTTCAGGCGGGGGAGGGCCTTCCGGGATCGCCATATGGTCGGCGGATGCTCCATGGCCCATCGCGGAATGATCCATTTGCGACATGCCGCCCTCATCCTCCTTGCCGGTCATGGGCATCGCGCCATGCTGGGCCGCCCCATGATCCATGGCCGAATGATCCACTACCTCCGGATCTTGGACCTCCTCCCGAGGATGCTGCATCCGGGAGTGATCCATCTGCGGTTGATCCGGCGCATGGTGATCGTGCGCCTCGCTCGCAGCCACGTCGTCTTGAGCAGCTTGCCCGGCCTGGCTCTGCGGTTCGGCAGCCTGCGGATCGTGATCATGCTGCTGCGCCATCGCGGTTGCCGGAACCGCGAGCAGGGGGAGGGCGATCATCATGGTCGCGCGCTTCATCAGCCTTCTCCTCCCTCGAGCGGTCGGACCGTCACCACCTGAAACATTCCGTTATGCATGTGGTAAAAGAGATGACAGTGGAACGCCCAGTCACCCCGTTCATTGGCGGTCAGGTCGAATTGCGCACTGCCGCCGGGCTGGACCGTCAGCGTATGTTTGAGCGGTTGACGGTCGGCCGGGGCCCCGTTCACGAGCTCGAAGAAGTGTCCGTGCAAATGGATCGGATGCGCCATCATGGTGTTGTTGATGAGCTTGACGCGCACGCGCTCGTTATAGGCAAATTGAATCGGCTCGGTGATCTCGTCGAACTTCTTCCCGTCGAACGACCACATATACCGCTCCATATTGCCGGTTAGATGGATCGTCTTGAGCCGGCTCGGGCGCCGGTTGTCGGTATTGGGCTTGGCGGCGATAAGCTGGTTGTAATTGAGCACGCGGTGGCTCACATCGTCGAGCCCGAGGCCAGGAAAATCCATCCGGTCGATAGGATTCATGGCAACCGAGTCGATCCCTGGACCCACTTTCACATTAGGCGGAAGCAGTGATGTATCGCGCATGTTCATACCCGACATGCCGGCCATCCCAGCCATCTCGGATCCACCGCTGGAGCCATGATCCATTCCGGCCATGCCACCCGCGCCTTGATCCATGCTTGCCGCGGCACCGGCCGCAGCTGCACCGTGACCCGCATGCCCGTCTCCAGCAGCGCCTGCGCTATCGCCGTGCCCGGCCATGCCCATATCGGTCATGGTGAGAAGCGGCGGTTTACGCAGGGGCGGGACGCTGGCCCGGGCGCCGGGGCGACTGGCAAGGGTCGCCACGCCCATGCCCGAACGGTCGGTGGCCTCGGCGACGAGCGAATAGGCCTCGCCGCGCGGCTCGATGATCACGTCGTAGGTTTCAGCAACACCGATCTGGAACTCGTCGGTCTCGACCGGCTGTACGTTTTGGCCATCGGCCTGAACCACGGTCATCGGCAGGCCAGGGATGCGGATATTGAAATAGGTCATCGCGGCGCCGTTGATAAAGCGCAGGCGGACCCTCTCTCCTGGCTGGAAAAGGTATTCGAGATCGTCTTCGGGCCCGTGACCATTGATGAGGAAGGTGTAGGTCGCGCCGCTCACGTCGGAGATGTCGGTCGGCATCATCCGCATGCGCGCCCACATTCGGCGCTCTTCGCCGCTCATGTCGTAGTCGTCGGTCCAGGTGGTTTTGCCATAGTTGAAGTAGCCCTCGGCGACCTTGAGTTTCTTCATGATCGAATAGGGGCTCATGGTCGACCAGTCAGACAGCATCACGACATAATCGCGATCGTATTCATACGGTTCGGGCTCGATCGGGTCGACGATCAGGGGGCCGTAATGGCCAAGCGGCTCCTGCAGCGTATGCGCGTGCCACCAATAGGTGCCCGACTGGCGGATGGGAAACTGGTAACGATAGGTATCGCCCGGCTCAACAGCCGCCATGCTCACCCCGGGTACACCGTCCATAAGGAAGGGTACGAGCAATCCGTGCCAGTGAATGGAAGTGCCATGCGAACTCCGATTGAGGAGATCGACCGTCAGGTTCTGGCCTTCCTTGAGGCGCACCAAGGGTCCTGGGATGGTGCCATTCACGGCAACACCCGGCCCGCGGCGCGAGCCAGTGGTGAAGGTCGTGTCGGCGACGCTCATTGTAAGATGTTCGCCGGACAGAACGTCGCTCCCGCGGCGCGCGATCGTGCCATCGAGACCTCCGCGTGCCCACGCGGGCATTGCACCGGCAAGGCCAAGCATTCCGACCCCGCTTGCGCTAGACCCCAGAAATTTACGGCGATTGATCGCGACCATCGAAAGCTCCTGTATGAACGATACACCCTCAACTACGCAGGGCCCGGTTCTACCCCTCAAAAATTTTCCAGGCGGTCGCGCAATTTTTGCCGGGCACGATAGATGCGGGTCTCGATTGCCTTTTCCGACACGCCGAGAAGTTCGGCGGCCTCCGCCTGGCTGCGTCCGTCGATACTGACCAGTATGAGCGCTTCGCGAAGACGGATCGGAAGACGCTCGATTTGCTCCAGGAGCATTCGCAATTCCTGGCGCTGCATCGCGATCTCTTGCGGATCGGGGCCGTCGTCGACGATTGCCAGCGTTTCTGGGTCACTTTCCAATCCGAAAAAGCGCGCCGTTTTGCGTTTGCGCAGCCTGTCGCGGCATTTGTTGAGCACGACTGTCGTCAGAAAAGGGCCAACAGGACGGTCCGGGTCCAGGCGGTGCCGGGCGACCCAGACCGAAGCAAGCCCGTCCTGAACAGCGTCTTCGGCCTGATGCGGAGACGCAAGCATGCGTGTCGCCAAAGCAATAAGCCGCGCTATATGGGGTTCGACCAGCGTCCCATATGCTGCCTTGCTGCCCCTGCGGGCATCTTCGACCAGGGCGGTCTCGGACCGGCTTTGCGCCTGCGTCACGGAGGCCTAATCGCGCGAATTGCTGGTGAGCGCCTCGGAGACCTTGCGATCGAACAGGCGCTGCTGCTCGGGCTCGAGTATCTCGCGCATGTCGAAGACGTGTTGGACCGTGGCTTTTTGCAATTCGCCCATTTGCCCATGCACATCGTCGATCGCCGCGCTTACTTCGGGGCCATATTCGTGCTCGGCGTCCATCGCCTGGGCGAGCCTCGCATTCGCTGCGCGCAAAGACGACTCAAGCGCTGCGCGCTCGACAGCAAAGCGCGCTTCGAGGGTCTCAAGGCGCGAATTTTGGTCTTCGGTCAAAACCAGTTCCTCGTGCACGAACTGGTGCAGGCTGCCATTGTCTTCGTGGTTGAGCCAGCGATCGGCCGCGATCGCCCCCAAACATCCCGCGAGCCCGGCAAGAATAACGGCAAGCAGGAGGCGTCCGTTCGTCAAAGTCTAGCTCCCGACATGCAGGAGAGCGGCGGGAGAAAGGTGCTCGTTCGACGCAAAATCATTATAGGCGGAACTCGCAGGTGAGCCCTGATTGTAGGGCATGATGGTCGTGCCGAAGCCTGCTCCAAGGCCGATGACGAACAGGCTGCAAAAGAGCGCGGCACGCCGGCGGCGATCGGCAACCTCGCCAAGCTGTCCGGCGCGCTGCCAGACACCATCCATGAAGTCTGACGGGTCATGCACAATATCATGCGCGGCCAGCTGTTTGAGCGAAGCATCGAGGGAAGGATAATCTGACATAGGCAACCTCTAACTGTTGTAACTCCTTTACGCCACAGCCCGCCGAAGCCCTCAAAAAAATACTTGAGGGGTATGATATTCTCGCGCGTATCAAGGCATATGAGCATATTCACCCGCCTTGGCCTCGCCGCCCTCTTCGCAGCCTTTCTGCTTTCGGCACCCTTGCACGCGCATGAAGGGCATCAGGACAATATGTCCGACGCTGAAATGCTGGCGATGGAGGAGGGTATGGCCATGCCGGACGACGCCCATGCCGGCGAGCTTGCGCCGCCCGGGGAAGAGATGGACAGGCCGAACGCGCAGCAGTCCATGTCGCCTGAAGACATGATGCAGCAGAAAATCACGGAAAACCGCCTGACCTCGGCAGAGGACCTTCTGTCGCGCCTTCATCCGGTCGCGGCGCATTTCCCGATTGCGCTTCTCCTCGTCGCCGCACTCGCCGAACTCGCCTTGATGGTGCGCCCGACCTTGGGGCTTGAGACGACGATCCGGTTTCTCGTAGCCGGCGGCGCGATCGGGGCGGTCGTTGCGGCTTTGCTCGGATGGTTTGCGGGTGGATGGCGACTGCTGGACCGGTCGGAAAATCTCGCCATTCACCGCTGGAACGGCACGACGATTGCCATATTGAGCCTCCTCGCCTGGTGGGTTGCTGCGCGCGGAAAGGGGAGAGGCGCGCTGCGCTTGCTTCTGGCGCTGATCGCTGCGGCGCTCATCGTACAAGGCTATTTCGGCGGGGAGATGGTGCATGGGCCCAATCATATGGGCATCATGTAGGTGGGACGGGTAGCCGCTCCTCAAGGCGACCGAGCCTTCACGCCAGCCCTTGGCAAAGCCTGGCTGACCCCGGTCTATGACCTCACCCTCGCCTTGTTTACACGTGAGCGGACATGGCGGCGCGCGGTTGTCCGCGCCGCCAATCTTGCGCTCGGCGATCATCTTATCGATGTTGGGTGCGGAACCGGCACCTTGCTTCGCGATCTTATGATCAGCTGTCCGCACGCGGGTCTCGTCGGTGTCGAGCCCGATCCGGCCGCACTGGCCATCGCGCGCCGCAAGTTTGGCGCCGGGGCGGATCTGATCCGTTGGCACAATGGCTTTCTCGATACCCTCGACCTGACCGCGCGATGGCAGCCGAACAAGATCGTCAGCAGCCTCGTCTTTCATCAGGTTCCGCTGGGTGAAAAGCGGGCAATCCTGGAGCAGATGCACGATTTGCTCCAGCCCGGAGGCATGGTGCTGATTGCCGACTATATGGCTCAGGACTCCGCCCTTATGCGCAAGCTTTTCCGCGCCACGGTGCAGCAGCTCGACGGTGTCGAAGACACGCAGCCCAATGCCGACGGTATCCTGGAGCGGCAGCTTGCCGAAATTTTCACCGACGCCGAAAGGCTTCACGTCTTCCCGACCGCCACCGGAGCGATATCGCTCTGGCGCGGCTACAAGAAAGGTCCCCATGCATGACCCGCACGTTTGCGCGAAAGCGCTTTCGCAACTCGTTCGCCGCAACAGCCCTCCTGGTAATTGCCGCCTGTTCGAACGTTGCCCAGGCGGCCACCTACACGATGTATCGCGATCCCGGCTGCGGCTGCTGCCTCAAATGGGCCGACCATTTCGAGAACGGCATGGGCGCCGAGGTTGCGACTGTCGACACCACCGACATGGGTTCGGTGAAAGCCGACAAGGGCGTACCTTCCGATCTGTGGTCGTGCCATACGATGGTGATCGAGGGATATGTCATCGAAGGTCACGTCCCGGCAGAAGCAATCTCAAAATTGCTGCGCGAGCGCCCGGCAGGCGTCACCGGACTTGCCGTTCCCGGCATGCCGCTGGGTTCGCCTGGCATGGAATACGAGAACCGTGTGCAACCCTATGACGTCATCGCCTTTGGGCCCGGCGGCCGTACGGTTTTCGCAAGTTACCCCTGAACGGGCAAGAAAACGCCCCCAACTTTTGGAGAATAATGATGAAAATGATCCTCACCGTCGCTGGCGCGCTTGCTTTCTCGGCAAGCCCGGTCCTTGCTCAGGAGGCCCCTTCTGAAAAGCCCAAAATGTGCGAGATGATGCACGATGGCAAGAAAATGCAGGGTATGATGAAGAAGGACAAGGACGGAAAAATGTCATGCCAGATGATGGACCATTCCAAGATGGACCATTCGAAAATGGACCATGGCCAGTCCGGCCATGGCAAGAAAAAGGCC
>CAYOSE010000043.1:0-21144 GCA_964406535.1 uncultured Sphingomonadaceae bacterium
GGTCATGGCGATCCCCGGTTCGCCGCTCGATGCGCGCAGCCATGGCTGCAACGCGCTGATCCGCGAGGGGGCGGTGCTGGTGCAATCGCCCGACGATGTGATCGAGCTCTTATCCTCCTTCGATGGCATGCCAAAAACCCGCCTGCGCGACAGCGGCGTCCCGGCGTTCGACGAGGACTGGGAGCTGGGCGAGGGTGAGCCTGCCGACATTGCGGGCCTGCTCACCACGGCGCCGGTCGCGGTTGACGAGCTGATCCGCCAGAGTGGGACAAGTGCGGGCGCGGTGCAGCTGGCCCTGCTCGAACTGGAGCTGGCCGGACGGCTTGAGCGCCATGCGGGCGGGCGCGTGTCGCTGGGGGCCGCCGTCTGACACGGCCCTCACGGTCTTGCTATTGCACGGCTTTGCATGGCATCCTCACGGCGTAGCAGGGGGTGGTCATGGAAAAATCTGTTGGTGTGGGCGATATCCTCAATGCGACGGTCGACATCGTCACGACCAGTGCGCGTGACGTCGCGATTTTCGCGCTTATCCTCGGCGGGCTGACTGCTATCGGCGTGATCCTGGGCTTTGCCGAGACGGGCAGCATGACCATCGGGGCCGGGTTCTCGGTCGATGCGAACGACTCCGTTGGCAGCGGGTTGTTCGACTTCCTCGCCAGCGTCGTTTCGATTGTTGCCGGCTACATGCTGATCAAGGCGCTGCTGTCGACGCAGGGCCTGCTGCGGGTCGAGGGCAACCGGTTCTGGCTCTATCTCGGCATGATGATCCTGACCATCATCGGCCTGGCCGTTGGCTTCCTGTTGCTGATCGTGCCGGGCATCATCCTGATGGTCCGCTGGTCGGCCTCCTCGGGCTTCCTGCTGGGCAAGGGCGAGGGGATCGTCGAGAGCCTGACCTCCAGCTGGCATGCGACCAAGGGCCACGGCATGGCGATTTTCCTCGCGGGTCTGGTCATGATCATCGCAATCTTCGTGGTGGTCGGCATTCTCGCGGCAATCGCCTTCGTGCTTGGCTCGACTGCGGGCGGCGTGATCTCGGCCTTTCTGGAGGCGGCGGCCAATGCGGTCGGGTTGGCCTTTGGCGTAGCAGTCTACAGACTGGTGGCGGACGACACGGCCAAGGTCGGCGAGGTGTTCTCTTAAGCGAACGGCCCTAAACCGGCTTGACGAATCGCGCTGCCCGCAACCACCCTCGCGCGTACGTACACGTGTAGGGGCCCCCTTTTTCCGTCATGCAGCTTGTCATCGTAGAATCGCCGGCCAAGGCGAAGACCATCGAGAAATACCTGGGCAAGGACTTCAAGGTCCTCGCCAGCTACGGCCATGTCCGCGATCTGCCGCCCAAGGACGGCAGCGTCCGCCCGGACGAGGATTTCGCAATGGACTGGGAGGTCTATGCGGACAAGCGCAACCGCGATCAGGTGAAAGCCATCGCCGACGCGGCGAAGAAGTCCGACCGCCTGATCCTCGCCACCGACCCCGACCGCGAGGGGGAGGCGATCAGCTGGCACGTCATGGACCTGCTGAAGAAACGCAAGGCGCTGCCCGCCGATGTGGAGCGGGTGACCTTCAACGCCATCACCAAGCAGGCGGTCACCGATGCGATGAAGGCGCCGCGCGCGCTCGATCAGGACCTGATCGATGCCTATCTCGCCCGCCGCGCGCTCGATTACTTGTTCGGCTTCACGCTCTCGCCGGTGCTGTGGCGCAAGCTGCCCGGCGCCAAGTCGGCGGGCCGCGTGCAGTCGGTCGCGCTGCGCCTGATCGTTGACCGCGAGCGCGAGATCGAGGCCTTCGTCGCGCAGGAATACTGGTCGGTCACTGCCAGGATGGAGCATGACGGCACCGGTTTCGATGCGCGGCTGGTACGCTATGACGGCAAGAAGCTCGAACGCCTTTCCATCGGCGACAAGGGTACGGCCGAGGCCGCGAAGGCCGCCGTCGAGAAGGGCCGCTTCACGGTCGAGGAGATCGAGACCAAGCCGCTCAAGCGCAATCCCGCGCCGCCGTTCACCACCTCGACGCTCCAGCAGGAGGCGGCGCGAAAACTCGGCTTCTCGGCCAGCCATACGATGCGCTGTGCCCAGTCGCTCTACGAGGCGGGCGCGATCACCTATATGCGGACCGACGGCGTGCAGATGGATGGCAGTGCGATCTCTGCCTGCCGCAAGGCCATCGCCGACCGCTTCGACGGCCACTACCTGCCCGAAAAGCCGCGCCACTACGCCACCAAGGCCAAGAACGCGCAGGAAGCGCACGAGGCGATCCGCCCGACCGATTTCGGGCGTGAGCGGGCCGGATCGGGCGACGAGGGCAAGCTGTACGACCTGATCTTCAAGCGCGCGATGGCGAGCCAGATGGCCGCTGCCAGTCTGGAGCGCACGACCGTCACGCTGCGTGAACCGACCGGCGCGCACGAACTGCGCGCCACCGGGCAGGTGGTGAAGTTCCCCGGCTTCCTCGCGGTCTATGCCGAGAGTTTCGACGAGAAGGCGGACGATGACGATGACGGCCTGCTGCCGGTCATGCGGCAGGGCGATACGCCCGCCAAAAGGCAAGTCGAGGCGTTGCAGCATTTCACCCAGCCGCCGCCACGCTTTTCCGAGGCGAGCCTCGTCAAGCGGCTGGAGGAGCTGGGGATCGGGCGCCCGTCCACCTACGCCTCGACCATCCAGACATTGCGCGACCGCGACTATGTGCGGATGGAGAAAAACCGTTTCTTTGCCGAGGATTCGGGCCGTCTTCTGACAGCCTTTCTCGAACGCTTCTTCCCCCGCTACGTCGCCTATGATTTCACTTCGGGCATGGAGGACGAGCTCGATGAGGTTTCCGGCGGGCGTGAGGAATACAAGGCGTTGCTGAGCCAGTTCTGGCGCGACTTCAAGCCCAAGGCCGACGAGGTCATGGAGCGGCTGCCGAGCGAAGTGACCGAGGTGCTCGACGAGTACCTCTCGGACTATCTGTTCCCCAAGCCGGAAGACGGCAGCGATCCGCGCCAGTGCCCCAAATGCGTCGCCGAGGGCCGCGAGGGCGGCAAGCTGAGCTTGCGCGGTGGGCGTTACGGCGCGTTCATCGCCTGCGACAATTACCCGGAGTGCAAGTTCCGCCGCAAATTCGGCCAGCCCGGCGACGATGACGGTTCGGACGATGCGGTGATGGGGCAGGACCCGGAAACGGGTCTCAATGTTGAACGCAAGACCGGGCGCTTCGGCCCTTACGTCCAGCTGGGCGAGGGCAAGGAAGCCAAGCGCGCCAGCATTCCCAAGGATCTCGACGATTTCGATCTGGACTGGGCGCTCAAGCTGCTCAGCCTGCCACGCATCGTCGGCGAGCATCCCGAGACGGGTAAGGAAATCGAAGCGAATATCGGCCGTTACGGGCCATACCTCAGGCACGACGGTAAATATGCCAAGCTGACCTCGACCCGCGACGTGTTCGACACCGGCATGAACGCGGCGGTGACGCTGCTGGCCGAAGCGGCGAACCGCAAGGGCGGCGGGCGGACCAAGGCGGAGCCGATCAAGACCCTCGGCACGCACCCGGCCAGCGGCGGCGAGATCAAGGTCATGCCGGGCCGCTATGGGCCTTACGTGACCGATGGCAGCACCAATGCGACCATCCCCAAGGACGTGAAGCCCGAGGACGTGACCGAGGCGCAGGCCATCGAGCTGATCGATGCGCGTGCGGCCAAGGGCACGACGAAGAAGAAGCGCAAGGCCCCGGCCAAGAAGAAGGCTCCGGCGAAGAAAAAGGCCGCGGCCAAGTAGGCGATATCGCCATTCGCCCGGTCGGGCGGTGCGGGTCGCTGCGCGACGACGACTTGCAAGATTTGCCTATCGCGCACACATGGCGATGATGCTCGATCCCTCCACGACCGCCGGCGAGCCGGACCGTAATCCGCCAGCGGATCGCGCGCCGGTGGATGAACATCCCGGTCTGCCCATGCCGCGCCGGTGGTGGGCGATCGTGGCGGCCGGCTTCGGCACTTCGCTGCTGGTGATCGACGGGGCCATCGCCAATGTCGCTCTGCCCACAATTGCGCGCGACCTCGGCGTTACCAACGGCGTCGTCACCAGCGTGGTGACGGTCTACCAGCTGGTGCTGGTCATGCTGCTGCTGCCCTTCGCCTCGCTCGGCGACCGGATCGGCCACCGCACCATTTTTCAGTACGGGCAATTGCTGTTCATGATCGCCTCGGCGCTGTGCCTGCTGGCGGACAACCTCGTCGTGCTGCTGGCGCTGCGGGCACTGCAGGCCATTGGCGCGGCCATGGCGCTGAGCGTGCTGGCGGCGTTGTTGCGGCAGATCTATCCTGCCCGCAGTCTTGGTGCGGGGCTGGGCATTAACAGCGTGATTGTCGCCTCCTCCGGTGCGCTGGCACCAACGCTGGGCGGCTATATCGTCGGCCATTTTGAATGGCAGATCGTGTTCGTCGCCGCCGCGCCGTTCGCCATTGTCTCGCTGCTGCTGGGCCGGGCGCTGCCCGATCCCGAACCGCGCGACGTGGCAGTGCAATGGGTGAGCGGGGGCTGGAGCGCCCTGACCATGCTGCTGGTTATCGGCGGACTGCAAATGGGCGCGCATGGCTGGGTGGCACCCGGCGTTGCGCTGGCATTGACGGGTGGGGTCTCGGCCTGGCTGCTGGTTCGGCGCGAGCGCGGTCGCGCCGAACCGGTGCTGCCGGTGGACCTGCTGGAGACGCCCGCGCTGGGCTTGTCGGTGCTGGCTGCCATGGCAGGTTTTGTCGCTGCGGGCATATTGCTGCTGGCGCTGCCGTTCCAGCTTGAAGAGGGCATGGGATATGCCCCGCAGATGGTCGGCCTGCTGCTGCTGCCGTTTCCGCTGACGATGCTGGTGATCGCCCCGCTGGCGGGCTGGTTGTCCGACCGGATCGCGCCGACCAAGCTCGGCGTTACGGGCATGGCGATTGTGATTACCGGGCTGGTGCTGCTGGCCACGATGCCGGAGGTGCCGGGGGAATGGGGCATTGCCTGGCGATTGTCGCTGACCGCGCTTGGCTTCGGGCTGTTCTTCAGCCCCAATTCGCGGCTGGTGATCGGGCGGGCCCCGCGCAACCGTGCGGCGGCGGCAGGCGGGCTGCTCTCCACCTCGCGGCTGCTGGGGCAGACGATGGGCGCGGTTGCGGTCGGCCTGCTGCTTGCCGCAGGCCTGGGAATGGGGGTCGGCCCATTTGCGGTCAGCTGTGTGTTGGCGCTGGTCGCCGCACTGGCGAGCCTCGTGCGCTACAGCTATCGGCCAAGTGCGTCCTGATATCTGTTTCAGCCTTGCTGAAACGGTTGCGGCACCAGCCCGCGTAAGCGAAAAAACCTTAGCGCACCCAGTCGAGCCCGATTTCCTCGTAGATCTCGCGGTTGTCGGCCCAGTTCGGGTCGACCTTCACATGCAGGAACAGGTGCACCGTGCAGCCCAGTTGCTCGGCCAGTTCACCCCGCGCCGCCTCGCCAATCGCCTTGATCCGGCTGCCGCCCTTGCCTAGCACGATGGCGCGCTGGGTGTCGCGCCCGACCACGATCTGCTGGTGCACCTCGACGCTGCCATCCTTGCGGTGGGTGTAGCTCTCGGGCCGCACCGCGCTGTCATAGGGCAGTTCGTCGCGCAGCTGGCGATAGAGCTGCTCGCGGGTGATCTCGGCGGCCAGCAGCCGCTCTGAGGCGTCGGAGACCTGCTCCTCCGGGTAGTGCCACGGCCCCTCGGGCATGGTACTGGCCAGATGCGCCTTCAACTCGGGGATGCCGTCCTCGGTCAGCGCGGAGACGAAGAACACTTCGTCGAAGCCGACCATGGCAGTCAGCTCCTGCGCCAGTTCCAGCAGCGGCTCCTTCTTCGACGCATCGACCTTGTTGAGGATCAGCAGCTTCTTCTCGGGCCGGTCCTTCAGCGATTCGAGCAGCGGCATCAGTTCGTGGCGGCGCTGCTTGATCGGATCGACCACCAGCAGCACCGCATCGGCAGCGACCGCGCCTTCCCAGGCGGCGCTGACCATCGCCCGGTCGAGGCGGCGCCTGGGTTCAAAGATACCCGGCGTATCGACCAGAATCAGCTGCGTCGGCTCGCCCGCCGCGGTTTCGGCCAACGCAATGCCGAGCAGCCGGGCGCGCGTCGTCTGCGCCTTGGGCGAGGTGATCGCGACCTTCTGGCCGACCAGCGCATTGACCAGCGTGGACTTGCCGGCATTGGGCGCACCGAGCACGGCGACGAGGCCGCAGCGTGAGGAGGTTTCAGACATTCCAATTCCGTTCGTGCTGAGCTTGTCGAAGCACGGTCTTTGCTTCCAATGCTGCGATCAAAGTGAAAAGCCGTCCTTCGACGGGCTCAGGACAGGCGGAATAATGAAAGGTCATCCGACTTTTCATGCGTGTTTCTCCAGGAACAGGCGCGCGGCCTCGGTCTCGGCATCCTGCTTGCCGTTCGCCGTGGCCTCGGCCATGCCGACATTGCGGACCGAGACGCGCACCGTGAAACGTCGCGCATGGTCGGGGCCGGACATGTCGATCACCTCGTAATGGGGCGGCTTGCGGCGGTGGCTGGCGGCCCATTCCTGCAGCGCGCTCTTGGGATGTTTGGTCTGGCCGGCGCGGCCCTCGACCTCTGCCGCCCAGATCGTGCGGATCAGGTCGCGCGTGGCCTCGAACCCGGCGTCGCGGAAGCTGGCGGCGAGCAGCGCCTCCATGACGTCACCCAGCACGTTATCGCTGTCCGCCGCGCCATCGTCGCGCGCCTGTTTGCCCAGCCGCATATGCTCGGGAACGCCGATGGCCCGCGCGACCCGTGCGCAGGTCTGGCGGCTGACCAGCGCGTTGAGCCGCTGCGCCAGCTCTCCCTCTGCGCCGTCATGCCGGTCATAAAGCCATTCGGCGATGACGAGGCCCAGCACCCGGTCGCCGAGAAACTCCAGCCGTTCGTAATTGCGCGCCTCGCCGAGGCTGCCGTGGGTCAGCGCCTGCACCCACAGATGCGGCTCGCTGACGGTAAAGCCTGCCTCGTCCAGCCACGCCAGAGTGGCCGGATCGGGCGTGAGCGGAGCGCCGCTCAAATGCCTTCCCCGATCCGCCCCCAGCGCGCGGCGGTGAACCAGGTCCAGGGTTTGAGCCATTCGGCATGGCCGTCGGTCGAGAAGTACATGAAGCTGGCCCGCGCCACGAGCAGCTCCTGAGGGACGATGCCGATCCCGCGACCCGGCTCGGCGACGAAGCGGCTGTCGAGCGAGTTGTCGCGATTGTCGCCCATCAGGAACAGCGCATCCTCCGGCACGATCCTTGGCGGGGTATTGTCGGCGGCGACTTCGGGCCCAAAATCGAGCGTGTTGTAGGTGACGCCGTTCGGCAGTGTCTCCTTGAACTGCGGGTAACGGCAGGAATAGCTGCCATCGGGCTGGGCCTCTTCGAAGCGCATCCGCGCGCAGCCATCGCCGGGGCGCACGGGGATAACGAAATCCTCGATCCGCTCATGGCCGACGGGTTCGCCATTGAGGTGCAGTATGCCATCGACCATCTGCACCTCGTCACCGGGCAGGCCGATGACGCGCTTGATATAGTCCGAATTGTCGATCGGGTGCTTGAAGATCACGACATCGCCGCGTTCGGGCTGGCTGGCGAAAATGCGCCCCGGAATCAGCGGTGCGTCGAGCGGCAGCGAGTACTTCGAATAGCCATAGGGCCACTTGGCCGCGAACAGGTAATCGCCGACCAGCAGGCGCGGCATCATGCTCTCGGACGGGATGTTGAAGCTGGTGAAGACGAAGCTGCGGAACACCAGCACGATCAGCACCAGCTTGAGGCAGAACATGACGAAGCTCTTCCAGTCCTCCTCCTCGGCGGGTTTGGCTGGGGTGGGCTCGACGATTTCGCGCGGTGTGATCTCGGTCATCGGGCGCGTCATGTTTCGCCCGGCGCGCCGCGTCAAGCGCGCAGGTGTGCGGATGGCGCGACGGATTGCCGGGTGTGGCCCATCTGCGCCCTTGTAATCATGGCTCTATCGCGTAGCCCTTCGCAGAGGGTCAGGGCTCACTAGGCACATGGCCTTGGCTTGAGCCAGAACGGCGCAGGGCGAGAAGAGAGGGCAGAGAATAGTGGGACTATTTGATAACCGATCGACGCGGCCCTACGTCGTTCTGGCCAAGTCCGGAGGATGGCGCCATGCGGGCGAACTGTTTCGTCAAACCGCTTACCCGGGGGACAAGCCCCGCATTGCGCGGTTTTCCTCACATTTCATCCCGCATGGCAGCCACCACGGATCATGTGACTGGTGAGCCCTGACCCTGAGCAGCAAACTGGCAGCATGAGGAAAAGCGAGAACCGTGACCGAAACGAGAGACGATGCCTGGAGGCGGCTGGCGCTGCACCCCGATCCCACGCTGGCGGAATTGTTCGATGCCGATGACGGTCGCCTGGGCAAGCTGTCGAGCCGGATCGAGCTGGCACAAGGTGGCATCCTCTTCGACTGGTCCAAGACCCACCTGACCGATGGCCTGCTCGCTGATTTCGAGGCGCTGGCCGAGGCTGCCGATTTCGACGAGATGCGGCGGCGGCTGTTCGCGGGCGAGGTGGTCAACCCGACTGAGAACCGCGCCGCCGAGCACTCGGCGCTGCGCGGCGTGGGCAAGGCGACTTCGGTCGAGGAAGCCGAGGCGCTGCGCGCGCGGATGCTGGCGATGGTCGATGCGATCCACGATGGCGCACTGGGCGAGGTGAAGCACCTGATCCATGTCGGCATTGGCGGTTCGGCGCTGGGGCCCGCGCTCGCCATCGATGCGCTGGCGCGCGAGGATGCCAAGGTCGATGTGCATGTCGTCTCCAACATCGACGGCGTGGCGCTGGAAGAGGCCTTTGCCGCCTGCGATCCGGCCACCACGCTGATCGCGGTCGCCTCCAAGACCTTCACCACGATCGAGACCATGACCAACGCCCAGAGCGCGTTGACCTGGCTGAGCGAGAGCGGCGTTGCCGATCCCGGTGGCCGCGTCATCGCACTGACCGCCGCTCCTGAAAAGGCGGTCGCCTGGGGCGTCGACGAAACCCGCATCCTGCCCTTCGCCGAGAGCGTGGGCGGGCGTTACTCGCTGTGGTCCTCGATCGGTTTCCCGATTGCGGTCGCCATCGGCTCGGACGGCTTTGTCGAGATGCTCGACGGCGCGGCGCGGATGGACGAACACTTCCGCGACGTCGACGGGCGCGAGAACCTGGCCTTGCTCGCGGCCTTTGCCGACCTGTTCTACAGCCGCATCCGTGGGTCCCAGACGCGCGCCGTGTTCGCCTATGACGAGCGCCTCAGGATGCTGCCCGACTATCTGCAGCAGCTGGAGATGGAATCGAACGGCAAGAGCGTGACCGTCGATGGCGAGCCCTCCGGCCCGACCGCGCCGATCACCTGGGGCGGGGTGGGTACCGATGCCCAGCACGCGGTGTTTCAGCTGCTTCACCAGGGGACGCATCTGGTGCCGATCGACTTCATCGCCAGTATCGAGGCGGGCGACGCGCTCGACCCGGCGCATCACCGGATCCTGCTGATGAACTGCTTCGCGCAAGGTGCCGCGCTGATGGCGGGCAAGACGAGCGAGAACCCGGCGCGCTTCTATCCCGGCGACCGCCCCTCGGCGACGATCCTTGCCGACGATATCGACCCGGCGACCTTCGGTGCGCTGATCGCCTTCTACGAGCATCGCACCTTTGCCGCCGCCGTGTTGCTCGACATCAACCCGTTCGACCAGTTCGGGGTCGAGCTGGGCAAGGCCATCGCCAAGAAGATCGAGCAGGGCGGCGAGCGCTTTGACGCCAGCACCGAGGCGCTGCTGCGGGCGGCGGGGTTGGGGGAATAGGCGCAGTTTCGCCCACCTTTCCTTCCCTAGCCAAATCTTAACTACGCAGCCCTAGGGTCGCCGCTCCTGTCTTAAGGCACCGGAGGCCCAGCATTTCAGCGATGGTTGACGCATGATTCGTAGCAAGACCTGTCTCGTCGTGGGTGCGGGCGCGAGTTGCGAGATTTCCATGCCCGACGGGCGCGAAATGCTCGGCAAGATCGCGCAGGGCATGGATTTCGCGCGCCTCGGCAGCGATTTGCAGACGCGCGACATCCAGATCCTCGCCAAGCATTACGCCAAGTCGGCGGCACGGCTGGGGGCCAAGGAAGGGGATCTGCGAAAGGCCGGGGCGGCCATCCGCACCTCGGCCCGGATCGCGCATTCTATCGACGCCATCCTTGAACAGCACGGCCACGATCCGCTGGTGCAGGCGGCAGGCAAGCTGGCCATCGTCCATTACACCCTGCAGGCCGAGGCGCTCTCGCCACTGGCGCGCGAACCGCGCACGAGTGCCGAACTGCCGCTGCGGGGCGAGGAGAACTGGCTGTTCCAGCTCGGCCGGCTAGTCACTGCGGGCGTGCCCCGGGCCAAGGCCGACCAGTGCTTCGACAAGCTCTCGATCATCAATTTCAACTATGATCGCGCGATCCAGCATTACCTGCCGTTCATCGTCGCGATGGCCTTCGGCATGGCGCTGGACGAGGCACGCCAGCTGGTCGACGAGAAGCTCAATGTCGTCCACGCCTATGGCAATGCCGGACGGCTGCCGTGGCAGGCGGGCGACGGCCCCGATGCAGAATGGGGGGCGGAAGAACCCGCCGCGATCAATGCCATCGCCCAGAGCCTCGCGACCTTCTCCGAGCGGCAGGAAAACCGCCTGTTTTTCAACCAGATGCAGTCGATCATGGGCAGTGCCAAGCGCCTTGCCTTTCTCGGCTTCGGGTTCGACCCCCAGAATGTCGAGCTGTTGCTCGCCAACGATCTCAATCAGGAGCCCGACGTCTTCGTCGCCACGATCGGCATGAGCGAGCCGTCCAAGGCGGCGGTGCGCCGGATGCTGCGGCGCCGGGCGGGGATCGAAGACGATACGCTGGTCTCGGTGCTGGAGATGCGCGCCTTCCAGTTCATGCGCGACTACACGCTGTTCCTCGAAAGCTGAGCTTGGTGCGAGCCTAGGCTAAGCCGGTTGGCTTTCGCGACCCGGCGCTCCATATGCACGCTGTCTTTTGCGAGGAGCCAAAGTTGCCATGTCCGACTACGATTTCGACCTGTTCACCATCGGCGCGGGATCGGGCGGGGTGCGCGCGAGCCGCGTCGCTGCCGCGCATGGCGCGAAAGTGGCGGTGGCCGAGGAATACCGGGTCGGTGGCACCTGCGTCATCCGCGGCTGCGTGCCCAAGAAGATGCTCGTCTACGGCGCGCATTTCGCCGAGGATCTGGCCGATGCGCGCAATTTCGGCTGGACGACCGAGAACGCCACCTTCGACTGGCAGGTGCTGCGTGACAATGTGCTGAAGGATGTGGACCGGCTGAACGGGCTCTATCGCCAGACGCTCGAACGCCATGAAGTGACCATCTTCGACCAGCGCGCGACGATCAGCGGCCCCAACGAAGTGACGCTGGCCGACGGCAGCAAGCATACCGCCAAGGTGATCCTTGTCGCCACGGGCGCGCGGCCGCACGTGCCGGGCTGTAAGGGCCAGGAACTGGGGATTACCAGCAACGAGGCGTTCCATCTCGATGAACTGCCGAAGCGCGTACTGATCGCGGGCGGCGGCTATATCGCCAACGAGTTCGCGGGCATCTTCAACGAATTCGGCTGCCAGGTGACGATCATCAACCGCTCGGACACGCTGCTGCGCGCCTATGACGAGAGCCTGCGCGACCGGCTGCTGCAGATCAGCCTGATGAAAGGCATCGATTTCCGCTTCAATGCCGAGTTCCGGAGTATCGAAAAGACCGAGGCGGGCAGCCTGAAGGTCTCGATGACCAATCACGACGACATGGAGGTCGATTGCGTCCTCTTCGCCACCGGTCGCCTGCCCAATAGCGAAGGGCTGGGGCTCGATGCCGTGGGTGTCGAAACGGGCGGCAAGGGCGAGATCAAGGTCGACGAATACAACCGCACCAATGTGCCGAGCATCTATGCGGTGGGCGACGTGACCGACCGGGTGCAGCTGACCCCGGTGGCGATCCGCGAGGGGCAGGCGTTCGCCGACACGGTGTTCGGCGGCAAGCCCACCACCGTCTCCTACGACTGCATTCCCAGCGCCGTGTTCAGCCACCCGCCCATTGCCGCAGTGGGCATGACCGAGGGCGAGGCGCGCAACATGTTCGGCTCGATCAAGGTCTATTCCAGCGATTTCCGCCCGATGAAAAACGTGCTGGCGGGCCGCAATGAGCGCTCGCTCTACAAGATGATCTGCGAGGGCGATAACGACCGCATCGTCGGCCTGCACATGATCGGCCCCGATTCCGCCGAGGTGATGCAGGCGGCAGCGGTGGCGGTGAAGGCGGGCCTGACCAAGGCCGATTTCGATGCGACGGTGGCGATCCATCCGACGATGGCCGAGGAGCTGGTGCTGTTGAGGTAGATTGTGATGCCTCGGTCTTGAACCGTTCGTCCTGAGCTTGTCGAAGGATGAACGGGAGAGCCACGTTCGTGGTTCGACAGGCTCACCACGAACGGAGAGTGGCCCGAAGAGGGGCTATCCCAATCTAGCCTCCTAGCTGCTCGTCCAGAAAGGCGGCGACATCGTCCAGCGCCACCTCGCGGTCGAGGAAGGCCTCGCCGATGCGCCGCAGCAGCACGAAGGGCAGGGTGCCTGCATCCATCTTCTTGTCGTGCAGCATGTGATCGGCCAGCGCCTGCCCGTCGCATTCCAGCCCCAGCGCCGCGATCTCGCTCGGCAGGCCGGAGGCCGCAATCGCCGCCGCCGCGCGTTCGGCATCCTCCGCGCTGATGTACCCGCGCCGCGCCGAATAGCGCGCCGCCAGCACCATCCCCAGCGCCACCCCTTCGCCATGCAGCAGCTTCGATGAAAAGCCGGTCTCGGCCTCCAGCGCATGGCCGAACGTATGGCCGAGATTGAGCAGGGCGCGGGTGCCGCTGGTCTCGCGCTCGTCCTCGGCAACGATCCGCGCCTTGGCCTGAACGCTGGTGGTGACGGCATATTCCTGTGCCGAATGGTCGCCCGCGATCACCTTGGTCCCATGCTCCTCGCACCAGGCAAAGAAGTCCGCATCGCCAAGCAGACCGTATTTGATGACCTCGGCATAGCCTGCGCGCAGCTCGCGCACGGGCAGCGTGGCCAGCGCATCGAGGTCGGCCAGCACGAGGCTTGGCTGGTGGAAGGCACCGACCAGGTTCTTGCCCGCGCGCGAATTGATCGCTGTCTTGCCGCCGACCGAGGAATCGACCTGCGCCAGCAAAGTGGTCGGCAATTGGACGAAGCCGCAGCCGCGCTTCAGGATCGAGCAGGCGAAGCCGGTCAGGTCGCCGATCACGCCGCCGCCCAGCGCCAGCACATGATCGCCACGCTCGACCCCCTGTTCGAGCAGCCAGTCGGTCACCTGCTCCAGCACGATCCAGCTTTTTGCCGCTTCGCCCGCTTCGAGCACGAGGAAATGCGCCTCGTGCCCGGCATCGGCGAGTGACTTGGCGACCGGCCCTTTCCACTGGGACGCAACGTTTTCATCGGTGATGATCGGCACGGCGCTTTTGCGGAGGAAAGGCGCACAATGCTGCGCGACATTGGCCAGCAGGCCGCTGTCGACGCGCACCTCGTAGGAGCGGCCGGCGAGTTCCACGCGGGTTACAGACATTGGTCGAGCGCCTCCAGAATGCGGGCCACGGTTTCGCCATGCGGGCCGGTGCCGCTGCTGACATGGATCGGCGCCATGGCATAGGCGCTTTCGCGCTCCGCCTTCATCTGGGTGACGATTTCGCGGACATTGCCGCCGCGCAGCAGCGGGCGCTTGTCGTTGCGGCTGACCCGCGCCACCAGCGTATCGACATCGCTGTCGAGCCATACGGCAAGCCCCTGATCGAGGATCAGCGCGCGCGTATCAGGCTGCACGAAGGCGCCGCCGCCCGTTGCCAGCACACCCTTGCGGCCCTCGAGCAGGCGGGCGATCACCCGCCGTTCGCCATCGCGGAAATGCGCCTCGCCGAATTGCTCGAAAATATCGGGGATCGACATTTGCGCGGCCTTGGCGATCTCGTCATCGGCATCGCAGAACGGGACGCCGAGCGCGGCGGCCAGCTTGCGCCCGACGGTCGACTTGCCCACGCCCATCATGCCGACCAGCACGATCGGGCGGTCGATCCGCGGGGCGACGCGTGCGGCAACCTCCGCGATCTGCGCCGGGCCGGGCTGGTCCTGATGGTCGGTTGGTTCGATGTTCATTGCCGTTGGGGCTATAATTGCGCTAACCGCTCGCGCAAGTTTGCTCGCCCGGAGCGAGTGGGAATTGAGAGTTATGCGCCACAGCCATGCACGCCAAAGTTATGTTCAGGGGTCGCGGTAAATTGCTGATCGTATTGCTGGCCGTCGTGTTCGTCGTCCTGGCCGTGGCCTGGATCGACGGCGGGCGGGTCGAGGAGCGCCTGATCGAGCAGCCGGTGCAGCTGGCCGTACCGCAGACGGGCGTGGCTGGCATGGACGATGCCGATGGAGAGCGGAATTGATGAAGCGGGCATGGCTGATCGGCGGGCTCGCCCTGGGGCTCAGCTCTTCGCTGGCGCTGGCCTCGCCGGAGGACCTGCTGCCGCCGATCTTCAGCGACCCGCCGGCTCCGCCTCCGCCGCAGCCAGCGCAGACGGCCCGCCCCGCGCAGCCGACCCGGCCTGCGCCGACCGCGCAGCCCGGTGTCGCCCAGCCTGAGCCAGTGCCCGGCATCGGTCCCGGTCCGGTGATCCAGCCGCTGCCCGGTATCCTGACGGGCGAGGACGGCGTGCCGCTGCCGCTGCCCGAGGATTTCCCCAGCCTTGAAGAGCTGGAGGAGATGGACGAGCAGGAGATCAACGAGCTGTTCGGGCTCAGGGCCAAGTTCGACATTCCGCCCGCCGCGCGTCGCGCCACGGCGCGAATCGGAGTAATTTCCTCGGCCGAGGGTGGCTTTCCCTCGCAATCGCTGGCCGGACAGCCCGCCGCTTTGGTGCGTGCCGCGCTGGCAGGCACGCAGCGGCCAATGGTCTCGCGCTGGGGGCATATCCTGCTGCGCCGCGCGCTGGTCAGCCGCATGGATGCGCCGGGCGGCATGAGCGCTGTCGAGTTCGCGGGCTTGCGGGCCAGCGTGCTCAACACCATGGGCGAGCCGGCCATGGCCCGTGCGCTGGTGCAGGATGTCGATTCCGACAATTACGAGCGCGCGCTGACCGACGCCGCCTTCGACGCCTATCTCGCCACGGGCGATATCCTCGGCATGTGCCCGGTGGCGCGGCTGAAGGGCGATCTGCGCGAGGATGGAGACTGGGTGCTGCTGCAGGCGATCTGCTCGGCCTATCAGGGCGAGACACGCTATGCCGAGCGGCGGCTGAACCGGGCGCTGGGCACGGGCGAGGCCCCGGAAGTGGATGTCCGGCTGGCGCAGCGCTATGCCGGGGCAGCCGGGATCGGTGGCCGGGCGGTCAATGTCGAATGGGACGGGGTCGAGGAGCTGACGCCGTGGCGCTTTGGCCTCGCGCGGGCCTTGGGGGGCGACATCCCCGAGGCGCTGCAAGAACAGGCACCGTCGCGCTATCGCATCTACGATTCGCTGATCCCGGCGGTGGCCCTGCCGCAGCGCGTGGCGGCGGCGCCGCTGGCCGCGCGTCGCGGTGTGCTGTCATCGGCGGCGATAGTCGACCTCTACTCGCAGCTCTATGCCAGCGATATCGTCGCCGGAGAGGACAAGCAGCCCGGCAGAGTGCTGCGCGAAGCCTATGTCGCGGCCGATCCTGCGGCGCGGCTGAATGCCATGCGTGTGCTGTGGGGCGATGAGCCCGAATATGGCGCGCTGGTGCTGACCGCTTATGCCGCTGCGCGCCTGCCGGTGAGCGAGGACCTCGCCGACGACGCGCCGCTGATCCTGGCCTCGATGCTGTCGGCGGGACTCGACCGCAATGCCCAGCGCTGGAGCTCGGTGATCGAGCGCGGCAGTCCGGGGTGGGGCCTGCTGGTGTTCGCCCAGTGGCCACAGGCGGGACAGGTCGACCGGGAGGATGTCGATTCCTATATTGACGACGATGGCAGTGCAGGCCAGCGCAAGTCGCGGCTGCTGTTGGCGGGGCTGGCTGGCCTCGGCAAGCTCGATGCCGAGGCGGTCGGCGACTTTTCCGGTCGGCTGGAGTTGAACCTGACGCGCAGCACGGTGTGGAGCCAGCGGATCGACCGCGCCGCGCAGGTCGGCAATCCGGCGCTGGTGGCGCTGCTGGCGGGGGTCGGCATGCAGGGCGGTAGCTGGGACATGATGACGCCGCGCCAGCTGTTCCATATCGTCCGCGCGCTCAACCAGGTCGGACTCAATGCCGAGGCGCGGATGATCGCCGCCGAGGCGATGGCCAGAGGCTAGTTCCATTACCCAGGCGGTCGAAACCTTCCTCGCCATGCTCGCTGCCGAGCGTGGTGCGGCGGCGAACACGCTGGCCGCCTATCGCCGTGATCTGGAGGGGGCTGAGGCCCTGTTAGGTTCGCTTGAGGACGCGGATCGCGACGCGATCGCGGGGCTGGCGAACAGATGGGCCGACCTCGCCCCCGCCACCGTGGCGCGCAAGGCCTCGGCGCTCCGGCAATTTTACGGTTTCCTCGTCGATGAGGGGCTGCGCGCCGACGACCCGTCGCCCGCGCTGCCGCAGCCGAAGCCGCGCCGGAAACTGCCCAAGGTGCTGAGCCATGAGGATGTCGAGAAGCTCATGCGGCAGGCCGAGGAAGAGGCCGCAAGCGGCAATGCGCTGGCCATCCGGATGCTGGCGCTGATCGAATTGTTGTACGGCTCGGGCCTGCGCGCCAGCGAGCTGGTGGCACTGCCGCGCGCCGCGGTGCCGCGCGATGCGCCCTTCCTGACCATTCGCGGCAAGGGTGCTGTCGAGCGGATGGTGCCGGTCTCCAGCCGCGCCCGGCAGGCGCTGTCGCGCTGGCTGGAAGCGGTCGAGCCGGGCTCGCACTTTCTCTTTCCTTCGCGCGGTAAACATCTGACTCGCATACGCCTTTACCAATTGCTGAAGGCGCTGGCTGGCCGGGCGGGGCTCGACCCGGCGCGGGTCAGTCCGCATGTCCTGCGCCATGCCTTCGCGACCCATTTGCTGGAGGGCGGGGCGGACCTGAGAGTATTGCAGACGCTGCTCGGCCACGCCGATATCGCGACAACGCAGATCTACACCCATGTCGATTCCTCGCGCCTCGTCGCACTGGTGAATGCGCGGCATCCTCTTGCGGGCCGCCCCGGCTCCGGTTAGCGCGTGGGCGACATGATAACGCATCTGGAATTCGAAAAGCCTGTCGCCGCCCTGCAAGCGCGGATTGCCGAACTGCGCGAGGCAGCGGGCAGTGATGGCGAGGTCGATATCGCCAAGGAGCTGAAACGGCTTGAGGCGAAGAGCGCGGCGCAGCTGGCCAATATCTATGCCTCGCTCTCGCCGTGGCAGAAAACGCAGGTCGCGCGGCACCCGCAGCGCCCGCATTTCCGCGATTTCGTCGCGGCGGCCTTCACCGATTTCATGCCGCTGGGTGGTGACCGTGCCTATGGCGATGACGAGGCGATCATGGGCGGGCTCGCCACGCTGGACGGTCGCCGCGTGATGCTGATCGGCCACGAAAAGGGCAACGACACCGAAAGCCGCATCCGCCACAATTTCGGCATGGGCAAGCCGGAGGGCTATCGCAAGGCGATCCGCCTGATGGAGATGGCCGACCGCTTCGGCCTGCCGGTGGTGACTTTGGTGGACACCTCGGGCGCCTTTCCCGGCATCGAGGCGGAAGAGCGCGGCCAGGCCGAGGCGATCGCCCGCTCGACCGAGGCATGTCTGGCGCTGGGCGTACCGATGGTCGCGACCATCGTGGGCGAGGGCGGTTCGGGCGGCGCGGTTGCGCTCGCCAGCGCCGAACGCGTGCTGATGTTCGAACATGCCGTTTATTCGGTGATCTCACCCGAGGGCTGCGCCTCGATCCTGTGGCGCACGGCAGAAAAGGCCCCGCAGGCGGCCGAGGCGATGAAGGTGACCGCGCAGGACCTGTCGGCGCTGGGTGTGATCGACCGGATCGTGCCAGAGCCCATTGGCGGCGCGCATCGCGATCCGGAAACGGCAATCGCCTCGCTCGCGGCGGCGATTGGCGAGGAGCTGGACGCGCTGGCCAAGGTCAAGCCCGCCACGCTCCGGAAGCGGCGCGAGGAGCGCTTCCTCGCGATTGGCGAGACGCTGGGCTGATCGCGCTCCGTGCGGCTGCCGTGCCAGTGCCTGCGGGGAACATCGGAGCGCGCGGGCGGTTCCCTGTTACAACACATCACAAATCAGGAGTGCGGAGGCATTTCCGACGCTCCCTGTAGCTGCATGAGGAGCCTCGCATGTCCGCCTTCCGTAAATCGCTGATGACCAAGGGCCTGCTGGCAGGGGCGGCGCTGTCCATGTCCGCCTGCGCCACCGTCCCGGGTGCGAATATCGCCGCCGGGACGCCGATCACCGCGGCAGAGGCGCAACAGGGCGCCGAGTATCACCCGCAGTTCATTGCCGAATTCGGCGGTGAGATGACCGGCCCGCAGGCGCGCTACGTGCAGCAGGTCGGACAGAACATCGCGGTGCAGTCGGGCCTCGCCACGACGCCGACCGCTTTCGACGTCACGCTGCTGAACTCTTCGGTCAACAACGCCTTCGCGGTACCCGGCGGCTATGTCTATGCGACACGCCAGCTTGTCACGCTGATGAATAACGAGGCGGAACTGGCGGCGGTGCTGGGCCACGAGGTCGGCCACGTCTCGGCGCGTCACTCCGCACGGCGGCAGGCGGCGGCGCAGCGCAACCAGCTGCTTGGCCTGCTGGGCGCGGTCATTGGCGGCGCGGTGCTGGGCAGTCCGGATCTCGCCAATCTCAGCCTGCAGGGCTCGCAATTGCTGACCCTGCGCTATTCGCGCGGGCAGGAGCTGGAGGCCGACCAGCTCGGTGTGCAGTACCTCAAGAGTGCCGGTTACGATCCGCGTGCCATGGCGACCCTGCTGTCCAGCCTTGCCGCGCAGAACTCGCTCGACGCGCAATTGCAGGGTCGGGGCGATGCGACGATCCCTGAATGGGCCTCGACTCACCCAGATCCGGCCAGCCGGGTACAGAATGCGCTGGCGCTGGCTGGAACTCAGACGGGTGTCACCAATCGCGACACCTTCCTGACGCGGATCGACGGGCTGCTCTATGGTGACGACCCCGAACAGGGCGTGATCGAGGGGCAGAGCTTTATCCATCCCGATTTGCGGCTGACCTTCGCCGCGCCGCAGGGCTTTTACATGGTCAACGGGACGCGCGCGGTCTCGATCAATGGCGATGGCGGCAAGGCGCAGCTTTCCACCGGCCCGTACAACAATGATCTCAATGCCTATGTGCGGGCGGTGTTTACGGCGCTGGGCGGCGACCAGCAGCAGATCGCCCCCTCGTCGATCGAGCGGACGACAGTGAACGGGCTGCCCGCGGCCTATGGCACGGCGCGCGTCAATAACGGCCAGCAGCAGGTCGATGTGACCGTATTCGCCTATGAATTTTCAAACTCGCAGGCGTTCCACTTCGCCGCGATCACCCCGGCAGGCCAGTCGGGCACCTTCAATTCGATGTATTCGTCGATGCGGCGGATCTCGGCGAACGAGGCGGCGGCGGTGATTCCGCGCAAGATCGATGTCGTGACGGCGGCACGGGCCGATAGTGTGCGGACGCTCGCCGCGCGGATGGCTTATACCGACGCGCAGGAAACGCGCTTCCGGGTGCTCAATGGCCTGGGGGCGAACGACCAGGTGGTGCCGGGGCAGCGGTACAAGATCGTGGTGCGCGGGCGCTAGGTTCGTTCTGCCAAGGTGGAAAAGGGCCGGAACCACCAACAGGATTACCGCGCACAACAAAAGGGGCGGCAGGTTTCCCTGCCACCCCTGATGTTTTTCTAATCCTTGGAGGGATTAGGCGGCCGAGTTGGCTTCGTCCAGCTCGTCGGAAACGGTCGTGAACGTATCGTCCAGCGAGTTGCCGAGGCTCTGCATCGCAGTGATCGCAGCAACGGCGATCAGGGCGGCAATCAGGCCGTATTCGATGGCGGTGGCGCCAGCTTCGTCACGAAGCATGTTCTTGAAAAAGGTCATGTCAGTCTCCTGGTTTTCAGTCTTCGGTACCCGGTCTCGGCAATTGCTCACCGGACAGAATGGTGTTTACGAGCGATGTGTTGACAAACTCCTAAGGGCCGGGATGATTTTCGGTGCCTAGTTGGACTGTGCCTCGGCCACGTCGCTCTCGACCCGTTCCCACATGCCGATCGTCGAATCGGCAAAGGATTGCAGGCCGGTGATCATCGCCATGGCGATCAGCGCCAGGATCAGACCGTACTCAATGGCAGTGGCTCCGCTTTGATCACGGAGCAGCGATTTGATTGACTCGAACATATTCATCGGATGTCCCCTGTGACTGCTCCGAACGTTAAGATTTTCGCAGCGAGACCCTAACGAAAGGTTGATGAGGCGCGCCAAAGTGAAAAGAACTCCGACATTTGTGCCCGTGGTCGCGCTGGCCCTGCGCGATGAAAAGGGGCGCCTGCTGCTGCAGCAGCGGCTCTCCGGGAAGCATCATGGCGGGCTGTGGGAATTTCCCGGCGGCAAGGTGGAATCGGGCGAAACCCCTAGGGAAGCCTTGCTCAGGGAGATTGCGGAGGAGCTTGGTATCGACCTTGCTGCCGATGATCTGCGCCCGTCCCTGCTGGAAGAGGAGGGGGCGCAGCGGCCGATTGTCCTGATGCTTTACACTTCGGCCCGCTGGAATGGCGCTGTGCAGGGCTGCCATGGACAGGAATGGGGCTGGTTCACGCCGGAAGAGGCGGAAAAGCTGCCGCTGGCACCGATGGATCGCCGGTTCCTTGAAAGAATGCGCGGCTAGCTTTGTTTCAGGTTCCCAGAAACATTTGCGGCGCCAGCCCACTCCCCCTCCCGACCGCCCATACAGGATAATGCCCGGGAGGTCGGGTGGGGGAGTGGGCCGCCGCAGCATCCACGCCGGTCGATCGTAATCTAGCTATTGCCAAGCTTGGGGGACCTGCCTATGTGGCCACCTCCCGCGCGCCCGTAGCTCAGCTGGATAGAGTACCTGACTACGAATCAGGTGGTCGGAGGTT
>CAYOSE010000044.1:0-21061 GCA_964406535.1 uncultured Sphingomonadaceae bacterium
TTCACCCGCATGATCGACCGCAACACCACGATCCCGACCAAGAAGAGCCAGGTCTACTCGACCGCCGAGGATAACCAGCAGGCGGTGACGATCCGCGTGTTCCAGGGCGAGCGCGAGATGGCGGCGGACAACAAGCTGCTCGGCCAGTTCGATCTGGTCGGTATCCCGCCCGCACCGCGCGGCGTGCCGCAGATCGAGGTCGTGTTCGACATCGACGCCAACGGCATCGTCAACGTGTCGGCCAAGGACAAGGGCACCGGCAAGGAACAGCAGATCCGCATTCAGGCCTCTGGCGGTCTCTCGGATTCCGACATCGAACAGATGGTGCAGGATGCCGAGAAGTTCGCCGAAGAGGACAAGAAGCGCCGTGCCGGGGCGGAAGCCCGCAACCAGGCCGACAGCCTTGTCCATGCGACCGAGAAGCAGCTCGAAGAGAATGGCGACAAGGTCGATGCCGAGACCAAGGCGGCGGTCGAAACCGCGCTGGCCGAGGCCAAGACCGCGCTCGAAAGCGACGATGTCGACATGATCAACGTCAAGGCGCAGGCGCTGACCGATGCGGCCATGAAGATGGGCCAGCAGATCTACGAGAAGAGCCAGGCCGAGGCCGCACCGGCAGAAGAGGGCGCCGAGCAGCCCGCCGATGCCGATGAAGATGTCGTCGACGCCGAGTTCTCTGAAGTCGACGAAGAGAACAAGGGCTAAGCCCGAAACGTGACGTGGCGGGAGCCGCCGGGCCGGGTGCCCGGTGGCTCCCTCACCATAGACACTCAGGGGGTCTGCCGATGTCGGCAACCGAAGTTGATTTCTACGAATTGCTCGGGGTCGAGCGGACCGCCGACGGGGCGACGATCAAATCCGCCTATCGCAAGCTGGCAATGAAGTACCACCCGGACCGCAATCCGGGCTGTCAGGATTCCGAGGCGCGGTTCAAGGCGATCAGCGTCGCCTATGACTGCCTCAAGGACCCGCAGAAGCGTGCTGCCTATGACCGCTATGGTCACGAGGCCTTCCAGCAAGGCATGGCTGGCGGTGGTGGTCGCGGCGGGGCCGGTGCGGGTGATTTTGCCGATATCGGCGATATTTTCGAGACCATTTTCGGCAGCGCCTTTGGCGGCGGGGCCGCGCGCGGGCGACCGCGGCGCGGGGCCGACTTGCGCTTCGACATGGAAATCACGCTCGAGGAAGCGTTCAACGGCAAGACGACCGAGATCGAGGTCGAGGTCGCGACGGCCTGCGAGACTTGCGCTGGTTCCGGCGCGGCACCGGGTACCTCGACCCGCGGTTGCCGCACCTGCCACGGTCACGGCAAGGTGCGCGCCCAGCAGGGGCTGTTCGTGATCGAGCGGCCCTGTCCCGATTGTGGCGGACGCGGCGAAGTTCTCGAACAGCCATGCCCGGATTGCCGCGGCGAGGGCCGGGTCGATGCCATGCAGAGCTACGAGGTGGAAATTCCGCCGGGCGTCGACAACGGCACGCGCATTCGCCTGTCGGGCAAGGGCGAGGCGGGGCCGGGCGGCGCGCCCGCCGGTGACCTCTACATCTTCCTGCACATCGCCAAGCACCCGATCTTTGACCGCGAGGGCACCTCCCTGTTCGCGCGCGTTCCGGTGAGCTTTACCAGCGCCGCGCTGGGCGAGACGATTGCCATCCCCGGCATTGACGGGCGCGATCACGAGATCGACATTCCTGCTGGCATCCAGTCGGGCAAGCACCTGCGGAAACGCGGCGCGGGCATGCCCGTGCTGCAGGGGCGCGGGCGCGGCGATCTGGTGGTCGAGATCACGGTCGAGACGCCCACCAGATTGTCTTCGCGGCAGAAGGAATTGCTGCGCGAATTCCGCGAAACCGAAACGGGCGAGGAATGCCCGGAAAGCCGCGGGTTCTTTGACAAGATCAAGGGCGCCTTGGGAGGTTAAGGCGAGGCGGCTAACCCAGCCGCTCCTCGACCTCCGCCCTTAGCCGTTCCAGCAGGCCGGGGTCGGCGCGCAGCCGCTCCTGCTCCTCGTCAAGGATTGCCAGAAACGCAGCGCGCTTGAGCGAGCGGCAGGTGGCGACGTCCGGGGCGTGATCGACCGTCGAGCAGACGAGGTCGATCATGCGCTCGGCCCCGTGCAACCGGCCCCACAGATAATCGTTTTCGCGATAGGCGCGGCTGAAGAACGCCCCGAAATGATAGAACTCGATCCCGCGCAGGGTGGCTGCCGCGCCGCCCGAACGGATCGATTCCGCATCGTCGGGCGAGATGCGGTCGACCTTGATCGGGTCGAACTCGGTCAGGCCCTCGTTCCGCAGCAGCGGCAGGGTGACGACGTCGTAAAACGGGAAGCCGAGATAGGCGAGCAGCATGCGGCGCCGCAGCCGGTCGGGCATTTCCATCAGCGCATTGGCGAGCAGGCGGTCGACCTCCTCGTCGATGGCGGCAAGCCTGCGCTGCTCGCCAATCGTCTGCAATACGTCCCACGGTTCGCTCATGGCGCGCCCGGCGATCTCGGGAAAATCCTCTCCCAGAGCGCCCGCACCCTCGCGCTCGAACAGCAGCGCCAGCGCCTGATAGATCGCATCATGCGCGGCCTCGCGCGCGGCAGGGGTAATCTCCGGATCGTCCTCCCATTCGCGGGTCAGCCGCCGGGCAAGCAACCGCAAACGGCGGACTCGGAAGGCGAGGTCGTGTTGGCGGAAAAAGGCGATGGCGCCGGGTGTTGCGCCGCCCCTCGCGGTCACCAGCTGGTCGAGCCCGCGCGCCGACAGCTCGGCGTGCAGCCTGGCCGAAACTGGGACCACGCTCAGCGAGGTCCGGCCGGGTGAGGCGCGGTGGATCAGCTGGGCGAGGCGTTCGACAATGCCGTTGAACTTGGCCTGCGCGTAGCCGTGGAAGGCGTATCCGGCGCGCTCGGCCGCGGCCTGCTGCGCCTTGGCCCGCCAGCGCGATAACCGCGCGGGCGTGGGCTTGTCGAGGAAGAAGGTCATGCCGAACAGTTTTTCGACCGTGCGTTCGACCTCGGGACGCAGCACCGCGACGATGCGCTGCATCCGCTCCGCCTCGCGCGATTGCTGCTCGATCGCTTCCAGATTGTCCCGGATGGGCTGTTCGCGCGGGATCGAGGAGATCGAGCCGAAGATCACCGAGAAGAACCCGGCGCTGCGCTGCGCCTGCTGCGGGTCTGGGGCCGCGCGGTCGGGGTGCGGGTCGATATAGACGAAGCGGCGGTCAACCTCGCGCTGGGCGGGGCGGCCAGTGAGCGATTCCATTGCCTCGGCAAAGGGCTTGTTGACCAGCACCGAGCCGTCGATCAGCGCCACCGTGTCGAGGTCGCCCTGCTTGAAGTGGTCGGGCAGGATGCGGCGCAGGAAGTCCTCGCGGCCCTGCCACTCCGTTCCATATTCGTGCGCCAATGAGTCCAGCTCGGCAATCCGCAAGGGCGGAAAGGCGCCGGGAAAGCTCGCCGTGGCGCGCGCCGCCAGTGTCAGGCCGAGCGGGTCGGCCATGTCGATGCCGCCCGTCGCCGGAACCCGTGCGCGCAGGCCGATCGGCAGGCGGTGCTCGCTCTCCTGCACGACCTCGGGGCTGTTGAGGTGGAGCAGCTGGTTATGGCCGTGGAAATCGGTCGCGGTGACGAACAGGTCGAGCGGATGGCCCGGCGGCAGCAGGGGGGTGCTACAGCCCGCCTCCTTCATTGCCGTCATCCCATCATGCAGCATGCGCGAGAACCCAATGCCGGAGAAGGGCGGGGCGAACCAGCGCGCGCGGACGAATTGCGAGAGCTTGCGGCGTACTTCGGCACGCGTCTCCGGGGCGACGCTTTCACTGACCGCATTGCCCGGTCGGGTCAGCAGGGCGCGCACCACCGGCGCGGCCCAGCCCTTGGCAAAGCCGGTCCAGCTTTGCGCCTCCGGGTCGAGCAGCTCCGAAACGTCGGCCTTTTGTAGCCACAGATCGGTCAGCGGCTCGTAAGAACACCCAGAATGGACCGCCTGCGCCAGGAACACGGCATTGATGCCGCCTGCGCTGGCCCCGGTCATGATATCGGGCAGCACCCGCAGCTGCATCTGCCCATGCGCCTCGATCTTCTGCAACAGGTCGCAATAGACGCGCTCAACGCCTGTTGTGTGCCACTCGGTCCCGTCCTTGGCGTGATAGGCCCGGCTCGCGCGGGCCAGCTTCCACACCTCTTTGGTGACGCCATGCATGTAGACGGCCAGGCTGATCCCGCCATAGCAGACGAGGGCAATGCGGAGTTCCTTCTGGCGCATGGGAAGTCTTTGACGGGATTAGTGTGTCAAGGCAATTGCGTTCCGCTTATGTTCCCGCTACGCGAGAGGCATGGCCAAGCCCAAGAGAAGATATGTCTGTCAGGAATGCGGCGCGGTTTCGCATCGCTGGCAGGGGCAATGCGGCGATTGCGGCGAGTGGAATACGCTGGTGGAGGAGGCGGCGGAAACGGCCTTTTCCGCCAAGCACCATCTCACTGCAGGCGGGCGTGAGATCCGCTTTGAACCGCTCGATATCGCCGAACAGCCCGCACCGCGGCAGGGCACCGGCATTGCCGAGTTCGACCGCGCATTGGGCGGCGGGCTGGTCCCCGGCTCGGCGATCCTGCTGGGTGGCGAGCCGGGAATCGGCAAGTCCACGCTGCTGATCCAGGCCGCCGCCGCCATCGCGGGGCGCGGCGGGGAAGCGCTCTATATCAGCGGAGAAGAAGCGACGGCGCAGGTCCGCATGCGCGCCGCGCGGCTCGGCATCAGCAATGCCCCGATCCGGCTCGCTGCCGCGACCTCGGTGCGCGATATCCTGACGACGCTGGGGAAGGGGCCGTCGCCCGCGCTGCTGGTGGTCGATTCGATCCAGACCATGCATTCCGACGCGATCGAGGGCGCGCCCGGCACCGTCAGCCAGGTGCGTGCCTCGGCCTTCGAGCTGATCCGCTATGCCAAGGAAAATGGCGTCGCGCTGGTCATGGTCGGCCATGTCACGAAGGACGGCACCATTGCGGGCCCGCGCGTGCTCGAACACATGGTCGATGTCGTGCTCAGCTTCGAGGGGGAGCGCAGCCACCAGTACCGCATCCTGCGCGCGCTCAAGAACCGGTTCGGCGCGGTCGACGAGATTGGCGTCTTCGCGATGGAAGGGGCCGGGCTGGCCGAGGTCGCCAATCCCTCCAGCCTGTTCCTGCCCTCGCGCGATGCACCGGTTGCGGGCAGCGCGGTCTTCCCGGCGATGGAGGGCACGCGGCCCGTGCTGGTCGAGGTACAGGCGCTGATCGTGCGGCTGCAATCGGGCGCGACGCCGCGCCGCGCGGTGGTGGGCTGGGACAATGGTCGGTTGGCGATGCTGCTGGCGGTGCTGGAATCGCGCTGCGGGCTCAACTTTTCTTCCGCCGAGGTCTATCTCAATGTTGCGGGCGGCTATCGTCTGGCTGACCCGGCCGCGGATCTGGCGGTGGCGGCGGCGCTGGTCTCCGCACTGGCGGACAAGCCGTTGCCGATGGCGGCGGTCTGGTTCGGCGAAGTTGCGCTATCGGGCGAAATCAGGCCCGTTGCCCATTCCGCGTTGCGCCTGCGCGAAGCGGCCAAGCTGGGTTTTGCTGCGGCCTGCGGACCGGCCGGATCGGGCCGGGACGTTCCCGACATGCGTCACGAGGATGTCGGCAACATTGCCAGCCTCGTTGACCGGGTGATGTCGGCGGAATAATCTGCGCGGCAGTGACGGGGTTCGACATCATCGTATTGGTGATCGTGGGGGTTGCCGCGATCGGAGGCTTCATGCGCGGGTTCGTGCAGGAGGTCCTGTCGCTGCTCGCCTGGATTCTCGCGATCCTCGCGATCCGCTACCTGCATGTCGATCTCACCGCCGCCATCTTCGAATATATCGGCACCCCCAACGGCGCGGCCATGCTGGCGTTCGCGCTGCTGCTGCTGATCCCCTACGCGGCGATGAAGCTGATCGCCTCCATGGTCGGCGAGCGCTCGCGCAAATCGATCCTCGGGCCGATCGACCGGGTGCTCGGTTTTGGCTTCGGCATGGTCAAGGGCCTGATCGTCGTTGTTATCGGCTTCTCGCTGCTCGTGCTCGGTTACGACAGTATCTGGGGCGCGAAGGGACGGCCCGTCTGGATCGCGGAGGCGCGGACCTACCAGTTTGTCGATGCCGCCTCGCGCGATCTCGTGCAGCTGATCGACGAACGCCGCAAACGGTTGAAGAGCGACGAGGAATGAGCGCGGAGCGGCTCTACACGCCCGAATTGCTCGCCCTGGCCGTCGATCTGGCCGACTATCCCCCGATCGAGACACTGCCGCTGCATGCCGAGGCGCGCTCTGCGACATGCGGCAGTATTCTGGCGGTCGACCTTGCGCTCGACGGGGCAGGGCAGATCAGCCAGCTTGGCATGCGGGTGCGGGCCTGCGCGGTGGGGCAGGCCGCAGCCAGCCTGTTCGCCCGCGCGGCCATGGGACGCACGCCTGCCCAAATCGCCGCCGCCCATGATCGGATCGCGAACTGGCTCGGAGGCGAAAACGGCGCAGGCGATCCGGCGGTGATCTGGCCGGGACTCGACTGTCTCGGCCCGGCGCGTAGCTTCGCCGCCCGCCATGGGGCGATCCTGCTCCCATGGAAAGCGGCGACACAGGCTCTTTCCAGCGTCCCTTCGGCAAGCTAGGCCAGCAGGCTGAGTATCAATTGGGGGCAAGAATGGCTGAAGCCACGAATCCGCAAATTCATGAACCGACACCAAAGGAAATCCGTCTGGTCATCGCCGCCAGCTCGGCCGGAACGGTGTTCGAGTGGTACGATTTCTTTATCTACGGCACGCTGGCCTCGCTGATCGGGGCAGCTTTCTTCCCCGGCGATAATGAAACGCTGCAATTGCTGCTGGTCTGGGCCGGCTTTGCCGTCGGCTTCGGCTTCCGTCCGCTGGGCGCGATGCTGTTCGGTTATCTGGGCGACAAGCTCGGGCGCAAATACACGTTCCTCGTCACGGTCACGCTGATGGGCATTGCCACGGCCGGGGTCGGTCTGGTGCCGAGTGCGGCGAGTATCGGCCTCGCGGCCCCGGCCATCGTCATCCTGTTGCGGATCCTCCAAGGGCTGGCGCTGGGCGGCGAATATGGCGGCGCGGCAATTTACGTTGCCGAACACGCTCCGCCGGAAAAGCGCGGCTATTACACCAGCTTCATCCAGGCGGCAGTGGTCGGCGGGTTCATCCTCTCGATCCTCGTGGTGATCAGCTGCCGCGCCTTCATCCCGGCCGATGCGTTTGCCGCATGGGGCTGGCGCATCCCGTTCCTGCTGTCGCTGGCGCTGCTGGGCATCTCGCTGTGGATGCGGCTGAAGCTGAACGAAAGCCCGGTGTTCCGGGCCATGAAGGCCGAGGGCGAGATCGCCGGCAATCCCTTCGTCGAAAGCTTCACCTATCCGGGTAACAAGCGCCGCATCTTCGTCGCGCTGTTCGGTGTGACGGGCATCCTGACGACGATCTGGTACACCGCTTTCTTTTCCGGGCTGTCGTTCCTGCGCGGGCCGATGCGGGTCGACGAGCTAACCGTGGAATGGATCATGCTGGCGGCAGCGGCGATCTCCGTCGGGTTCTACATCCTGGTCGGCAAGTGGTCGGACAAGGTCGGACGCAAGCTGCCGATCGTCATCGGGGCGGCGTTGTCGCTGGTGGTGCTGTTCCCGGCCTTCTGGGGCATTGGCGCGCTGGCCAATCCGGGCCTCAAGGCCAGTGCCGAGGCCGCGCCGGTCGTCGTCTCGGGCGCAAGCTGCGAATACGATGCCTTTGCCGAGGTGCAGGAGAGCGACTGTGGCAAGCTGCTGTCGGACCTGACGGCGCTGGGCATTCCCTACGATCTGCAGACGGAGGCAGCGTCCGGTGCTGCGGCCATCCCTGCGAACGTTACGATCGGCACGCAGGCGCATGATTATACCTCGCTCGCTCCCGAGAGCCGCCGTGCGACCGTGCAGTCCTGGCTGGAGGATGCGGGCTACGACCTTTCGGTCCAGACCCCGCCCCTGCTCAACATCGTGGGCATTATCGGCTTGTTGCTGGTGATCGCCTTCCTGTCGGCGCTGACCTATGGCTCGGTAGCGGCCCTGCTGGCGGAGATGTTCCCGACCAAGATCCGCTATTCCTCGATGTCGATCCCCTATCATATCGGGGCGGGCTATCTGGGCGGATTCCTGCCGCTGATCGCGGGCTATATCGTGGCGACGACGGGCAACGCCTATGCCGGGCTGTGGTACACTTGGGCCGTGGTGGCGTTCGGTCTGGTGGTCGCGATTTTCGGTCTGAAGGGCGGGCCGCCGCGCGACTTCGAAGACAATGCCTGAGCTACCCCCGCCGACCTTGCGAATGCAGGTCGATAGAGGTGCCCTGACAGCGAACTGGCGCACGCTGGACCGGCTGTCGGGCAGCGCACAGGCTGGCGCGGCGGTCAAGGCCGACGCCTATGGGCTGGGGATCGACAACGTCATGCCAGCCTTGCTGGAGGCCGGGGCGCGCCAGTTCTTCGTCGCCCATTTCAGTGAGGTCCCGGCGCTGCTGGGACATGTTGCGCCCGGCCAGATAGCCGTGCTGCATGGCCCTGCCAGCGCGCAGCAAGCCGCCTATGCCGTGGCTACCGGCGTTGTCCCGGTCATCAACAGCGTACAGCAGGCCAGCCTGTGGCAGGCGGCAGGCGGCGGGATCTGCCATGTGATGGTCGACACGGGGATCAACCGGCTCGGCGTACCCATGAGCGAGATGGGCGATCCGGCTATCGCCGCGCTCGATATCGATATCCTGATGAGCCATCTCGCCTCGGCAGATGAGGCCGTGGCGCTCAATGCCACGCAACTGGCGCGCTTTTCGGACATGGCCGCAACTGTGCCTGCCCGGCGACGCAGCCTCGCCAACTCCGCCGGGATTGCGCTGGGCGGCGACTATGCCTTCGACCTTACGCGGCCCGGCCTGTCGCTTTACGGGGGCATAGCGCGTGATGAACTGGCCGGGACAATTGCGCCGGTCGTCTCGCTCGAGGCGCAGGTGCTGCAAGTGCGAAATCTCGCGCCCGGCGATGGGGTCGGCTACAACACGATCTTCACCGCCGAACGGCCGATGTGCACTGCAACATTGTCGCTTGGCTATGCCGACGGGTTTCTGCGCTGTCGCGGTCCGGGGGCGGCGCTGCTCTACGAGGGGCAGGAGCTGCCGATCGTCGGGCGAGTCTCGATGGACCTCACAGTCGTGGACGCAAGTGCGGCAAAGGGCTTGCAGGAAGGGGATTTTGTGCAGGTTCCCTTCGACCTCCGGGCCGTCGCTGCACAGTGTGGTTTGTCGCAATATGAACTACTTACCGGGCTTGGTCGTCGCTTTTTGAGACAGGTGCTGTAACCCGCGATTGCCACAGCCCTTGTGCAGGTGCTAACATTTCCCCTCATGCAAGAGGATTTTGCTGCATATGGGCAAGGACAAGGCAACGGGCGACGAACCCATCATCATCAAGAAGTACGCCAACAGGCGGCTGTATAATACCCACACGTCGAGCTACATCACGCTCGACGACCTCGCGCGCATGACCCGCGAGGGACAGGATTTTCAGGTGCTCGACGCCAAGACCGGCAGCGACATCACCCACACCATCCTCACGCAGATCATCATGGAAGAGGAATCCAGCGGCGAGCAGATGCTGCCGGTCAGCTTCCTGCGCCAGCTGATCGCGATGTATGGCAATTCGATGCAGGCGATGATGCCGCCCTATCTCGAAGCGACGATGGATAATTTCCGCGAGAACCAGACCAATCTGCAGGACGCGTTCAAGAGCAGCATGGGGCCCGAGGCGATGGCCAAGATTGCCGAGACCCATATGGCAATGTTCCGCGCCGCTGCCAGCGCCTTCATGCCGAAAACGCCCGCCGCCACCGGCGAACAGGGCGCCGATCCGGAAAAGAGCAAGGAATCGGACCAGCTCGCCGAAATGCGCGCGCAGATGGCCGAGATGAAGGCCAAGCTCGACAAGCTCGGCGAGTAAGCTTGCGCGAGTTGCATGGCATTCAGCCCTGACGGCCTGCAAATGTCGCGCCAACGCACTTCCAGTGCTCACGACCGATAGGGTCGCTGCGCGCTGGCTTGCGTCGTCGCAACATTTTCGGCTCGCCATCATCTGAATGCGTTCACAACGCACAAACGTCTAAAACCACTCGACACGGGCCGCGCCCTGCCTATTGCGGGGCGCGAACCCTTTGTCCCTTGCCACGTCCGGTCCTGCCCATGTCTGCCATTCGTCATGCCCTCACCATCAAGCGCGCGGACGATTTCGCCGCCTGGTATCAGGAGGTCATCTCCGCCGCCGACATGGCCGAGGAATCGGGCGTGCGCGGCTGCATGGTCATCAAGCCCTGGGGCTATGGCATCTGGGAACGGATGCAGCGCCTGCTCGACGACCGGATCAAGGCGACCGGGCACCAGAACTGCTATTTCCCAATTTTCATCCCGCTCGCCAATTTCGAGCGTGAGGCTGAGCATGTCGAAGGCTTTGCCAAGGAGATGGCGGTCGTCACCCACCACCGTCTGGTGCAGGACGCGAAGGGGCGTCTGGTGCCCGATCCCGAGGCCAGGCTGACCGAGCCGCTGGTGGTCCGCCCGACCTCCGAAACGATCATCGGCGACGCGATGAGCCGCTGGGTGCAGAGCTGGCGCGACCTGCCGCTGCTGCTCAACCAATGGGCCAATGTCGTGCGCTGGGAGATGCGGACCCGGATGTTCCTCAGGACCAGTGAATTCCTCTGGCAGGAAGGGCATACCGCGCATGAAACACGCGAGGATGCGCACGAACACACGCTGCGGATGCTCGAAGTCTATCGCGAATTTGCCGAGACCGTCCTCGCTCTGCCGGTGATCGCTGGTGAAAAGCCGGAGAACGAGCGCTTCCCCGGCGCCGAGGAAACCTGGTCGATCGAGGCGATGATGCAGGACGGCAAGGCGCTGCAGGCGGGCACGTCGCATTATCTCGGCACCAGCTTTGCCGAAGCCTCCAACATCCGTTTCCAGGACCGCGAGGGCGGTCAGGCGCTCGCCCACACGACCAGCTGGGGCGTTTCGACGCGTCTCGTCGGCGGGGTGATCATGACCCATGGCGACGACGACGGGCTGCGCGTGCCGCCGGCCATCGCGCCGTTCCAGGTGGTGATCCTGCCGATGCTGCTTGACAAGGACGAGGACGCGGCGCTGCTCAACTATTGCGAGGATCTGCGCGCTTCTCTGGCCAATGCCAGCGCGCTGGGCGAGCCGGTTCGCGTGCTGCTCGACAAGCGGCCGGGCAAGGCTGCCGCCAAGCGCTGGGACTGGGTCCGCAAGGGTGCGCCGGTCATCATCGAGGTCGGCGGGCGCGACATGGAGAACGGCGTCGTCTCGCTGCTGCGCCGCGATGCGCTGTGGAATGCCGACAACGGCAAGCCCGCCTTCCAGACGCCGACGCGCGAGGGTGCCGCCACACAGGTCCCCGCCATGCTGGAAGAGATGCAGGCCGGGATGCTGGAAGTCGCGCGTGCGCGGCGCGAGGCCAATATCGACCGCAGCATCGACAGCTTCGAGGCGCTGGCCGCCTTCTTCTCGGAAGACAAGGCCTTCCCGGGCTGGGTCGAGGTCAACTGGTCGAAGCCCACCGGTGCGGCGCTCGACGCGGTGGAGGAGCGGCTGAAGGAGTTGAAGCTGACCTTCCGCAACGTGCCTGCCGATGCCGGACCCGCCAGCGGGCCGTGCATCTTTACCGGCGAGCCGGCGGTCGAGCGGATTCTCGTCGCCCGCGCCTACTAGTCTGCGCTACTCGACGCTCTTCGCCACTTCCCCGGCAAAGGCGTCGAAGGTGACCTCGCGACCGAGGAAGTCCGTCACCATGTCGGCGGCGGGCAGCGTTGCGCCCGGTTGCAGCACCTTGTGGCGATAGGCGCCGGAGACAGCAGGGTTGTTGAGCCCGTCCGCCTCGAACCTGGCGTAGAGATCGGCGGCGATGACCCGTGACCAGGCATAGGTGTAGTAATAGGCGCTATAGCCATCGAGGTGGGTGAAGGCGGCCTGCATCTCTGAATATTCGGGCGACGGGATCGTCGCATAGGCGCTCTGCCATTCACGCGTCGCCGCGCCCAGATCATTGGGCAGCGGCATGGTGTGGAAATTGAGCGAGGTCGAGGCGAGGCCCAGTTGCCCCATCTCGAACATGCCGCGGTTGAAATAGCGCACCCGGTTCATCTTCTCGACCAGCTCGCGCGGGATCGTGTTGCCATCCTTGTCGACCGCGAAGGTCGCCAGCGTGTCGTAGTCGAAGACCCAGTTCTCGAGCATCTGCGACGGGGCTTCGATGAAGTCCCACTCGACCTTGTTGTAGCGCTGGCCGTACCAGCGGTGGGTGCTGCCGAACATCGCATGCAGCGCGTGGCCGAATTCATGCAGGAAGGTTTCGACCTGCGAATGCTCCATCAGGCCGGTCGTGTGGTCGCCCTTGGGCAGGTTCTGGACCACGGCCGTGATCGAGGGTTCCCCACGGCCACCGGGATAGAGCGAGACGTTGTTGGCGTGGGTATATTTGCCCGGACGCGGATGCGAATCGAGGTAGAAACGCCCAATCACAGTGCCGTCATCGACCATCTCGTAGGCACCGACATCCTCGTGCCAGACGGGCGTATCCCAGTCGCGGATTTCGACTTCAAACAGCCGCTCGACCAGTTCGAACACGCCATCGCGGACATTGTCATAGGTGAAATACTGGCGCGCTTCCTGCGCGTTGTAGTCGAACAGCGCCTGCTTGGTCTTGTCGGCCAGCCAGCCGCTTTGCCACGGCTCGATCCGTTCGGCACCGGGCTGCATATCCTGCAACACACCCAGCATGCGGGCATATTCCTGCTCGGCAATCGGGCGCGAAACCTCCTCGATCGACGCCATCAGGTCGGTGACCTTCTCCGGACGGTCGAGCATCTTGTTGGCGAGGGCGACCTCGGCATAATTATCCCGGCCCAGCAGGCTCGCCAGCTCGGCGCGCAGCGTGAATATGCGTTTCAGGACATCATCGTTCTGCGGCCAGGCGCGCTGCGAATAGACTTCAGAAAAGCGGCGGCGCAGGTCGTCGCTGTCCGCATAGCGCATCACTGGCAGATAGTCGGTAGTGGCAGTGGTCAGCGTTATCATCCCATCGGGCTTGACCTCGCGCGCGGTGATGAAGTCCTGCGGCAGTCCTGCCAGCTCTGCGGGCGCAACCTCGATGCTGCGAACATCCTCGGCAATGTTGCGGGCAAAGGCAGCAGAGAGTTCGCCCAGCTCGTCGCGAATGGCCTGCACGCGGGCGCGCTGTTCGTCTTCCAGCGCCACACCGCTGCGCTCGAAACCCGCCAAGGTCTCGGTCATATATTTCTGCGTGGCTGGGTCCTCACCGGCCACATCGACGGCGGACAGCTTGTCGTAGATCGGCCGCGAGAGCGAGATGCGCGCGGCCACCTCGTCGATCCGCACTTCGCATTTGGCGGCAGTGTCGCGCAGTTCCGGGGTCAGCAGGACTTCGCGGTAGAGCGTGAACTCACCCCCGGCGGCACCGAGCAGGCCGGAGATGTCGTCGTAGTTTTCCAGCGCGTTTGCCACGCCGGGCTCGGCCTCGTCGCTGACCAACGTCTCGCGCCGCGATTCGACCACACCGAGGTAGAAGTCGCAGCGTTCGGTCAGCTGCTCGGGCGTGGGGTCAGTGAGGACGGGCCCCATCAGCTGGCGGGTCGAGCCGGCATGGGCCTGGGTGGCGAGCGTGGCAGAGGCAAGCATAACAGCCGTGAAAATGCGCTTCATTGGGGAGGACTTTCAAGAGGCAAGTTCAGCGGTTGCAATAGAAACCAAAATGCCATCTGGCAATCGCCGGGCTTGCGCCGCCCGCCCGGGTGCGCGATTGACGCTGTCATGCATGTGAAAGCCCTGCTGGCCCTTCTGGTCGCCACGCCCGCCCTGTCAGTCCCCGTTCTGGCCCAATCAGCTGACCCCGGCGAGGGTGTCTCACAAGAACGCCTGCGCGAAGATGTCCAAACCATGGTCGGCTTCGGCACGCGCCACACCTTGTCCGCCGCCGACGATCCGGTGCGCGGCATCGGGGCCGCCCGGCGCTGGGGCGAGGGCGAGTTTCGCGCCGTGAGCGAGGCTTGTGGTGGCTGTCTGGAGATCGTCACCCCGAGCCGGATGGAAACCAGCCGCCGGATCCTCGAACCGGCGCTGATCGAGAATGTCGTCGCGATCCAGCGCGGCAGTTTGCGTCCGGACGAGGTCGTGATCGTGCAGGGGCATATCGACAGCCGCGTCAGCGACGTCATGGACGCCACCAGCGACGCGCCGGGGGCGAACGACAATGCCAGCGGCAGCGCGCTGGTGCTGGAGGCCGCGCGCGTACTCTCGCAGCGGCAATATCCGACCACCATCATCTACGCGCTGCTCTCGGGCGAGGAACAGGGCCTGCTCGGCGGAGCGCTGCTCGCCGATTATGCGCTGGAGCAGGGCTGGACGGTCAAGGCGGTGCTCAACAACGATGTCGTCGGCGGCTCGTGCGGCTCGGACGGCACTTGCGACGACCGGCATGTGCGCGTGTTCTCCGAAGGCATCCGCGCTGATGCCGACGAGGCGACGCGCGCCCGGATGCGGAGCATGGGCGGGGCCAATGACAGCCCCAGTCGCAACCTCTCGCGCTGGCTGGCCGGGGTCGCCAGCGGGGCCGCCGACGGGCTGATCGTGCGCCAGACCTGGCGCAGCGACCGCATGGGGCGGGGCGGCGATCACCTGCCGTTCCTTGTGCGCGGCCTCCCGGCGATCCGCTTCTCGGTCGCGATCGAGGATTACGAGCACCAGCACCAGGACCTGCGGATCGAGGATGGCGTGACCTATGGCGACACGGTGGAAGAGATGGATTTCGCCTATCTCGCCAAGGTCACGCAGCTCAATATCCGTGCGCTGGACCTGCTCGCCCGTGCGCCGATGCCGCCGCGCGTGAAGGCGGATGGCGTGGTGCGGCCCGATATCGCGCTCACCATCGAGCCTGTAGCCGGGGCTGACCATTATCATGTCTATCGCCGTGCCACCGACGAGCCCGAGTGGGAGCTGCGGACGACCGTGTCGCGGACCGACATGCCTGTGGGCGAGGAGGACGGCCCCATCGACGTGACGCTCTATCCCGAGCGGGGCGACGACTGGATCATCGGCGTGGCCTCGGTCTCTGCCGACGATGTCGAAAGCCCGATTGCGAGCGCCGTACCGGGCGGGGACTTCTATCCGTTCGACAAAAGCGAATGAGCCAGCGTCCGCCCGCAGGCCTGCCGAGCAAGCAGCAGGTCCTCGACTTCATCCGCACCGCTGACGGTCAGGTCGGCAAGCGTGAGATCGGCAAGCATTTCCGTCTCAAGGGGCAGGAGAAGATCGCGCTCAAGAAGCTGCTGAAGGACATGGCCGAGGAAGGCCTGATCGACGGCAGCAAGACCGCGTTTCACCGCATGGGCGGCGTGCCCAAGGTCACCGTGCTGCGGGTGGTCGATATCGAGGATGGCGAGCCCATCGCGATCCCCGACAGCTGGCAGCCGGATGATGCCGTGCCGCCGCCGCGCCTGCGGGTGATCGAAAAGAAGAAGCAGGCAGCCCTCAGGAAAGGCGACCGGGTGCTCGCGCGAACCGAAGAGGCGGGTTCGGGCTGGCTCGCCCATCCGATGAAGAAGCTGCCCGACCGCCACCAGTCGCTGCTCGGCGTGGTCGAACTCGACAATAGCGGCGCGGCCTGGCTGGCGCCGGTCGACAAGCGGATCCGTAACGCCTCGCGCATCGCCGATATCGGCGGGGCGGAGGAGGGCAACCTCGTGCTGGCCGAGCCGGTCGGACGCGGCCCTCGTGCGGGCGTGAAGGTCACCGAAGTGCTCGGCGATCCGCTCGCCCCCAAGAGCTACAGCCTGATCGCGATCCACAAATACGGCATCCCCAATGTCTTCACCGAAGAGGTGCTGAAAGAGGCTGAGGCGGCGGCCAAGTTGACGCTGAGCGAGGAGAAGCGCGAGGATCTGCGCGCGCTTCCCATCGTCGCCATCGACCCGGCGGACGCGCGCGACCATGACGATGCGATCTGGGCCGCGCCGGACAAGGAAGGCGGCTATGACGCGCTGGTCGCGATTGCCGATGTCGCCTTTTACGTGCGCCCCGGCAGCGCCGTGGACCGCGAGGCGAGGAAGCGCGGTAATTCGGTCTATTTCCCCGACCGGGTGGTGCCGATGCTGCCCGAAGTCCTCTCCGCCGATGTCTGCTCGCTGCGGCAGGACGAGGACCGCGCGGCGATGGTCTGCCATCTGAAGATCTCGCCCGAAGGGCAGGTGACAGACTGGCGCTTTGCCCGCGCCATCGTCCGCATCCATCACAATATCGCCTATGAGGACGCGCAGGCCATCGCCAGTGACGGGTTCCCCGCGGCGCGCAAGGGGGCCGGTGACGCCATGGCGCCGACCGGCACGCCGGAGACGCCCGAGGCGCTGCGCGACCGCGCTTTGCTGCACCTGTGGGGTGCGTGGAAACTGCTCGCCGCTGCGCGCAGCGAGCGCGATCCGCTCGACCTCGACCTGCCCGAACGGCGGGTGATGCTCGACGAGCAGGGGCGCATCGCCGAGATCGCCGTGCGCGAGCGGCTCGACGCGCACCGCGTGGTCGAGGACTTCATGATCGCGGCCAATGTCGCGGCGGCCAAGGCGCTGGAGAGCAAGGCGAGCCCGGTGGTCTATCGCGTCCACGAACCGCCGACGCGCGAGAAGCTGATCGCGTTGCGCGAATATTTCAAATCGCTCGGCAAGAACCTCGCGCTCGGGCAGGTCATCACGCCGGGCCTGTTCAACCGGATGATGAAGGATATCGCCGACCCGGCCGAAAAGGCGCTGGTGATGGAGGCGGTGCTCCGCAGCCAGACGCAGGCCTATTACGGGCCAGGCAATGCCGGGCATTTCGGGCTCGCACTTGGCTCCTACGCCCATTTCACGTCGCCGATCCGGCGCTATGCCGACCTGCTGGTACACCGGGCGCTGGGCGATGCCTTCGGGCTCGAACAGCCAAGGCCAAAAGGCAATATCGTTCCGCCGACCTCAGGTCTCGCAGACCGCGACCGCGAGGACCTGTCGAAGATCACCGACGCGATCAGCATGACCGAGCGCCGCGCGATGGAGGCCGAGCGCGACACGATCGACCGCTATGTCGCGGCGTGGCTGTCAGGCCGCGTGGGCGAGACTTTCGAGACCCGCATCACGGGCGTGCAGAAGTTCGGCTTCTTCGCGACCATCGTGAAGCTGGGCGGCGACGGGCTGGTGCCGGTGAGTTCGCTGGGCCGCGAATATTTCACCTATGACGAGGGCGCGCATTCGCTGACCGGCGAGGACAGCGGCACGGCCTATAATGTGGGCGATGTGCTCGACCTCAGGCTGGCCGAGGCCAATCCGCTCACCGGCGCGCTGAAATTCGAGCTGCCCGATGGCGACGGCAAAAGGATCGAACCGCGTGGCCAGCGCCCGGCGGGGCGCAGCCACCAGCGCAAGACAGGGGCCCGAAAAGACAAGCAGGGCAAGGACCGGCAGGGCAAGCACATGGTCGGCAAGCGCGGGCGCCCCGGTAATATCCGCCATCAGGGACGGGGTAAGAAAAGGTAGTTTTAGAGCGGGTGCCTCGGACGCGAAGCGTCCGCAAGCGCGAACGCGCGTCCGCAGCGAGTCCGGCTACGCCGGACGGAAGCGAGGATAGCCAAGGGGCCGGATGGCCCCGCCAGCGCTTGAGGCCAACTAACTCAGCCTATCCAGTTCCTCATCGGTAAGGCTGCCGGGCACGATAAACAGCGGGCAATGCAATTCTCCGACACTATGTGAGAAATGCGCCACCAGCGGCCCCGGCGGGCCCTCTGCCGCAGCACCCAGCACGAGCGCTGCAACCTCAGGATGTTCTTCCAGATATTCGGCGATCACGGTTTTGCCGTCGCCCACGCGCACTGCGATCTGCGGCATCTTGCCGCTTTCGACCATCAGCTCGCCCGCCGCGCCATTGGCCATGACCTCGGCCCGGTCGCGCGCCTCCTCCTCGATGGTCGCCTGTACCCCGGCAAAGGCATTGAAGGCCTGCTTGGGCACCAGCGCCAGCAGGTGCACCGCGCCGCCGGTCTTGGCCGCACGCCGCGCGGCGAAGCGCAGCGCCACATGCGCCTCGGGTGTTTCGTCGATGATGGTCAGATAGACGCGCAACGCGCTCTCTCCCTCACGTGCTCTTTGCTGCACCGAATATCGGGCCAAAGCGCCGCGCGTGCAAGAAGCTTGCTTGGCAGCGCTCTCTAGGGCCTTGCTCATGTCATCTAAATTGGCCAGATACGCGAGTGAGTGAAACGCCCCGTGAGAGGGGACCAAGGGGACCAAAACAAACCCATGCCCATTGCCATCAAGATGCCCGCCCTTTCGCCGACCATGGAAGAGGGCACGCTGGCCAAGTGGCTGGTCAAGGTCGGGGACACGGTCAGCGCCGGCGACATCATGGCCGAGATCGAAACCGACAAGGCGACGATGGAATTCGAGGCGGTGGATGAGGGCGTGATCGCGCATATCCAGGTCGATGAGGGCGCAGAGGGCGTCAAGGTCGGCACGGTCATCGCCACGCTGGCCGAGGAAGGCGAGGACGCATCTGCCGTGGCACCTGCCGGTGGCGGCGATGCTGCGCCAGCTGCCGCGCCGGCGGGGAATGGAAAAGAACCTGCTCGCCCTGAGCCTGTCGAAGGGCGGTCCTTGCCTCCGAAAGAGAACGGCAGTGCTTCGACAAGCTCAGCACGAACGGAAGTTTCGGCCTCTTCCGGCACCCGCATCATCGCCTCGCCGCTCGCCAAGCGCATCGCGGGGCAGAAGGGTGTGGACCTGTCCACGATCACGGGCAGCGGCCCCAATGGCCGGATCGTCAAGGCCGACGTCGAAAGCGCGCAGCCGGGCGCAGCCGCCGCACAGGCTCCGGCCTCCGCGCCCGCTCCGGCCCCGGTGGCGGCGCAGGACTACGGCATTCCCCATGAGGTCGAGAAGCTTTCCACCATGCGGAAGGTCATCGCCAAGCGCCTGACCGAGAGCAAGCAGACCGTCCCGCATATCTACCTCACGGTCGATATCCGCCTCGATGCGCTGCTCAAACTGCGCGGTGAGTTGAATGCCGCGCTCGAACCGCAGGGCGTGAAGCTGTCGGTCAATGACATGCTGATCAAGGCGCTGGCCAAGTCTCTGGAGGCGGTGCCGGTCTGTAACGTGCAGTTTGCAGGCGACAATCTGCTGAAGTTCGAGCGGGCCGATATCTCGGTCGCGGTGTCGATCCCGGGTGGTCTCATCACCCCGATTATCAAGGATGCCGGGGCCAAGGCGATGAGCAAGATCAGCACAGAGATGAAAGACCTCGCCACCCGCGCCAAGGACGGCAAGCTGCAGCCCGAGGAATTCCAGGGCGGCACGGCCAGCCTCTCCAACATGGGCATGTTCGGGATCAAGCAGTTCGAGGCGGTCATCAACCCGCCGCAGGGCATGATCATGGCCATCGGCGCGGGCGAGAAGCGCCCCTATGTGGTCGACGATGCGCTGCAGGCCGCCACAGTGATGAGCGCCACGGGCAGCTTCGACCACCGCGCCATCGACGGCGCGGACGGCGCGCAGCTGATGAAGGTGTTCAAGGAATTGTGCGAGGCGCCGTTGGGGCTGGTGGCCTAGGGCGCGCTGGCATGCGCTGTCCTACATCGCGCCCAACTCGTCAGCCTGCCGCGATGACCTTGTCGCACCTTTTCGCTGATCCCGCTGGCTTTGAGCCTGCGCGCGGGGCTGTTTTTTCGCCCTCAGGACCGTGTTCCATGTGTTCCATCCTGTTGGATTTCGCATGACCGACTCGCCGATCAGGGCCGGGCGCGATCCCGCCATTCGCATCAATGCCATGCCCGCCGACGCCAATGCGCTGGGCGACATTTTCGGTGGCTGGCTGCTGAGCCTGATGGACTCCGGCGCCGGTCTGGTCGCGGTGCGCCGCGCGAAGGGCCGGGCCGTTACGGTCGCCATGGATGGCATGAAGTTTCTCAAGCCGGTGAAGATCGGCGACGAGGTGTCGGTTTATGTCGACATCGCCCGCGTCGGGCGCACCAGCATCACCATGGACACCGAGGCCTGGCGTCGTGCCCCGCATGAAGAGCAGGACGAACTGGTGACCAAGGCCACGTTCACTTTTGTCGCCATCGACGACGAGGGCCGACCGCGCGGGGTGGACGACTAATGGCGTCGGCGCTGCCGGAACTGCGCGCGCGGGCTGCGGGCTCTGGAAAGGGCGGCGGCGCACGCGCGTCCTCTCTTGCAGCCGGAGCGATCTCCCGAAATACCGGGCTCGCCGATCGCAAGCTCTGGGCCATACTGCGGAGCAAACGCCTGCGCGGGCACACGTTCCGGCGGCAACAGCCGATGGAGGGCTTCAGCGCCGACTTCATCTGTCCGGCGGCGAAACTGGTGGTCGTCAACGATGGGTCGCAACATGCTGAGGGCGATGCCCGTGCTACGGCCAATCTGGAAAAGCAGGGCTTTCGTATCCTGCGCCTCCGGAACACCGATATTCTGACCAATCCCGATGGGGTCGCTACGGCCATTCTCGCCGCGCTCGAACCCCCTCAACCCGACCCCTCCGATTCTGAGGGAAGGGCACAAAATGGAGCAAAAGATGGCTGAAAATTACGACGTGATCGTGCTCGGTTCGGGCCCCGGCGGCTATGTCGCGGCGATCCGCTGCGCGCCGCTGGGGCTGAAGACCGCGATCGTGGAGCGCGAATTGCTCGGCGGCATCTGCCTCAACTGGGGCTGCATCCCGACCAAGGCGCTGCTGCGCTCGGCCGAGATCCTCCATTACGCGCAGCACGCCAAGGATTACGGCCTGAAGATTGCCGGTGCCATCGAGGCCGATCTGGAAGCGGTGGTAAAGCGTTCGCGCGGGGTTGCGAAACAGCTCAACCAGGGCGTCGGGCACCTGATGAAGAAGAACAAGATCACCGTCCATATGGGCGAGGGCACGCTGACCGG
>CAYOSE010000045.1:0-20854 GCA_964406535.1 uncultured Sphingomonadaceae bacterium
CGAACCTGAAAGAGACGGTCACTCGTGTGCTGGCGTCACTGACCCCGCGTGAAGAGCGTGTGCTGCGGATGCGCTTTGGCATCGGCATGAACACCGATCACACGCTGGAGGAAGTCGGGCAGCAGTTCAGCGTGACGCGCGAGCGGATCCGCCAGATCGAGGCCAAGGCGCTGAGGAAGCTCAAGCATCCTTCGCGCTCACGCAAGATGCGGTCGTTCCTCGATCAGTAGGATGAAGCCTTCCGGGTCATTTGCCTTGGGCCTGCTGGCCCGTCAGGCCGTTCTTGCCGCCACGCTGGCGCTTGTCGTGCTCCCTGCCCCGGTAACAGCGCAGGAATCCGAGCCTGGCGCTGAAATGGCCGAGGCTCGCGCGATCATGAAGATCATGTTCCCGCCGGAAGAGCGGGAGGCCACCATGCAGCGCCTGATGACGGACATCAGCGACCAGTTTGCCGCGTCGGTCGACATGGATAGCTATACGGACCCCGGCCTGCGTTCGATCATGGAAGGCTATCTCGCCGGGTTGCCCGCGCAATTGATGCCACTGGTCAGCCAGCATCTCCCACGCATGATGGAAGCTACGGCCGTTGCCTATACGCGCGAATTCACGCTGGAAGAGCTCAAGGACATCCACGCATTCGCCATGACTCCCAGCGGCGCGCGTTATTTGTCACGCTCCGCAGCGCTGGTGGGCGATCCTGCGGTCGCCGAAGTGAACACCCAATATTTCCGTGAATTGCAGGCTCTCAATCAGGGGCTGGTTGCCCAGTTGCGTCAAGACATCGTGGCCTATCTCGAAGCGCATCCGGAAGTTCTCGAAAGCATGCAGAACAGCGCGCAGTAACACTGGCTCACGCTCATCGAATATTCGTTGTCGGGTCACGATCGCCAGTGACGCACCACGTGCAACAGGCCAGAGCTTGGCGCGGGGGTTCAAAGCGAGTATCATGCTGCACTGCACCATTCGTTGCCACGCAGTGAGACCAGAAAAATGCCGACCATCGCCATCGTCAGCCAGAAGGGCGGCTCGGGCAAGACGACCGTTGCCGTGAACCTTGCCTCCTGCGCGGCCTATGCCAAGAAACAGGTGGTCATCGTCGATACCGATCCGCAGGCGACCGCAGCGGCCTGGGGCGACTGGCGCGGCGATTTCCTGCCGGTGGTCGTGACCAGCCCGCCCGCGCGGCTCGCCAAGACCATCGAAACGGCCCATTCGAACGGTCTCGACATGGTGGTAATCGATACGCCGCCTCATGCCGAAGCGGCCATGCGTGAGGCGATCAAGGCCGCCGACCTCGTCCTCATCCCCTCACGCCCGCGCGCTTTCGACCTGCATGCGCTGGAGGCGATTGCCGATCTGGTGATCGATTCGGGTACGCCAGCCTATGTCGTGCTTAACGCCGTGCCCGCGCGGGCAAGCAAACAGATCGCCGAAGCGACCGAAAGCTGCGAAGGTCTGGGCCTGAAAGTCTGCCCGGTGACGTTCGGCGAGCGGGCCGACTTCCACCGCTCCTCCGCCAAGGGCGAGGTCGCGAGCGAGATCGACCCCGAAGGCAAGGCCAGCGGCGAGGTCGCGGATCTCTGGAAGTGGGTGAAGAAGCAGCTCAAGGCCGCTGCCACCAACTGACCCTCGCTGTTACAGCCAGCGCCGAACGCGGGCCTTATACTGTCGGAAATCGTCACCGAACTTGGCTGCCAGCGCCTGTTCCTCGGGGATGATCTGCCAGCGGGTTATCACCACCACGAACACCGCCAGCACGACCAGCCCGATGAGGTTGCCCAGCCACACGCTCAAGGCCAGCAGCAGGAGTGCAAGCGAAAGATACATCGGATTGCGCGTCAGGCCGAAGATCCCGTCCGTCACCAGCGTAGCGGCACTCTCGGGTTGCAGCGGATTGATCGTGGTGCCGACCTTCCTGAACCGCCCGATGCTGAGAATCTGCACCAGAATGCTCGCCGCAACCAGCACTAGCGTAACGATCAGCTGCCCGGGGAAGTCGATCCGCGCACCTGGCAGCAAATAGTCGAGCGCCAGGATCAGAAGGGCGGCGAGGAAGCCGATAAACGGTGGCGGAATCCGTGTTTTCATTTGTCGACCTCTCCCGGTCTGTAACTCCAGGCTTGTCGGTACCGATAGCGCGGCATGACGGCAACGCCCAGAGCAACGAGGCGATCATCCACTCATCGGCCGCTTCGTGCAGCCAATCAAGCCGCCTGCGGGATGTGCAAATGCTCCGTCACGCAGCGCACGTGACGGTGGTCGGTGCCGCAGCAACCACCTACGACGTGCAGGTCAGGCAGCATCCCGGCCAGCTCGCCGTGCAGCGCGCCGAACTCCACCGGGTCGCCGTCATCCAGCTCGTCGGCATTGTCGAGTTCCTCGTGACTCATGCGCGAGGCATTGGCGCGAAGCCCGCCGATGCGCTTAGTCCAGCCCTCACCCGCTGCGATAGCATCGCGGAAGTGATCGGGATGCGCGCAATTGATCATGTACCAGGCCGGATAATTGCCGGTCGCCGCATCGACGGCGGCAATGGCCTCGCCCAGCGCACCGCCGGTCGGCAGGCTGCCGTCCGTCTCGACCGTGAAGGAAATGACAACCGGCAGTCCCACAGCTTTCGCTTCGAGGACAACGCCGATGGCCTCGGCGACATTGGTCATGGTAAGGGCCGACAGCATATCGACGCCCGCCTCGGCAAGGGTCACGATCTGCGAGCGGTGCAGGTCGCGCGCTTCCTCGACCGTGGGCAGCTTGCCCGGCGCATAGCCATCACCGACCGGACCGATCACGCCATTGAGAGCGATATTGCCCACCCGCCCGGACCAGCGCTGCCGCAAACCGGCAGCCAGTTCGACCGCCCTTGCATTCAGTCGCAGCAGTTCTTCGCCCGTCATGTCCAGCGGACCAGCCCAGCACTCAGCCCCCCGCCAGGTACAGGTGTCGAGCACAAAGCCCGTCCCGGCAGCCTCGGCCATGCCGAGAAATTCTTCGAAATAGCGTTCCATCGCGGCGACCGCCGGTGCGTCCTCGATCAGCGTGATCGCGGCGAATTCGGGGGCGCTGAAGCCCTGCTGGAAAAACAGCCAGGTCTCCATCCCGCCATCGGTCAGCCAGAGGCGCGGCGCGGCCATGATCGTGTCGATCGTACTCATTGTCTTGCTCTCCCGTGTTTTCGTGATGGGCCGTTTCTCGCGGAGACTGGCGCATTATGATAGGCGACACGTGGTACGGTAAAGGCGAGGAGCCTTTTGCACTATTTTTCATAGTGATATTTGTGCTGTCGCTTTCTTCATCGAATTGCGAAGCCATCTCAACTATACTGGCGGTACAGTAATCGCGCGGAAAGGCCGAGGAGGGCGAGCAATGTCACGCGGCGGCGAAACCCGCACCCGGATCATGGAAGTGGCGCAGGCATCCATTCTGGCCAAGGGTTTCGACGCGACCTCGATCGAGGAAATCGTCGCCGGGGCCGAGATTACCAAGAGCGGGTTCTTCTACCATTTCCGCGACAAGAACGCGCTCGCCCATGCCCTGATCGAACGGCATATCGAGATCGAGGACCGGATCTTCGACGACCTGTTCGACCGCGCCGCGCAGCTCAGCGAGGACCCGTTGCAGCGCATGCTGATCGGCCTCAAGCTGCTGGCCGAACTGATTGAGGACATGCCCGGCGGCCACCCCGGCTGCATCGTCGCCACCGCCGCCTATCAGGACCGGCTGTTCGACCGCGAGGTGTGCGCCATCAACCGGCAGGCGGTGCTGGGCTGGCGCGCACGGTTTCGCAGCATGTTCGAGGATATCATCGCGCTCTATCCACCGCGCGACCAGGTCGATGTGGAAGTCCTCGCCGATATGGTCAGCGCCGTTATTGAGGGCGGTATCATCATGGCCCGCGCTTTGGGTGAGCCGCAGGCAACCTCGCAACAGGTGCTGATGCTGCGTTCCTACGTCAAATTGCTGTTCACGCCCGCCATGGCCTAAACGGGGGCACAGGCCGGCAAGGTTGAGTTTTTCAAGCTGGGCCTCCGTTCGGCGACAAAATTGGGGAAATCTACACCCATCGGCGACCCTTTTCGGGTGGCGCAGCCGGGCATCTATCTCTAAGTGCGCTGCCATGCGTATCGCCATTGCCTCCGACCATGCCGCTATCGAGCTGAAGACCGCCCTGCGCGACTGGCTGATCGACAGCGGCCACGAGGTCGCCGATCTCGGCCCGGACAGCGCCGACAGCGTCGACTATCCCGATTACGGCTTCAAGCTGGCTACGGTCGTCGCGGACGGTACGGCGGAGCGCGGGATCGCCCTGTGCGGCAGCGGGATCGGCATCTCGATCAGCGTCAACCGGCACCCGCAGGTGCGCTGCGCGCTGGTCGGCGAACCACTGTCCGCCGCCCTTGCCCGCGAACACAATGACGCGAATTGCCTCGCGCTGGGCGCGCGCCTGACCGGCATCGACATGGCCAAGGCCTGCGTCACCGCCTTTCTCGAAACCACCTTTGCCGATGCCGGCGATGCGAAGGGGCGCCACCGGCGCCGCGTCGACAAGCTGGCCCACCCCCCTCTTGCCCAAAAGCCACTAGCGGAGTCCGCCTGACCATGGCCACCACCACCGCCGATCCGATGCAGCGTTTCTGGGGCGACGACCTCGCCACCGCCGATCCCGCGATCAAGCAGGCGATCGACAACGAACTGGCGCGCCAGCGCGGTAAGATCGAGCTGATCGCCAGCGAGAACATCGCCAGCAAGGCCGTGCTGGAGGCGGCGGGCAGCGTCTTCACCAACAAATATGCCGAAGGCTATCCGGGCAAGCGCTATTACGGCGGCTGCGAATATGCCGACGTCGTGGAAACGCTCGCGATCGACCGGGCGAAGGAGCTGTTCGGCTGCAATTTCGCCAATGTGCAGCCCAATTCCGGGTCGCAGATGAACCAGGCCGTGTTCCTGGCGCTGCTGCAGCCGGGCGACACCTTCATGGGTCTCGACCTCAATTCGGGCGGCCACCTGACGCATGGCTCGCCGGTCAATATGAGCGGCAAGTGGTTCAACCCCGTCGCCTATGGCGTGCGCCGCGAGGACGAGCTGATCGACATGGACGAGGTCATGGCGATCGCCAAGGAGCACAAGCCCAAGCTGATCATCGCCGGCGGCACCGCCTATTCGCGCGTGTGGGACTGGGAAGGTTTCCGCCGGATCGCGGACGAGGTTGGCGCCTATCTGATGGTCGACATGAGCCACATCTCGGGGCTCGTGGCGGGTGGTGCACACCCCTCGCCCTTCCCCCATGCCCATGTTGTGACCACCACCACCCACAAGAGCCTGCGCGGTCCGCGCTCGGGCGTGATCCTGTGGAATGACGAGGAACTGACCAAGCCGTTCAACATGGCCGTCTTCCCTGGCCTGCAGGGCGGCCCGCTGATGCATATCGTCGCCGCCAAGGCCGTGGCGTTCGGTGAGGCGCTGCGCCCCGACTTCAAGGACTATGCGGCGAATGTGGTCGCCAATGCCCGCGCGCTGGCCGCGAGCTTGGAAGAAAACGGCCTCAGGATCGTGTCCGGCGGAACCGACAACCACTCGATGCTGGTCGATCTCACCGCGAAGGACGTGACCGGGAAATCGGCCGAGAAGGGCCTCGATCGCGCCTATCTCACCTGCAACAAGAACGGCATCCCGTTCGATACCCGCTCGCCCTTCGTGACCAGCGGCATTCGCCTCGGCACGCCGGCAGGCACGACGCGCGGTTTCGGCACGGAAGAGTTCAAGCAGGTCGGCGCGCTGATCGCCGAGGTCGTCACCGGCCTCTCGACCAATGGCGATGAGGGCGATGCCCAGATCGAGGAGCGCGTGCGCCGCCAGGTCGGCGAGCTTTGCGAGGCTTTCCCGGTCTATCCCGGCCGGTAAGTCATGCGCTGCCCGTTCTGCGCCAATGAAGACAGCCAGGTAAAGGATTCGCGGCCGACCGAGGACAACACCGCGATCCGCCGTCGCCGCCAGTGCGAGGGCTGCGGCGCGCGCTTCACCACGTTCGAGCGGGCGCAATTGCGCGACGTGTTCGTGGTCAAGACCGACGGCAAGCGCGAACCTTTCGACCGCGCGAAGGTCGAACGCTCGGTGACGCTCGCCTGCCGCAAGCGCGACATCGCGCAGGAACGCATCGACCAGCTGATCAGCGGCATCCAGCGCCAGCTCGAAACTTCTGGCGAGAGCGAGGTGGGCTCCGAACGGATCGGCGAGATCGTGATGGACGGCCTCAGGCAGATCGACGCGGTCGCCTATATCCGCTTCGCCTCGGTCTATCGCGACTTCGCCGAAGCACGCGATTTCGAGGAATTCGCCAGCGCCGTGCGCGAGGCCGGATCGGGCGATGGCGGAAAGTAGCAAGCCCGTCATCGTGCTCGTCCGCCCGCAACTGGGCGAGAATATCGGCAAGGCGGCGCGGGCGATGGCCAATTTCGGCCTTGCCGAGATGCGCCTTGTCACACCCCGCGATGGCTGGCCCAACGCCGCCGCCGCGCCTGCCTCGGCCGGGGCGGACGACATTCTCGAAAACGCGAGGGTGTATGCCAGCACCGCCGAGGCGGTGGCTGATTGCGCGCATGTCTATGCGACCACGGTCAGGAAACGCGGTGTCACCAAGAAGGTCGTTACGCCCGATGCCGCCGCGCGCGAAATCTGCGCGCAGCAGGGGCGCAGCGCGGTGCTGTTCGGCCCTGAACGGTCCGGCCTTGAGACCGAGGACGTAGCGCTGGCGCGCAAGATTCTGACCGTGCCCATCAATCCCGGCTTCGGATCGTTGAACCTCGCGCAGGCGGTGATCCTCGTCGCCTATGAATGGTCGAAACATCAAGCGCTTGCGGTCCCCACCGAGGAAGAACTATTGCCGCCCGCACCGCAGGCCGAGCTGGAAGGGTTGATCGCCCATCTGGAAGGCATGCTGGAACCCAAGGGCTATTTCCTGCCACCAGCGCGCGCCGAGGCAACACGGCGCAACTTGCGGACTGTGCTGACCCGGCCGGGCTGGAACCATCTGGAGGTCCGGACGCTGCGCGGGGTCCTGTCCTCGCTGGAAAAGGCACCGCGCGGCGAACGGGACTGAGCGCGACTGAAGGGTACCTAACGGCACCGACACGCCCGGCTCAGCCGCGCAGCCGCTCCCACTCCGCCAGTTCGTAGGCAATCGAGCTTTCGACCAGCGCATCCCAGATCTGCGCGATGTCCTTGGCCGGGAGATCGGCCGCGCGTGCCAGCTGCTCGGCGTGGGCAATGACCTCGGCCTTGCGCGCCTCGTCGCGGACCGCGCCGCGTGTCGTTTTGATGCGGGCCGCCGCGCGCATATAGCCGAAGCGCCGGGCCAGCAGGTCGACCAGCTCGCGGTCGGTGGCGTCGACGCCCACGCGCACTTCGGCCATGTCGTTGCACTCTTCGGGCGGCATTGGCTGGCTGCTCATGCGCGCAGCCCTGCCCTGCCCGTTCGCCAATGTCGAGTGCCCAAAATGCACCCGCCACATGTGCCGAGCGCGCGGGGGTTGTGCAGCCCGGCAGTTCTGCTAAAGGCGCGCCTTCGCAATTGGCCCCGCACCCCGGTGAAGCGGTGGCCGCGTCTGGATTTCCATACGGTGCGGTTCCGGGTTGAAGCGCGGCCAGACGGGCAGCGTATGCAAATTGAAGGATACGTCTCATGACGAAGCGCACCAGCGCCAAGCACAAACTCGACCGCCGGATGGGCGAAAACATCTGGGGTCGCCCGAACTCCCCGGTCAACAAGCGTTCCTATGGCCCCGGCCAGCACGGCCAGCGCCGCAAGAGCAAGATGTCCGATTTCGGCCTGCAGCTGCGCGCCAAGCAGAAGCTGAAGGGCTATTACGGCGACGTCACCGAGAAGCAGTTCCGCCGCACCTATAAGGAAGCGGCGGCGATGAAGGGCGACACCGGCCAGAACCTGATCGGCCTGCTCGAACGTCGTCTCGACATGATCGTCTATCGCGCCAAGTTCGCGCCGACGATCTTCGCCGCGCGCCAGATCGTTTCGCACGGCCACATCCGCGTCAACGGCGTGAAGTGCAACATCGCCAGCCGCCGCATCAATGTCGGCGACGTCATCAGCCTGGGCGACAAGGCCAAGGAAATGGCGCTGGTGATCGAAGCGCAGAGCCTGCCCGAGCGTGAGATCCCCGACTACGTTTCGCCCGACGGCACCGACAAGGTCACCTACACCCGCGTCCCTACGCTGGACGAGGTGCCCTACCCGGTGCAGATGGAACCGAACCTGGTGGTCGAGTTCTACTCGCGCTGACGTCGTCCCGGACTTGATCCGGGATCGGTTAGCCGGTTACGAATTGAAAGGGCGGTCCCGCGGGGCCGCCCTTTTCGTTTGCGCGGTCAGCGCCACGTCAACGCGCGAAGGCGTCCTTCAGGAAGGCATCGGTCTGGCGCAGCATGGTGCTACGCGCTGCCGGATCATCCAGATCGTGCTGCAAGCCGGTGAACTCGGTATAGTCGACCTGCTTGCCTGCCGCTTCCAGCGCCGTCTTCATTGCCCGGGAATGGGTGACATAGACATTCTGGTCGAGATCGCCGTGAAACAGCAGCACCGGGGCCTTGAAGGCATCGGCATGCAGGTCGGGCGAACCTGCAGTCACATGTTCGCCGCGCCCGATCATCTCATTGACCAGCCTGTAGTTGGTGAATCTGAGATGGTCGTCGCGCCACTGGTCGAGATTGGTGACCGGGGCGATGGCCACAATCGCCTGGTACAGATCGGCGTCGAGGACGGCGGACTGCAACGCCGCATAGCCACCATAGGACCAGCCCACGATGCCCAGCTGCTCCGGGCCGGCGATGCCTTCGGAAACCAGCCAGCGACCGGCATCGTTCACATCGCCAACCGCTGTCCGCCACGAACGGAAGCCGTTCTCCATGAACCAGCCCTCGCCATAACCGGCAGAGCCGCGATAATTTGGCTGGAGAACCGCATAGCCGCTCTGGGCGAAGAACTGCACCAGCCAGTCAAACCCCCATTCGTCGCGCGAACCGGGGCCGCCATGCGGGATGACGATGGCGGGCAGTCCCTTGCCATCGCTGCCCGGCGGCAGGGTGAGATAGCCCGGTATCCGCGTCCCGTCCTCTGCCGGAAAGGACACCGCCCGCATGACCGCCATGTCCATGCCAGCCAGTTCGGGTCGGACTGGCGAGACCTCTTCCAGCTGGCGCAGGTCCTTGTGGAAAATATAGACCATACCCGGATCGGTATCGCTGCTCGCGCTCATCAGGATCTTGTTCTCGTCCGCGCTGGCATCAATGATCTGGATGGCAGGCCCCCCCAGAGCTTCGCCCAGAGCATTCGATAGCGACTCGAAATCCTTGTCGAAAAAAGCGACCTCACGCTTTTCTGCAGCATAAGACGCGCCAATAACCCTGCCCGCGTGTCCCAGCGTGAGCAGATGGTCAACGTCATAGCCGGGCTCGGACAGCAGCACCTCGGCCTTGCCCGATCCGTCGAGCGCAACCGCATAGAGCGCGTCGAACCCATCGAGATTGCCAAAGCCGTAGGCGATATCGCGCTCGCCATCGACGGCGACCGGGTTGAAATCGTCAGGCTGGCCCCCCTCAATCTCCAGCGCGCGCCAATAGCCCCCGCCCTTGGGGCGATACATGATATGGCCGGTGCTGCGGATATAGCCGGTCGCCGAGGTATCATTATTCTCCATGATCCGCAGGTTTCCGGTTTCATCTGCGATGTATCGCTCCGCCTCCTGATTGGGCTGTTCGACAGTCCAGCGCCGCCCGGTTTCGATATCGACCAGTTCCGCGCCGAGGCCCCAATCGTCGCTGGCGATGCGCGTGCCTGTCATCATCTCCGCATGGAAATCACGCGACATAAGGACTCTGTTCGGGTCCTCGCCCTCCACCGCCCACGACAGGACCACGCCGCCCCATTGATTGAAGCGGGTCAGCGCCCGGCGCGGCATCTCCGCGCTGATCATCCGGTAATTGGTCGCATCCTCGTTTACCGACAGCAGGCGCGAAAAGCCGATCAGATCGGTCATGCCATCGTCAACGAAACGGACATTGCAGATCAGCCGGATCTCGGTCGCCCAGTCGCACCAGGTCACGTCCGAACTCGGTTCGCTGTTGAGCATGGCGATCTTGCGCTTGCCGTCGCCGGCGAGGTCGAAGGTCACCACTGCCTCGCCATTATCCTCGGTCGGGACGACCATCGAAACCTTGTTGCCCGAGGGGGACAGCTTGACGTCGAGGATCGAGCGGCGCGCACCGAAGCGTTCGGCCAGATCGCCGCCGCCGTCCTGGGCCAGAACGGTCGCCGGTGCCGCCGCCAGTACAAGCAGCGAAGCGCCGCCCAGAACCCGTAATCTCATGCAATGATCTCCGTCTTTGTGCAGCGCAGCGTAAAGCGCATAGAGAGGGAGACAAGTTCAATATCGGGTAAACACTTCAGAAACGGGGCAATTGCGCGGTCGGCAGGGATTGCCCGCTACTCGACCCCGTCGCCCAGCAGATCACCATCAATGACCTGTCCGTAGAAATCGTCGCCATTGGCGTGATGGGCCGCGCGCGTTTCCTCGATTGAGCGGTCCTGCTGGCGCGGATCGGCGGGGCGTTCATGCCCGACCACATAGGCGGCGACATCCCAGGCCTGTTCGTCGGTCAGCGTGATATCCATCTCAAACGGCATGTTGGCCTTGATAAAGCCCGAGGCATTGCTCAGGCGCGACATCCCGGCACCCCAGTTGAACGAGCGCGGGCCCCAGAGCGGCGGATAGAAATAGGTGCCGTCGGGCGCCTCGACGCCCTCACCATTCTCGCCGTGGCAGGTCACGCAGTGTTCGGCATAGACTTGCGCCCCGCGCTCCCGGTCGTAACCGCCCGCCGGCAGCGGCACATCGGGATAGCCGCGTCCGGGCATTTCCGTGCCTGTGGGCACACCGCTCGCCAGCCATTTGAAATAGGCCTCGAAATCCTTGTAGATCGGGTGGCCTGCCGGGGGCGGCCCGCCCGAGGGCGAGATGCCGGCATTCATCGAATAGACGAAGCAACCCATGATCCGGTCTTCCATCGTGTTGATGCGGTCGTTCTTTGACCGGTAGGCCGGGTACATGCCCCAGGCGGCCCACATTGGCGAGGCATCGGCAAGGCGGCCGTCATCGATATGGCAATTGCTGCATTCGAGCCCGCTGCCGGCAAACTCCGCCGCAGTGATCTGCGTCTCGCGGAACAGCTGCTGGCCACGGCGGATGGCGTCGCCATCGGGGCCCTCAGGGATGGTGTCGAAGGCGGGCGGCGCGAACGTGGCGAGTTGTGATGTCTGATCCGCAGGCGCGCCCTCGGCCACTGGTGTCTCGTCGGGCCCGAACGCCCAGTCAGCCACCAGCCAGACCGCCACGAAGGCGAAGAGAAACACCAGCGCGAGTTCGACCGGGCGGGCGCCAAGCGGCAGCGATTGGGACTTGTCCATCGCCGCTCAGTGCCACGACTGTGCGGGGCGTAACAATGTGCGAAATCAATTTTTCTGCGCGGCAGGACATTTCCGCCAAGAAACCGGCCAGTTCAGGCCCGCAAATAGTTCGCCCGAAAATCCGCCGCAAACGCCGCGAAGCGCCCGCCTGCGATAGCCTCGCACATCGCTGCCATGAGTTGCTGGTAGAAGGTCAGGTTGTGCTGCGTCACCAGCATGGCGCCAAGGATCTCGCTCGATTTCTGCAGGTGGTGGAGATAGGCCCGCGAATAGTGGTTGCAGGCCGGACACGGGCAGCTCTCGTCGAGCGGTCCGGTATCCTCGGCATGGCGCGCATTGCGTAGGTTGAGCGGCCCGTTCCACGTAAAGGCCTGCCCGTTGCGGCCCGAGCGCGTGGGCAGCACGCAATCGAACATGTCGACCCCGCGCTCGACCGCGCCGACCAGGTCGTCGGGCTTCCCCACCCCCATCAAGTAGCGCGGGGCGTCCTCGGGCAGTTGGCCGGGCGCGAAATCGAGCGTTGCGAACATCGCGTCCTGCCCCTCGCCCACGGCGAGCCCGCCGATGGCGTAACCGTCAAAGCCGATTTCGGTCAGCGCGGCGGCGGAGCGGGCGCGTAAGCTTTCGTCCAGCGCGCCCTGCTGGATGCCGAACAGAGCGGAGTTCGCCGCGTGTTCGCCGCCCGCATCGAAGGCGTCGCGGCTACGCTTCGCCCAGCGCATCGACAGCTCCATGCTCGCCTCGATCTCGGGCAAAGGACGGTCGGCGCGCGGGCATTCATCGAAGGCCATGACGATGTCGGAACCGAGCAGGCGCTGGATCTCCATCGAGCGCTCGGGGGTGAGCATGTGCTTCGACCCGTCGAGGTGGCTGCGAAACTCCACGCCCTCTTCGGTCAGTTTCCTGAGGTCGGACAGGCTCATCACTTGGTAGCCACCACTGTCGGTCAGGATCGGGCGAGGCCAGTTCATGAATGTGTGCAGCCCGCCCAGCTTGGCGACCCGCTCCGCACCGGGGCGCAGCATCAGGTGGTAAGTATTGCCGAGGATGATGTCCGCGCCGGTCGCGCGCACGGCCTCGGGCGTCATCGCCTTTACCGTGGCGGCGGTGCCGACCGGCATGAAGGCAGGCGTGCGTATCTCGCCCCGGCGCATCGCGATCGTGCCGGTGCGCGCCTTGCCGTCGCGCGCCGCTATAGTGAAGGCAAAGCGTGGCGGCAGATCAGAAGCCATAGACCAGCGTGAAGCGGCCGAGCGTATCGGTGCTGACGGCACCGGCGGGCGGGTTGCTGTCATATTCGACCGTGTAGGACAGGCGTGTCGTCAGCGCGCTGTTGATCTTCGCCTCCAGCCCGGTCACCGCCTTCAGGCTCGTATTGGACGAATCGACGATGAGCTGGGCCGACCCGCCCGTTTCGGCAGTGCCATTGGTGTTCTGCGTCAGCTTGAGCCCCTTGGCGAGAGTCCAGTCGAAATCCATGCCGACCAGTCCCGCGATCCGCCTGGTGGTCGTGCCGTCAGTCGCCTTCGCAATGCGGTAGGCCGGGCCCGCCTTGAGCGACAGGTTCATGTTCTCCGCCTCGATGAGCTTGTAACCGAGGCCGCCCGAGATCGCATAGCGCGCGATATAGCCCTGGAAGCGATCGCGCTCGTATTGGCCCAGGCCATAGGCGAACAGCCGGTCATTGATGCGGTAATTGGGCTCGTAAGAGGCAGTGATCTGCTCGCGCGACGTATCGCCGTCGGTGCGCTGATAATCGACGTCGCCGTAAAACTTGTGCGTCCAGTCGATGCCCTTGCGCGTCAGGTCCAGCGCCAGCGTCACCCCGATACTCTCGGTATTCCCGGAGGACTGGAACGCGCCGATCTGCCCCTTGCCCGACCAGTTGTCGAATAGCCCGGCGGTGCGGATCGCCTCTTCCTTGGCGGCAGCGGCCGCCGCAACGCGCTCGGCCTCGGCGGTCTGGAAGCCGGCATAGAGCGCGTCGATTTCCGCCGCATCGTCGGGATTGGTGGCGTGCGCAACCTCGACCACCGCCGCGACCTTTTCGGGGTCGCCCGTGGCAATCGCCGCCTCGATCATGGCGCGGACCGGATCGGCCAGCTGGGCATGGGCAGGAGCGCTGGCGAGGAGCAGCGCGGCTAAAGTGAGATATCGCAATTTCATGGGGCCGGACCGAAAAGCGCCATTTCGGCGTCGTTCGTCCTTGAATATGCGCGCATGTCCTGCGTCCTTACTCCTTGAACTGGCGCTTTCCGGCCTCCGGCCGTGCCCGCGAGGAATCTGTCCACGCTGCCTAACGGCTCATTCGCGCAGCCGCCAGCCCGTCTTGAAAATGATTGCGATGACCAGCACGCACAGCGCGAGGAAGCCCAGCGTCATGCCCAGCGACAGGGCAATCGGGAAGTCCGCATTATCGATAAAGGTCCAGCGCAGCCCGCTGACGAGATAGACGATGGGATTGATCATCGCGATCGACTGCCAGGGCTCAGGCAGGACGCTGATCGGATAGAAGGTACCGCCGAGGAAGGTCAGCGGCGTCAGCACCAGCAGCGGGACCATCTGCAACCGCTCGAACCCGTCGGCCCAGATGCCGAGGATGAAACCGAACAGCGAGAAGGCCGCCGCGACCAGCGCGATATACAAGACTGCCATCAGCGGATGGGCGATCTGGTAGTCGATGATCACCGCAGCGGTCAGCAGAATGATCGCGGCAAGGATCAGCGACTTGGTGACCGCGGCACCGATAAAGCCGATCACGACCTCGGCCACGCCGACGGGGGCAGACAACACCTCGTAGATCGCCCCGGTAAAGCGCGGCATGTAGATGCCGAACGAGGCGTTGCTGGTACTCTCAGAGAGCATTGTCAGCATCAGCAGGCCGGGGATGATGAAGGCCCCGTAACTGCCCGCGCCCAGGTCGGGCATGTTGCCGCGCATCGCCGCGCCGAACACGACGAGGTAGAGCGAGGTGGTGATGACCGGCGACAGGATCGAGCCGTAGATCGTGCGGAAGGCGCGCATCAGCTCGTGCCGGTAGATCGCGAACGCCCCGCGCAGGTTGATGATCCGCCCGCTCATGCTGCCGCACTCCCCGGTGCCTGGCTCTCCTTGACCAGCCCGACAAAGATATCCTCGAGCGAGCTTTCGCGCGTGTCGAGCCCGGTGAAGGCGATGTCCGCGCAGGTCAGCAGGCGGGCTATTTCAGCCACCTCGCGCTTGCCCTTGCCGGTGCCGTCGCCGCCGCGATAGACGAGCTGTCCACCGCCTTCCTCCAGCTGGACGGGCAGGCCGTCGAGACAGGCGGGCACCGCAGTCAACGGGTCGTCGAAGCTGAAGATCGCTTCGGTCCGGCCGAGCTTGGCCATGATCGCGTCCTTGTCGTCGACCAGCAGAATGCGGCCCTTGTCGATTACGCCGACGCGGTCGGCCATCTCCTCAGCCTCCTCGATGTAATGGGTGGTGAGGATGATCGTCGTACCACGCGCGCGCAGCGCGTCGATCTGCCGCCACATGTCGCGGCGCAGTTCGACATCGACGCCCGCGGTCGGCTCGTCGAGGAAAAGGATCTCCGGGTCGTGGGCCAGCGCCTTGGCAATCATCACCCGGCGCTTCATCCCGCCCGACAGGTGACGGACCTGCTCACCCCGTTTTTCCCACAGCGAGAGGCTCTTGAGGATCTCCTCGACCCGCGCCTCGTCGGGCGCGCAGCCGAACATCCCGCGCGAATAGCGCACCTGGTTGATGACCTTGTCGAAGATGTCGAAGGCCAGCTCCTGCGGGACCAGGCCGATTCGCTGGCGGATGTTGCGCCAGTCCTGCGCCATGTCCTGCCCGAAGGCATGGATCGTCCCGCCGGTCGGGCGCACGAGGCCGCAAATGGCGCCGATAAGCGTGGTCTTGCCCGCGCCGTTCGGCCCGAGCAGCGCAAAGATCTCGCCGCGCCGGATATCGAGGTCGACCCCGCCCAGCGCCGTCACGCCGCCCTTGTAGGTTTTCTGCAAGCCCCTGAGAGCCAGAATCGGTTCGTCAGCTTGGCTATTCATCGCGGGCAATATTTGGCGGCCCGGGTGTCTTTTACAAGTGCCGTCACAAATTGACGAAGCGCAATGTTGGGCTTGCCTCGACCGCCTAGGGCCATATCGGAAGGTACCGCGGCATCCGGCCATTGCGCTGAGCCGCAGGACCATTTGCACAAGGCAGGAGAAACCGATGAAGGGTTACCACGACAATATCGAAGCAGCGACCGAGCAGAACGAGTTGTTTCGCAAGGTGCTCTATACCGGCCACAACATCCAGCTGGTGCTGATGACGATCCAGCCCGGCGAGGAGATCGGCGCGGAGGTGCATGACGACCGCGACCAGTTCTTCCGCTTCGAGGCGGGCACGGGCGAGGTTACGGTCGACGACAATGTCTATGCGGTGAAAGCCGACGATGCGGTAATCGTCCCGCAGGGTGCGCGGCACAATGTCCGCTGCACGGGCAGCGAGCCGCTCAAGCTCTACACGATCTATGGCCCGCCCGAACATATCGACGGCACGGTGCACAAGACCTGCGAAGAGGCCAATGCCAGCCACGAGCATTTCGACGGCAAGACGACGGAATAAGGGCAGCCCCTCACTGCCCGCCTTGCGTCAACTCGTCATTGCGAGCGTAGCGAAGCAATCTAGTCCCGGAGCCGGATTGCTCCGGGGCCTCGCCTCTCGCAATGATGAGCGATCCGGCGCGAACGGCGAAAATCCTTACGGAATCAGCAGGCTGGAATCGCCGTAGGAATAGAAGCGGTATTCCTGCGCGATGGCATGCTGGTAAACCTCCAGCATGCGCTCGCGTCCCATCAGTGCCGAGACCAGCATGAACAACGTCGATCTGGGCAGGTGGAAATTGGTCATCAGCCCATCGATCGCGCGGAAGCGATAACCCGGCGTGATGAAGATGTCGGTATCGCCCGCGAAGGGCTCGATGATGCCGTCCTCGCGCGCCGCGCTTTCGAGCAGCCGCAGCGGCGTGGTGCCGACCGAGATCAGCCGCCCGCCCGCCGCTCGCACCGCATTGAGCCGCGCGGCGGTGTCGGCGTCGATGCTGCCCCATTCGGCATGCATCTTGTGCGCCGTCGTATCCTCGGCCTTGACCGGCAGGAAGGTGCCCGCGCCGACATGCAGCGTCAGCGTTTCGCGCCCGATGCCCGCCGTATCCAGCGCGGCGACCAGTTCGTCGGTGAAATGGAGCGCCGCCGTCGGGGCCGCGACCGCGCCGTCCTTGTCCGCGAACATGGTTTGATAATCGGCACGGTCCTGCTCATCGGTCGGACGCTTGCCCGCGATATAGGGCGGTAGCGGCATGGTCCCGGCGCGTTCCAGAAGCACCTCGACCGGCTCATCCCCGGCGAAGGCGAGCGTGAAGCTGCCATCCTCGTGCCGCGCCTCGGCAATCGCCGTTACGCCGCCGCCGAAGGTGACGGTGTCGCCTTCGCGCAGCCGCTTGGCATTGCGGATGAAGGCCAGCCAGCGCCGGAGGTCGAGGCGCTTGTGCAATGTCGCGCCGATCTTCGCTTCGCCCCCCGAAGAATACCGGCGCCCTTCCAACTGGGCCGGAATAACGCGGGTATCGTTGAAGACCAGTACGTCACCTGCGCGCAGGAGCGATGGCAGGTCGTAGACATGCCGGTCGGTAAGCGGCCCTTCCCGCCCCTCGGCCAGCAGCATCTTCGCGGAATCGCGCGGGCGCGCGGGGCGCAGCGCGATCCGCTCGGGCGGCAGCTCGAAATCAAACAGATCGACTTTCATGAAAGTCGTCCCCGAATGTCCTGAGCTAGTCGAAGGACGCGCATGGCGAGCCCCTCGCCCCTGCTCGCTCAGTCGCTGGCGGAATTGCTCAGCATGTCGGCGGTGATGTCGCCGGCCGCCAGCGAGCGGGCCGCGCCCGGCATCACTTGCGCCTTGTTATCGGCAGCGATCGAGGCCTGCAGAATGCGCGTAGGATTGGCGGGCGGCTCGCCGCGCTGGATCGCATCCACCGCATCCATGCCCGCGATCACGCGGCCGAAATTGGTGTAGTTCTTGTCGAGCGCAAAACGGGGGTAGAAGACGATGAAGAACTGGCTGTTGGCGCTGTCCTCGGCCTGGGCCCGCGCCATGGAGACGGTGCCGCGCACATGCGGCATCGGATTGAACTCTGCCGCGAGGTCCGGCAACTGCGAGCCGCCCTGCCCGGTGCCGGTCGGATCGCCCGTCTGCGCCATGAAGCCGTCAATCACGCGGTGGAAGATCACCCCGTCGTAAAAGCCCTGCCGCGCGAGTTCCTTGATCCGCTCTACATGGCTGGGGGCCCATTCGGGCATCAGGCGGATCGCCACGCGGCGACCATTCGACAGGTCAAGCAGCAGGATGTTCTCGCGGTCGACCGACTGGTCCATCTCCACGCGCAGCGGCAGTTTGACGGGTGCCTGCGATTCCTCGGCGGTGAAGGCTTCGGCCTCCCTGTCCTGGGCGGCGGCGGGCAGCGCACCGAAGGACATGGCAAGAGCAAGGAGGGTAGCGGCAACAGGCTTGAACATGGTCAGATGGCTTCGTTGTTGGTTCACGAACAGGCGAGTTCCCTAGAGAGCGCTCGCTGTCAGTGCAATGAATGGTTACCGCGCATCCCCGGTGCAGGCCCGGTGCAGGCCCGCGCCTCTAGAGCTCGCCCTTGCGGCCAATCTCCGCGACGCGCGCCTCCATCCGCTCGCGAATGGCGGGGCTGACGAAGCGGGCGATGTCGCCACCATACAGCGCGATTTCCTTGACCAGCTTGGAGGCGATCGGCTGGAGCGAGATATCCGCCATCAGGAAGACCGTCTCAATCCGGTCGTTCAGCTGCTGGTTCATGCCCGCCATCTGGAATTCGTATTCGAAGTCGGCAACCGCGCGCAGGCCGCGCACGATGACGCTGGCGCCCTGCCGCTCGGCATAGGTCATCAGCAGCGCGTCGAAACCCTTGATCTCCACATTGTCGATGCCGAGGCGCGCGACCTCGCCCGCGACCATCTCCATCCGCTCCGCGTGGGTGAACATCGGGTTCTTGCTGGGATTGGTGGTGACGCCGATCACCAGCCGGTCGACCAGCTTCGCGCCGCGCCGCATGATATCGGCATGGCCGAGCGTGAAGGGGTCGAAGGTGCCGGGATAGAGGCCGATACGTTCCGTCATGTGATAGACCATGTATAGATTTCGGCCATTTCAGCATTTGCGAATGTCACAGCCACTCCCTTTCCTTCATCCTCGGTGTAGCGGTTACAAACTTTAGCGTGAAGGGCATCGGCACAAGCGAACGATCGATGTTTTTCAAGCTTTGTTTTCCATGCCGCAATCACCTCGGATGATGCAGCAAGTTGAAATCTCAATCCTCCACCCTGCCAACCACTTCCGTCATCTCGGTCAATCCATGTAAAGGCGGCTTCTTGCCCCTGCGGGAAGCCTGCCTCGGAAATTGCAACTTCGAGCATTCTTTCATCACTCGGCTGGCTGGAACAAGCCCCGCAACATACAAGTCCAAGCAACAAGAATTGCCGCTTCAACACTCCCGCTCGACCACGAACCGGGCCAGTGCGCGCAGCAGATCCGCCTCTTTCCCGTGCTGGCCGAGGTGCCCGATGGCCTGTTCGGAGAGCGCGTGGGCCTGTTCGCGGGCCTTGTCGATGCCCATCAGGCTGACGAAGGTTGCCTTGCCCTGCCTTTCGTCCTTGCGGAGCGCCTTCCCGGCCAGCGCCTCGTCGCCTTCGGCATCGAGCAGGTCGTCGGCGATCTGGAAGGCCAGCCCGACATCGCGGGCATAGGCGCGCAGATGGCCGCGCGCCTCCTCCGGCACCCGGCCCAGGATCGCGCCCAGCTCCACCGATGCACCCAGCAGCGCGCCCGTCTTGAGCTGCTGCAGCCGGGTGACCGTGTGCAGGTCGAAATTGCCGTTCTCGGCGGCCATGTCCATGACCTGTCCGCCAGCCATGCCGTTATGGCCACTGGCACTGGCCAGCGCACCGATCATCTCCGAACGGATGAAAGGGTCGGTGCTGGTTTCCGCCGAGGCCAGCAGTTCGAAAGCCAGCGCATGGAGCGAATCGCCCGCCAGCACCGCCGTCGCCTCGTCGAACGCCTTGTGCACTGTCGGCTTGCCGTGGCGCAGGTCGTCATCGTCCATGCACGGCAGGTCGTCATGTATCAGCGAGTAGCAGTGGATCGCCTCGATCGCGCAACCGGCGCGCAGCGCGCTCTGGCGCGAGGCGCCGTACATCTCGGCCACGGTCACCAGCAGCAGCGGGCGCACCCGCTTGCCGCCGCCGATGGCCGCGTGGCGCATCGCCTCGACCAGCGGGGCGCGCGAATCCTCCGGCACGGGCAGGACGGCGTCGAAAGCGGCATCGATCTCGCGCTGGATGCGCTGCAGGCCGCGGCCCAGCAGGTCATCGGCGAGCACGAGCCCCACTGCCCCGGTCACTCCGCGTCGAACGGGACGGTGCCCGTCGCCTGGCCGTCCGCCCCGGTAACGATCTTGTCGATCCGCGCCTGCGCCGCATCGAGCCGCGCCTGGCAATGGCCGCGCAGTTTCTCGCCGCGTTCATACAGGTCGATCGATTCGTCGAGCGGCACGTCGCCGCTTTCGAGCCGGTTGACCACCTGTTCGAGCGCCGCAAGTGCCTGTTCGAAGCTCATGGCCTCGATTTGTGTCTGAGTTCCCTCCATGGGCCAAGGTTTGGCGGGGACAGCAGCGCTGGTCAAGCGCGGACCCAACGGGTTCGCGTCCTCGCGCAGGCGGGGACCTCGCGCGGCATGGCACTCCTTGTGGAAATCGCGGTTCGCTTGCGAATGTGCACACGGTTCACACTGGCGCGACTCTGCGGGGCTGGTTAGAGGCCACATCCATGTCGCAAATCACCCCTGATGTCGTCGAGGCCCACGGCCTGTCCCCCGAGGAATATGAGCGCGTCCTGCACGCCCTTGGCCGCGAGCCCAATCTGGTTGAGCTGGGCATCTTCTCGGTCATGTGGTCGGAGCATTGCAGCTACAAGAGCTCGCGCCTGCACCTGAAGAAGCTGCCGACCGAGGCGCCGTGGATCATCTGCGGCCCCGGCGAGAATGCGGGCGTGATCGATATCGGTGATGGTCAGGCCGCCATCTTCAAGATGGAGAGCCACAACCACCCCTCCTATATCGAGCCCTATCAGGGGGCGGCGACAGGCGTGGGCGGCATCCTGCGCGACGTCTTCACCATGGGCGCGCGCCCCGTGGCGAACGCCAACGCGCTGCGCTTCGGGCGGCCCGAGCATCCCAAGATGCAGCATCTGTTAAAGGGCGTGGTCGCGGGGATCGGCGGCTATGGCAATTGCGTGGGCGTGCCGACCGTTTGCGGGG
>CAYOSE010000046.1:0-20554 GCA_964406535.1 uncultured Sphingomonadaceae bacterium
AACACCAGCACGCTCAGATCGTTCTGCAGCACGCGCGCAATCATGCGGTAAACGTCCTGCATCGGCTTGCTGCGCCCGATCAGCGGCAGGCCCTCGCCCTGATCCGCCTCCCCCTCTTCCGCGCCCTTGTGCGAGTCTGCCGCCTGCGCGGCCGCGCGCACGAGCTCGTCGAGGTCGAACGGCTTGGGAAAATATTCGAAGGCCCCGCGATCGGTCGCGCGCACGGCAGTGTCGAGCGTGTTCTGCGCCGAGAGAATGATGATCGGCAGTTCGGGATTGCGCTGCTGGACGTCGGGTAGCGTCTCGATCCCGTCGCCATCGAGCAGCATGACGTCGGTCAGCATGACGTCATAGCTGCCATTGGCGAGCAGCCGGTCACGCTCCGATATCCGCGCGCAGCGGTCGACGGTGAAGGCCTCGTCCTCCAGCGCGGCGGTGATGACGGTGGCGATCGAGGCATCGTCCTCGACCAGCAATGCGCGGCGGGTCATGCGTGCTCTCCCATCATGTCAGCGCGCCATCGGCAGGTAGATGCGGAAATGCGTCGCCCCGGCTGTCTCGTCCCGCTCATGGGAGATGCGCCCGTCCATATCGCGCAGCAGCTTCTGCACCAGCGCGAGGCCGAGCCCCTGCCCGTTGGGCTTGCTGGAGACGAAGGGCTCGAAAATGTGGTCCTCCAGCCCCGGTTCGATACCAAAGCCATTGTCGCTGATCTGGATCTCGATCGGCAGCTTCACCGGTCGGCCCAGGCGGATCACGTTCATCACCAGCCCGCTGACGAAGCGCGTGCGGATGGTCACTTCGGGCATGGTGCCCATGGTCGCCGCGTCGCGGGCATTGGCGATGAGGTTGATGAGCACCTGTACCAGCGCGCCTTCATTGGCGAGCACCGGCGGCAGCGAGGGGTCGAACTCCTCGCGCAGCACGAACTCGGCCGCAGCCGCAGCCTGGACGGTCTCTATCGCGCGGCGGATGGCTTCATGCGGATTGACCGGGGTAATAGGCTCGGCCTTCTCGCGGCCAAGCCGCTGCATGCGGTCGATCAGCTGGGCGATGCGGTCAACCTCGTCGGTGATCAGATCGGTCATCGCCCGGTCAGCCTCGGCGACCTTGCGTGCCAGCAATTGCGCGGCTCCCCGGATGGCCGCGAGCGGGTTCTTGATCTCGTGCGCCAGCACCGCCGGTCCGCGCAGCGACGGCCGCCGTTCCTCGTCATTGAAGCGCTCGCCCTGCCCGGAATCGGACAAGGTCACGACGCGCCAGCCATTGCTGATCGGCGAGACGGTCAGGTTGACCGACAGCTTGCGCCCGAAAGCAAGCAGCGCCAGGCCGCGTGCGACGATCTGTGTCTCATTCGCCTCGACCATATTGAGCGCCGATTGCTCCTCGAAGCGGAGCACCTGTGTCAGAAGCTGCCCCTTGAGGCGTCGGGACGAGACGCCGAGCAGGTTCTCCGCCGCCGGATTGACCTCGAAGATCGACATGTCGGGCGCCACCAGGATCGTCGCGAAGACCAGCCCGGCGATCTGTTCGCGGGCGCTGGGCGTGGTGGCGATCAGGTCGTTCACGCGGCCTGCCTGTGGCGGAACGGTTCGTAGAACCGCTCGATCTCGTCGAGCACGACAGCGGGGTCGTCGATGAAATTCGCGCGATTGCGGAACTCGGCCGAGCCATGCATCCCCTTGGTGTACCACCCCAGGTGCTTACGGGCGATCTTGACCCCGACTTGCGGCCCGTAATGGTCGAGCATATCCGTATAGTGTTCGCGCAACAGGTGATATTGCGCGTCGAAGCTGGGGCTTTCGAGCCGTTCGCCCGTCTGCCATCCCCCCTGCCACCAATGCATGACCTGCGCCAGCAGCCACGGCCTGCCATAGGCGCCGCGCCCGATCATCACACCGTCCGCACCCGACTGGTCGAGCGCCCTGGCGGCATCCTCGATCGTGCAGATGTCGCCATTGACGATAACGGGAATCGAGACCGCGTCCTTCACCTTGCGGACGAAGGCCCAGTCGGCCTCGCCCTTGTACATCTGGTTGCGGGTGCGGCCGTGGACAGTGACCATCTTGACGCCGATATCTTCGGCGATGCGCGCCAGTTCGGGGGCGTTGAGGCTGGCATGGTCCCAGCCCATCCGCATCTTGACCGTGACCGGCACGTTCACGGCCTTGACCGTCGCTTCCATCAATTTGATCGCCAGCGGCACCTCGCGCATCAGCGCGGAGCCGGCGAACTGGCCGACGACCTTGCGGACCGGGCAGCCGAAATTGATGTCGATGATATCGGCGCCATTGCCTTCCTGCAGCTTCGCGGCCTCGGCCATGCTGTCGGGATCGCAGCCGACCAGCTGCATGCTGACCGGTTCCTCGATCGGGTCCCACTCGGCCTTCTGCACCGACTGCCGGGTTTCGCGGATGGCCGCCTCGCTGGCGATCATCTCGGTCACGTTCAGCCCTGAGCCGAAGCGGCGCACCAGACGGCGAAACGGCAGGTCGGTTACCCCCGTCATCGGCGCGAGCACGACCGGGCAGTCGATCCGCACGGGACCGATCTCGATCGGCCTCAGTGCCGGTGGAGTGGGCAGGTTGTTGCTCATGTGCTTAGGTTCGTGCGACCTGTGCCTAAATTATAGGCAGCGCTTAGTGGATTGCGGCCACACCCGCAAGCGGCTAGCCGCGCTGGCGATGGTGACCCCCGTGCCCTCCCCTGCCCTTGCTGCTGTCATCGTGGCGGCCGGAAAAGGCCTGCGCGCCGGACAGCCCGTCCCCAAGCAATTCGCACCGTACCGCGGGTCGAGCGTCTTGCGGTTTGCGGCAGAAGCACTGCGCGAGGGCGGCGTGGGCCGGATCGTCGTGGTTATCGGTGAGGGGATGCAGGAGCCGGCTGCGGAGGCGCTCGCGGGGTTCGAGGATGTATCGCTTGTCCCCGGCGGCGCGACCCGCCAGCTGTCCGTCCGTGCCGGGCTGGAGGCGCTGGCGGACGATGCCCCCGAACTCGTGCTGATCCACGATGCCGCGCGTCCTGACTGCTCATCCGAGGTGATCGAGCGGTTGGTAGCGGCGCTTGACGACCTTCCCGCTGCCATCCCCGTCCTGCCGGTGGTCGACAGCATGGTCGAGAGCAACGGCGCGACCATGGCCGCCAAGGCCGACCGCGCGCGGTTGCGCCGGGTGCAAACCCCGCAGGCCTTCCGTTTTGCCGAAATCCTCGCCGCACATCAGAGCTGGCCGGGCGAGCCCGATGCCGGTGACGACGCGCAGGTCGCGCAGGCCGCCGGCCACGAAGTGGCGCTGGTCGAGGGGGACGAGCGCCTTCGCAAACTCACGTTCAAGGACGATTTTGTGGACCACACTCTCTCCCCGATCCGCATCGGCACCGGCTTTGACGTCCATCGTCTGACGGTAGGCGAGGAATTGTGGCTGTGCGGCGTGCAGATCCCGCACGACAAGGGGCTGGCGGGTCATTCCGATGCCGATGTTGCGCTCCATGCCGTCGTCGATGCCGTGCTCGGCGCCGCCGGACAGGGCGATATCGGCCTGCACTTCCCGCCCAGCGATCCGCAATGGCGCGGCGCGCCCTCGGCACGGTTCGTCGAGCATGCGGTCGCGCTGGCAGCGGAAGCGGGCTACGCGATCGGCAATGTCGACCTCACCATCATCTGCGAGGCGCCCAAGGTCGGCCCGCACCGGGACGCCATGCGCGAACAGCTTGCGAAGCTGCTCGGCACCCGCCTAGACACGGTCAACGTCAAGGCGACAACGACCGAGAAGCTCGGCTTTACCGGGCGCGGCGAAGGCATCGCCGCCGAGGCTGTCGCCACATTGGTCGCACAAAAATAAGCGAAAGTTCTGTCCCTTATGCCCACCAGCATTTTCCCCGAAGAGGTCGTCAGGCTCGCCACCCGCGTGGTTGAGGAGAACAAGGCTGCCGGTCGCCGGATCGCGCTCGCTGAAAGCTGCACGGGCGGGCTGGTCGCCGCCGCGATCACTGAGATACCCGGCAGCTCCTCGGTGCTCGACCGTGGTTTCGTGACCTATTCGAACGAGGCCAAAATGGAGGAGCTGGAGGTCGCGCCCGACATTATCGAGGCCTTCGGCGCGGTCTCGGTCGCCTGCGTCTATGCGATGGCGCAGGGTGCGCTCAAACATGGCGGGGCCGATGTCGCGGTCGCGATCAGCGGGGTTGCCGGGCCCGATGGCGGCAGCGAGGAGAAACCGGTCGGCACCGTGGTCTTCGCCCGCGCCCTGAGCGGACAGGAAAAGCCGGAGGCCGAATCGCGCCTGTTCGAAGCGCAGGATCGTGCCGGCGTACGGCTTCAGGCGACGCTGTGCGCGCTGGAGCTGCTGCTGCCGTAAAGTTCCTCGGCGCGCGCCTCGAACGCGGCGACCATCTTGCGGAAGGCCCGGTCGATATACTGGCCGGCCAGCGCTTCGAACATCTTGCTCTTGAACGCGAAGTCGACCGCAAAGTCGATCGCGCAGCCGCCGTCCGCGGTCGGCTTGAACGTCCAGAGATTGTCGAGATCGCGCAGCGGCCCGTCGACATAATGGACGCGGATCGTATTGGGCCGGTCCTTCTCCACCTTGCTGGTGAATTTCTCGCGCAGCGCCTTGAAGCCGACGAGCATGTCGGCGGTCATCGTGGTTTCGTCATCGTGGCGCACACGGGTCGCCACCACCCAGGGCAGGAACTCCGGGTACTTGTCGACATCGGCCACCAGGTCGAACATCTGCTCTGCCGAAAAGGGCAGTTCGCGGGTTTCGCGGATCGCGGGCATCAGGCCCCCGGCGTGGAACTGGCGGCAGCTGCCTGCTTGCTCGCCTGCTGGGCCAGCTTCGCCTCGCGCGCGGCCTTCATCTCGGCGAAATCCTCGCCCGCGTGATAGCTGGAGCGGGTCAGCGGGCTCGACGCGACCTGCAGGAAGCCCTTGGCCTTGGCCACCGTGCCATAGGCGTCGAACACCTGCGGCGTGATGAAGTCGGCCACCTCGGCATGTTTCGGGGTCGGCTGAAGGTACTGGCCCATGGTCAGGAAGTCGATTTCCGCACAGCGCATGTCGTCCATCACCTGGTGGACTTCGAGCCGCTCCTCGCCCAGCCCGAGCATGATCCCCGACTTGGTGAAGATCATCGGGTCATGCCGCTTCACCTCTTCGAGCAGGCGCAGCGAGGCATAGTAACGCGCGCCGGGCCGGATCGTCGGATAAAGCCGCGGCACGGTTTCGAGGTTGTGGTTGTAAACGTCGGGCCCGGCCTCGCAGATCGCCTCGACCGCAGCGCGCATCTTGCCCCGGAAATCGGGCGTGAGGATCTCGATCGTGGTCGAGGGCGTTTCGCGGCGCAGCGCCTGGATAACCTTCACGAACTGCCCCGCCCCGCCATCCGGCAGGTCGTCTCGGTCGACGCTGGTGATGACGATATGCTCCAGCCCCATGCGCGCGGCAGCAGCGGCGGTATGCTCGGGCTCGAGCGGATCGACCATGCGCGGCATGCCCGTCTTCACGTTGCAGAAAGCGCAGGCACGGGTGCAGACATCGCCCAGGATCATCACTGTCGCGTGCTTCTTGGTCCAGCACTCGCCGATATTCGGGCAGGCCGCCTCTTCGCAGACGGTGTTGAGCTTCAGCTCGCGCATCAGTTCGCGCGTCTTGAGGAAGCCCTTCGACCCCGGCGCCTTGACGCGAATCCAGTCAGGCTTGCGGCGGCGTGCGGGCGGGGGAGCCTTGGTCAAGTCGTTCATGGGGGCCCACTTAATGATCCCTCTTGTCACTGGCAATGCTCGCGGGCAAAGCACCCCGCATGAGCACAGATAAAAGCGCCCCTCTCGATCACCTCGTCGATGGCTACCGACGGTTCCGCGAGGGCCACTGGTCGGAGGAGCGCGAGCGCTGGGAAGCGGCGGCCAAGGGCCAGAGCCCGCAGGTCATGGTCATCTCCTGCTCCGACAGCCGGGTCGACCCGTCGCAGATCTTCGACGTTGCGCCGGGCGAGATCTTCGCCGTCCGCAATGTCGCCGCGCTGGTCCCGCCGTTCGAGACTACCCCCGGCCAGCACGGCGTTTCCGCCGCGCTCGAATTCGCGGTGCAATTTCTCAAGGTCAAGGAAGTCGTCGTGATGGGCCACGGCCTGTGCGGCGGTTGCCAGGCGGCGCTGACGCAGGACCTGCATGGCACCGCGCCGGGCGAAGGCGGTTTCGTCTCGACCTGGATTTCACTGCTCGACGAAGCGCGCGAGCCGATTGCGGCCAGGCTCGGCACCCAAGGCCGCGAGGCCGAGCGAGCGATGGAGTTGGCGGCAGTCAAGGTCAGCCTCGCCAACCTGCGGACCTTCCCCTGCGTGCAAGAGAAGGAAGCCAGCGGCGAGCTGACGCTGCGCGGCGCACACTTCGCCATCTCGGACGGGGTGCTGTACCTGCTGGACGAAGCGACCGGGGAGTTTTCCCCGGCGGCCTGAGCCTGCGCGACAGGACCGCAAAAAGGGGCGCCGGAAACCGGTCTCGCCAAGCCGCCCGATCAGGTATATCCTGCGCCAAACCAGTAGGTTGATAGCTGGGAGAGGACATGCGGGATACGCTTTTGATGATCGCCGCGCTGGCGGCAAGCATGGCGCTCGCCCTGCTGTTCCCCGGTATCGGGTCAGCGGGTGAGGATATCGCCACGGTCCGCAATATCAGCACCCTGCTGTTCGGCATCCTCGCCGGCTTCTTCATCTCCTTCCTGCTCAACCGCTTCGCCGCCATCCGTTCGCTGCTGACCCGCGAGAGCACCATGCTGATGGAGCTGTACAAGCTGTCGCAGGCCTTCGGTCCGGAGTTTGCCGCGCGCACGGCGGAGCGGATCGACCGCTACCTGATCGTCCGGTTCGACGAGGAAAACTACTTCAACTTCACCTCGCGCGGGCGCGATGCGCTGTTCAGCATCTTCGAGGAACTGATCACGGTCGATATCGGCAACAACCAGAACCTGACCACGATGCACCGGCATTTCGTTACCACCCTGCGCGAGGCGATTTCGCTGCGGCGCGAGACCATCGTTACCGGCACGATCACCGTCACCATCGTGCAATGGGCATCGCTGCTGATGCTGGCGATGATCCTTATCGCCACCCTGTTCGCGATGAAGTCGGACACGCTTTTCTCGTCCATCCTCACGGGGATGCTGACCTTTGCGATCCTGCTGATCCTCTACATGGTCAAGAGCATGAGCGACCTCAAACTGGGCGGCGATTTCCTCAAGTTTGAGACCATCGAGCGGGTTTTCGAATTTATCGGCAAGCCACGCTATTACCCGGTAAGCTATGTCCGGTTGGACCTGCTGCCCAAACACCTGACCGAGATCCGGCTCGGCATCGGCAGGGATCGCCAATACTCGACCGAGATCATAGCGGTATCGCTCGACGAGGCTTTGGCGCGGGCGCAGGAAGCACGCGCGGCATCATGACGGACTGCCTGCTTACACGCGCCCTGCCAGACAGACCTCGCTTGCTTTTGGTTCACGGCCCGACCATCTAGCGCGGCATGACTGAAACCACCCTCAAGAATATCGCCCTGCTGATCGATGCGGACAACACCACACCGCAGGGCATCGACCCCGTACTGACCGTAATGGCAGAACTGGGGCAGGTGAACATCCGCCGTGCCTATGGCAATTTCGCCAAGGACAATCTCGCCCGCTGGGACAAGATCACCAACAAGTTCGGCATCCGCCCGCAGCAGCAATTCGACGTCTCTAAGGGGAAGAATGCCACCGACATGGCGATGACGATCGATGCGATCGACCTGCTCTACCAGGGCAAGGTCGACGGCTTCGGCATCATGACGTCGGACAGCGACTTCACCCCGCTGGTCACGCGGCTGCGGCAGGACGGGATCATCGTCTATGGCTTCGGCGAAGCAAAGACCCCGCAGGCCTTCAAGTCGGTCTGCACCCGCTTCATCGACATTAACCAGCTGATCGCCAATGCCGCCGCCGAAGAAGGCAGCGACAGCGGCAAGACCACGCATGCCGTGGATGCAGACCTCGCCGACCTGATCGGCGCGGCTTACAAGGAGGCGAAGCGCGACGATGAGGGGTTTGCCCGGTTGCAGCAGGTCGGTCAGATTGCCGGCAACCGGTCGAGCTTCGACGTGCGAAACTACGGCTTCAAGAGCCTGTCCGACATGTTCCGCTCGCTCGACAACTACAAGATGGAGCGGCGGGAGGGGAACCAGATCTACGTCAAGCGCCTGCGCTGACGGCGTTTTCCTGCAGCGCTGACAGCAGTGCAGCGCGGAGCTCATGAAGTGCGCCCCGCCCCACCCTGATTCCAGTATCAGGACCGTGCTCCAAGTGTTCCATCCTGTTGGATTTGGCACAAATTTGCGGCTCGCCCGTTGGTACGGAAATGCCAGCACGGAGAGCGCAGCAGATGATCGACAAGTCGGAGAAGTTCAGCAAGCTGGTGCGCGTTGGCTATTTCAGCCGCGCCATTCTCTATGCCGTGCTCGGGCTGATCGCGCTGACCAGCGCCGGGGCCATCGGCGACGGTACGGACGGGATCTTCAAGGCGATCGAGGACTTTCCGCTTGGCACGATCGTGCTGTGGCTGATGGTGGTGGGCCTGCTGGCCTATGCTCTGTTCCGCTTTGCCTCGACCTTCCTCGATATCGAGCATCAGGGTTCCGACGCGAAGGGCTGGGGCAAGCGGATTGGCCATTTCGGCAGCGCTGTGGGTCACGTCGCGCTGGCATGGTCGGCCTATCAGTTCGCGACCACGGGCCGCGACGAGGGCAATGGTGCGAAAGAAGCGGCTTCCGGTATTCTCTCGTTCGAACTGGGCGGCATCGTGCTGGCCTTGCTCGGCGTCGCTTTCTTCCTCGCCGCCGCCGCGCAAGCAAAGAAGGGGATTTCCGGCGAGTTCATGCATCGTATTTCGGGCCAGGCCCCTGTGGCCACGCGGCTGCTGGGCGCAATCGGCTATGTCGCGCGCGCGGTCGTGTTCCTGGTGATCGGCTGGTCGCTGGTGCAGGCCGGATTGCTTGCCGGCGGCGGCAGCGAACAGGTCAAGACGCTGGGCGATGCGGTGGCCTCGCTCGCCGGACAGGGCGCCGTCTTTACACTTGTGGCGGTCGGACTGCTGGCCTTCGGACTGCTCAGCCTGATCCTTGCCCGCTACCGAATCATTCCGGACATCGGCCTCAATGGGAAGGTGCCGGCGTTCCGGGCGTAAAAGTCAGACGCCGCAGCTCGCCGTCCCCGTGCCCGTATAGACCACCCGGCCATGGGCGTCGCGCAAGGTAATGGTGCCCTCGTACAGCGTGGTTTCGCTCATGGTCGCTTCGCCGTCGCCCGAAATGGCCAGATGCAGCGAATAGGTGAGCCCGGTGTAGAGCGAACGGGTCCCCAGCGGCAGTGCGCGCGCGCCGGGGTCGGCGGCAAAGCGAACGATTTCGCCATCGATCTTCATGAAGGCGTCTTTCGGTCGGGCGATGGCCCGCGCGCCGAGGCTGGTACCGGGTGCATAGGAGCAGGACGCACCGTAGATATCGTTGCGCTCGATATCGGGATAGCGGATCGCCTCGGGCACCACTTCCTCGACCGGTGGCGGTGTGCCGTTGACGGCCTCGACCGAGGCAATCAGTTCCTCATCGGAAGGTTGCTCGGCTCCCCCGCCGCAAGCCGACAGGATGGCGATGAACCCGAGGCAGAAAGCATAACGCATCAGTGTCGTCCGAACAGTTTTTCCACGTCGCTCATCGAGAGCTTCACCCATGTTGGACGACCATGGTTGCATTGTCCTGAACGCGGGGTGGACTCCATTTCGCGCAGCAACGCATTCATCTCGGCGACCGAGAGCACCCGCCCTGCCCTGACCGATCCGTGGCACGCCATCGTCGCGAGCACCAACTCGATCCGCTCGCCCAGCAGCAGCGCCTCGCCATTCTTCGCGATGTCATCGGCGAGGTCACGCAGCAAGGCCGCCGGCTCAGCGCGTTTGAGCGATGCGGGCAAGGCGCGCACCAGCATGGCCGAGGGGCCGAACCGCTCGATTTCGAGGCCGAGTTCGGCGAAGCTGGCCGCGCTTTCCTCAAGCCGGTCGCAATCCACCTCATCCAGCTCGACCACTTCGGGGATCAGCAGTGCCTGGCTGGCCGCGACCTTGTCGGTCGCCCCGGCGGCCCGGAGCCGTTCGAGCACGAGGCGTTCGTGTGCGGCGTGCTGATCGACCAGCACTAGCCCGTCGGCAGCCTCGGCGACGATATAGGTCTCGGCGATCTGACCACGGGCAATGCCGAGCGGGTAGTCGCGCGCCTCTTCGGGCACCGGCTCCGCTGGTTCGGCGCGTCCCTGCGGCGCGGCGAGGACCTGTGTGTCGCCGGCATCCCATGGCCGCGATGGTTCGGCCACGCCGGCAGAGGGCCGCGACCAGTCGCGTGCCGAGAAGATCGAACTGAGAGTTGGTGCTTCGTGGACAGGCACTGCTTCTTGTCGGGCTAACGCTTCGCTGCTTGAGCCCGATTGCCACCGCCCCATCGCCGCCGCATCGGGGGCCTGCGCGCTGCGCCTGTCACCCGTGGCGAGCGCCTGCCGCAGGCCCGAAACGATGAAGCCGCGCACTCCCGCCGCATCGCGGAACCGCACCTCGGTTTTGGCCGGATGGACATTCACGTCCACGTCCTCACATGGAATTTCGAGGAACAGCGCCAGCACCGCATGGCGGTCGCGCGCGAGCATATCGGCATAGGCACCGCGCACCGCGCCCGTCAGCAGGCGATCCTTCACCGGACGCCCGTTGACGAACAGGTACTGGTGATCGGCGACCCCGCGATTGAAGGTCGGCAGCCCCGCGAGGCCAGTGAGCCGCATCGCGCCGCGCTCGAAGTCGATGCCGACCGCATTGTCGGCCAGTTCGCGCGCGACAATCGTGGCGATCCGCGCCTCGATCCCCTTGCCCGGTTGCAGCGCCAGCACGCGACGACCGCCATGCTCGACCGAGAATCCCACATCCGGACGCGACAAAGCAAGCCGGCGCACGACCTCCATCGACGCGGCATATTCGCTGCGCGCAGTCCGGAGGAACTTGCGGCGCGCGGGGATACGGGTAAACAATTGCTCCATGCTGACCCGCGATCCGTGGGGGAGCGCTGCGGGGCCCGCCTCGACCAGATCGCCATGGTCGACCACCTGCCGCCACCCCCCGGCTTCACCAGCGGCGCGGCTTTCGATGGTCAGGCGCGAGACGCTGGCGATCGAAGGCAGCGCCTCGCCGCGAAAACCAAGCGTCGCCACCTGTTCGATATTGTCGTCGGGCAGTTTCGAGGTTGCATGGCGTTCGAGCGCCAGCGCGATCTCCTCCGCATTCATGCCGATACCGTCATCGGTGACCTCGATCCCGCCGAGTCCCCCGTCGACCAGCCTGATCGCGATCCGGCTGGCCCCGGCATCGAGTGCGTTCTCGACGATCTCCTTGAGCGCCGAGGCGGGACGCTCGACCACCTCGCCGGCGGCGATGCGGTTAATGAGGTCGTCGGGAAGGCGGCGAATGCGGGCCATGGGCAAGGCGTACAGCGCGCTCGTGCCAAATTCGAGCCGAGCGGTGCAAAACCTGCGCTTTTTCGACACTATTTTTTGGCTTTAGATACGTCTTCGCGGTAGAGACCTGCGCTCCCCGGCTTTATTGCCTTGCCTGCAACACACCCAACCCCGCCATAGCGGGCATCAACGGAAACCTAGATGAGTTCGTTCTTCTCCAAAATGTTCAAGTTCGGTTCGCAGAACATGGCCATCGACCTCGGCACCGCGAACACGCTGGTCTACGTCCAGGATCGCGGCATTGTCCTCAACGAGCCGTCGGTGGTGGCGATCGAGACGATCAACGGCATCAAGCGGGTCAAGGCCGTGGGCGACGACGCCAAGCTGATGATGGGCAAGACCCCGGACAGCATCGAGGCCATCCGCCCGCTGCGCGACGGCGTGATCGCCGACATCGAGATCGCCGAGGAGATGATCAAGCACTTCATCCGCAAGGTGCATGGCAAGCGCAACCTGCTGCGCTACCCGGAAATCGTGATCTGCGTGCCCTCGGGCTCGACGTCGGTTGAGCGCCGTGCGATCCGCGATGCCGCCAGTAATGCCGGCGCGTCGGACGTGTTCCTGATCCTCGAACCCATGGCTGCCGCGATCGGCGCAGACATGCCGGTGACCGAGCCGGTCGGCTCGATGGTCGTCGATATCGGTGGCGGCACGACCGAGGTCGCGGTCCTCTCGCTGCGCGGCCTCGCCTACACTACATCGGTCCGCACCGGCGGTGACAAGATGGACGAAGCGATCGTCTCTTACGTCCGCCGGCACCATAACCTGCTGATTGGCGATGCCACTGCCGAGCGGATCAAGCAGGATTACGGCATCGCCGTCGTTCCCGAGGACGGCGTGGGCGAGATCATCACCATCAAGGGGCGCGACCTCGTCAACGGCGTGCCCAAGGAAATCACCATCAACCAGGCGCATATCGCCGAGGCGTTGTCCGAACCGATCGGTGCGATTGTTGAAGGCGTCCGCATCGCGCTGGAAAACACCGCGCCCGAACTGGCCGCCGACATTGTCGACCAGGGCATCGTGCTGACCGGTGGCGGGGCGCTGATCCGCGGGCTCGACGACCATCTGCGCGAGGAAACCGGCCTGCCGGTCAGCGTCGCCGAGGACCCGCTGTCCTGCGTCGCCATCGGCACCGGCCGGGCGATGGAAGACGAGATCTATCGCGGCGTCCTGATGACCGCCTGACGCCCCAACGCTTTACGGAGGGATAGGCGGTCATGCCGCCTTCGGGAAACAGATCGGGAACCAACCGCAAGGCCCAGCTGGGCCTGTTTGCGGGCTATTTCGCCGCGAGCGCGGGCGCGATCATCGGTGCCCTGCTGCTCGTCATCTCGTTGATGAAGCCGGAGACCTTCTCGGGCCTGCGCTCGATGGCCAGCGACGTCACCGCGCCGGTCGGTCAGACCGGGGCGGCCACCCGCGTGGGGACGCGCAACATCTTCGAGGCGATTGCCGGCTATTACGATGCGGGCAGCAAGAATGCCGTGCTCGAAGAGGAAATCGCCATTGCCCGCGTCCGCCTCGCAGAGGCTGAGGCAACCGAACGCGAGAATGCCAGGCTGAAGGCGGTGCTCGGCCTGATGGAGCAGAACCCGGAAAGTGTCGCCGCTGCGCGGCTGATCGGTTCGACCTCCACCTCGGCGCGGCGGTTCGGGTACATCTCGGCGGGGCGCGAGGACGGCGTGGGCCCCGGCATGCCGGTTACCTCGCCCATGGGGCTGGTCGGCCGCGTGCTGGAAAGCGGCCGCCATTCCTCCCGCATCCTGCTGCTCACCGACAGCGAGAGCATGGTCCCGGTGCGGCGCGCGGGCGACGACCTGGTCGCCTTTGCCGAAGGGCGAACGGACGGAACCTTGCGGCTGCGGCTGATCAACCTTGGCATCAATCCGCTGGAAGAGGGCGATGTCTTTGTCACTTCGGGCGCTGGCGGCATGTTTCGGCCCGGTGTGGCCGTGGCCATGGCGACCGAGATTACCGAGGACGGTGCGATCGCCCAGCTGCTCAGCAATCCGGCGGCAACGGACGTGGTCATCGTCGAGCCGATCTGGGAAGAAGACCTGCTGAAAAGCATGGCTTTGCCGACGATCACCGAGGACGATCCCGGCTGATGGAACGGCTCAACCACGCCTCGCGCAGTGACGCTTTCGGCAGCAAGATCAACCGCACCTCCTCACCGCTGCTGATGATCGGTGTCCCGTGGCTGACGATCATGCTCGGCTCGCTGGCACCGATGTTGCCGGTAATTGCCCTGTCCCCCGTCCTGCCACCCTTTGCCTATATCGTGCTGCTGGCCTGGCGGCTGCTGCGCGCCAATGTCCTGCCGTTATGGGCCGGGCTGCCGCTGGGGCTGTTCGACGACTTGTTGTCCGGCCAGCCCATTGGCAGCGCGATGTTGCTGTTCTCGATCACGATGATCGCCATCGACCTGATGGAGATTCGCTTTCCCTGGCGCAGCTTCTGGCAGGACTGGCTGACGGCCTCGCTGTTCATCACCGCCTATCTGGTCATTTCAGCACTGGTTTCCGGCGCTGACCTGTCGCTCGTTCAGCTGGGACTCATCGTTCCCCAGCTGTTGTTGGCGGTGGTGGTGTTCCCGCTCGTCTCCAGAATGGTCTCCGTGCTTGACCGGTTGCGCCTGTTGCGCGTTCGCAGGCTGGCCTGACGATGGATCGCAGCCGCACGTCCCAGCAATTGCGCGAGACCTTCGACCGCCGGACCTTCGTGGTCGGCGCGGTCCAGGGCGGCATTGGCCTGCTGCTGGCGGCGCGGATGGGCTACATCGCGGTCGCCGAGAACGAAAAATACCAGATGGAGTCGGAGAGCAACCGGGTGAACCTCACCCTGATCCCGCCACGCCGTGGCTGGATCCTCGACCGCAACGGCTCCCCGCTGGCGTCCAACCGGGCCGACTTCCGGGTCGACATCATTCCTGACCGGGTCGAGGACCATCCCGGCACGGTCGCGCTGCTGGGCGAGCTGCTTGAGCTCAGCCCCGGCGAACGGGCGGACCTGCTGGAAAAGCTGGAGGGGTCGGGCCCGTTCCAGATCATCCCGGTGGCGAGCGGCCTGAAGTACGAACAATTCGCCTCGATCTCGGTCCGGCTTCCCGAACTGCCCGGGGTCGTCCCGCAGCGTGGCTTTTCGCGCTATTACCCCACCGGCCCCTCGGTCGGGCACCTGCTCGGCTATGTCGGTGCGCCGAGCCGGGAGGAGTACGAAGCCGACCCCTCCCCGCTGATGCTGACCCCCGGCTTCAAGGTCGGCAAGGATGGCCTCGAACAGCAGTTCGAACAGGACCTGCGCGGCGTGCCGGGTGCGCGCCGTTCCGAAGTGACCGCATCGGGCCGGATCGTGCGCGATCTGGAAACGCGTGAGGACGTTCAGGGCGCAGCCGTCACACTGACCATCGACGGGCCGCTGCAGGATTATGCCGCGCGCCGCCTCGGGCTGGAATCGGGCTCGGTCGTGGTGCTCGACTGCCTGACGGGCGATGTCCTGTGCATGGCCTCGATGCCCAGCTTTGACCCCAACAGCTTTTCCGATGGTATTGGCCGCGTCGAGTACCAGATGTTGAGCGAGAACGAACGCGTTCCGCTCCGCAACAAGGTATTGCAGGGTCTGTATCCGCCCGGATCGACGGTCAAGCCGACCGTGGGCATGGCCCTGTTGTCCGAGGGCGTGGACCCGGAAGAGACCGTGTTTTGCGGCGGTGGCCTCAGGGTCGGCAATCGCGTTTTCCGGTGCTGGAACAGGCACGGGCACGGGGCGACCAATCTCGCCAAGGCCATCTATCAAAGTTGCGACGTCTATTTCTACGCCATGGCCCAGCGCAGCGGCATGTGGCCGATAGCCGATACCTGCAAGCTTTACGGGATGCAGGAGCAGTTCGACCTGCCTGTCGTTACCCAGTTCTATGGCACCGTGCCCAATCCGGACTGGAAGATGGAAAAGTACGGGCGTGAATGGCAGGCCTTCGACACCGTCAACGCGACGATCGGCCAAGGGTACATGCTGGCCAATCCGCTGCAGCTGGCGGTCATGGCCTCGCGGCTGGCGACGTCCAATCTCGTCACGCCGCGGCTATTGCTGGACGGGGTCAGGCCGCAATTCCGCTCGCTGGGCGTGAGCGATGAATACAAGGCCTATATTCGTCAGGCCATGAGCGATGTGGTCAATGGCCCCGGCACGGCCGGACGCGCGCGGCTGCCGATCGAGAACATCAAGATGGCAGGCAAGACCGGCACCGCGCAGGTAGTTGGGCTGAACCTTTCCGATGGACGGTCCGGCCCATGGAAATATCGCGACCATGGCCTGTTCATCTTCTTCGCCCCCTTCGACAATCCGCGTTATGCGGGGGCGGTGGTGATTGAGCACGGCGGCGGCTCCGGAGCGGCCTATCCGGTGGCGCGCGACGTCATGACGTTCCTGTTCGATCCGGCCAAGGCGCTCGAGGCATTGCACCGCTACGAAGCCGAATGGGGCGGCACCGCGCAGCAGAGGCTAGACCGGAACTACGCCAGTTTCGCCGCCGCGCAGGGTATCGATCTGCCTCCCGCCCCTGACCCGGTAGAGCTGGCGAGAAAGGTCGACGCGGAAGCACGCGCCGCCTCGCTGGAGCCGCAGGATGCGGTCGAAGGGGCCATTGCCCCGCGCGAAGAAGCCAACCCTGCCGCAAGTCCGGCCATCAGGAGCGTGACCACGTGAGGCCCGGCCTGTCCCTGCCCGCGCCACTGGCGCAAATTTCCTGGGCGGTGGTCATCCCGTTATGCCTGCTCGTGGCGTTCGGGGCGGCGGTGCTGCACTCTGCTGCGGGCGGCTCGATGACACCCTATGCCAGCTCGCATTTGCTGCGCTTCGGCATCTTCCTGGTGATGGCGCTGATCATGGCACGTTTCCCGCGCGACTGGGCGTACTGGATGGCGTTCCCGATTTATGGCGCGGTCCTGCTGCTGCTGCTGCTGGTGGAGATTATCGGTGCCGTCGGCGGCGGCAGCCAGCGCTGGCTCAATATCGGACCCATCGTCCTGCAACCCTCCGAACTGATGAAACCCGCCATCGTCCTTGTGCTGGCGAGCTACTTTCACTCGCTGCCACCCGGCATGATCGGCACCTGGCGTGCCATTGTCCCGCCGGGCGTGCTCATGGGCCTGCCGATGGCACTGGTGTTGATGCAACCCGACCTTGGCACCACGCTGGCGATCGCTTTTGGTGGCGCGGTAGTGCTGTTCGTCGCCGGGCTTCCCGGCAAGTGGTTCGCCGGCGGCGCGACGGCGGTTCTCATCGCCGCGCCGCTGGCCTATTTCTTCGGGCTGAAGGGTTACCAGCGCCAGCGGGTGACGACCTTCCTGGACCCGGAGAGCGATCCGCTCGGCTCGGGCTATCATATCAGCCAGTCGAAGATCGCCATTGGTTCAGGCGGCCTGACGGGCAAGGGCTTTGGCGGCGGATCGCAGAGCCATCTGCAATATCTGCCCGAGCCGCATACCGATTTCGTCTTCGCCACGATGGCCGAGGAATGGGGTTTGCTGGGCGGCCTGTTCGTGCTGCTGATCTTCGGCATTGTTCTGCGCTGGGGCCTCAACGTCGCGCGTGATGCGCGCGACCGCTTCTCGCGGCTGCTGGCGGCGGGCCTGACGGCGACCATCTTCTTCTACGCCGGGACCAATCTGATGATGGTCATGGGCCTCGCCCCGGTGGTGGGCATTCCCCTGCCCTTCATGAGCCATGGCGGTTCTTCGATGATGACCAACATGATCTGTATCGGCGGGTTGATGATGGTCGACCAGTGGAACCGCAAGGGTGGCGACCGGCGACTTTGAAACATTCTCCCGCCGGTGGTGCGAGAGCCCCTTCCAATGCCCGATTCACGCGCTATATGACGCCCTCCGCGTGATTCGCGGGCCCTGCGAAATCTCGCCGGAACGGACGCATAGCTCAGTTGGTAGAGCAGCTGACTCTTAATCAGCGGGTCCTAGGTTCGAGCCCTAGTGCGTCCACCAAAACCTCCCAAAATTCAGTCACTTGCAACGGCCTGTTAGACAGGCCGATTAGGCCATTTTGCGCCGTCTAACATTCTGTCTAACTGGAAATCGGGCATCAAGGCGGTGGAAAAATGGGCGCATCGCGAGCCCGATTCATGGTGATATACCCTCTCGATGGCCTCCATTGAGCATCACTTGGCGAATCCCGATGTTTCGATCGAGGCGCACATTGGGAAGTGCTGCCAAGCGCTGAGCGATGACCTTGCCGAGCGCACGCCGGTCTATCTCGACCTTCGATTTTGGGTAATTGCCCGCGAGGTCCGCAGCGGCATCCGCACCGACCCGCGCGAGAGAAAGCTAGTCCATCATCTAGAGCGACTGGCACACCAAGGTCGCATCTTTTGCCCGATCTCAGCGACGTCATTCTTGGAGCTGATGAAAATCGGTGATGATGCCCGTCGCCAGGCGACTTTGGAGGTCATCGAGGAATTGAGCTTGGGCGTGTCATTGATGCCCGAGCCGGAGCGAACCGAGGATGAGCTTGAGGCTGTCATACGCTGGTCGCTGGCACCGAACGCGATCACCCTGCCGCGCGTATGGACGCGCCTCGCCTACACCATGGGCAATTTCCATGTGAGCGACGATCGATTCCCGCCTGAAACGCAGTTGGCCATCCAAAAGGCGTTCTTCGATCATGTCTGGCAGCAGCCGCTCTCCGCCGTCGCTGGAGGCCTTGATCGCACCGAATTCGATATGACCCGCGACATGGCCGCGCTGGCCGACAAGCTCAATGAGGGCAATCGTGTCCATCAGTCGGAAATGACATCGTTCGAATCCGTGCTGTCGGATGAGCTGCGAGGCGTCGCTGAGGTGGCTGAGCCCATCCTTGGGCAGATTATCGCTCGGCTAGGCAATTTCGGACCTAATGTGGAGCGCTCCGAACAGAACAGCCGAATGGCCGTCAATCTCGTGCACGCCATGCTAGGCGGGGAGCATCGAAGCCGACTGCCGACTATCCATGTGCACGCCTGCCTGAATGCCCTCTTTCGTTGGGATTATCGCACCAAGGCGATGACTGGAAATGATCTATTCGATTTTGGCCATGCGGCTGCGGCGCTGGGCTATTGCGATGCGTTTTTCACCGAGGCCGGAATTACCCGGTCTATTGGACATCAGAGGCTCAGGCTCGATCAGCTCTATGATTGCGTCGCGACCAATGACGTAGATGCCGCGCTCAGCTTCCTTCGATCTTTGAGCTGATCGTGTCCACCGGCGAACGGCTGATCGATTTGACACAAGCGCTGGCCAGCAGCATCAATTGGCCCGTCGAATTCGGAGGTAAGATGCCCACGCCAGGAGACTATGCCCGCGCGCTGTCAGAATTTCATTCTGCCGATGATGAGGTCAAAAAGCTGGTTGCTCAGCTCCAGTCCTTCACCGATCGGCTTTCGAGATTTCCCGGCGAAACCTGCTTTGTTGATGTCGAGGGCGAGCCGCAGCCGCCGCTCGATCAGCTCATCCCCGGCGCGCGCTGGTATGCTCCCGAATTTCCTTCGCCGGAGAGGCTGCAGGCGGCGCTCAGGCGGCGACATGATACGCGAGCTACTTGCGCGCGAATTCGCGACCAATTGAGCGAGCATCAGTTGCGAGGCGCGCCGGCAGTCCCTTCCTGACTGAAGCGTTGGCGCGTCTCTGCCTCCACCGCTGCACAGTGCCTTCCCCATGGCGTTGAATTATTGAACCAATCCTCCAACTCATCGAAGTTGACGAGCGAGACGACCTTAGAATTCGGGTCTATGGGCTCGCGATGAGAAACGGCATTGCCGAACAGATCGCCCAGCAGAATGTTCTGCAATTCGACCAAAAAATCCTCAGCGTAGCACTGCATATCCTGCAGCGCTGAAAGTAGCCTCTCGCTGACGCTGTTGAAATGCTCCGCAGTCTCAATCGACGGCGGGACGTATTGAGACAACTCGCCATTGGGCAACTGATGCTGGACGACATCAACCAATCGGACAAAGAGATTCCCGTCCATGGCCTCGCGAGCATCATGGGCGACCGAATTCATCGCGCTCCGAAAGACCAGCAATCGAGGGTCGATGAAGCGCCGTTCTTCGACAAGGAAAATGAACCGCACGACAGCCTCTTGGGCCGCGCTCCATTTCTGCAGCACTTCGGGAACGCTGGTTTGGGGTGGCATGAATTGGCGACCCTCTGCCGCAGCAGCAGCGACTGCGCGCACTTGCAGTGCCGTAATTCGGATCGGCGTGGACAGAGCGATAGCCGAGTCAACCAACTCTCGGGCGACCCTTACGGCGTCCTCATACATCGCTGCCTTGAGCTTCCGACGCTCATTTTCCGCGATGGCATCATTCGATTGCTTGCGCTGGGCGCTAAGCTGCCAGGCAATGCCGAATAGGGCGATGATGGCGGTGAGAACTGTCCCGCCCACGCCAACAATCGCCGCTTGCATCGAAGCATCTAGGCTTTGCCAGAAAGTCATCATCAGAATTCGCCCTGTTGGCCCTCAACAGCCATAGGGCTAGCATTGACGACACGGTATGTCGCCCAGCCAACTTTTGTTTCCGTTATAAACGCTTTTCGCCATCGCCCTCGGGGCGATCAAAGGCCCATTTTCAGGAATTCCATGATCGCCCACGCCTCGGTAACGCGCCGGTCGATCACCGAATTGAAATCGCTTTGGCTGGGATTGTCGCGATCGACGCCTTTCCGTTCGCGCATGTATTCGCCCATGGCCTCCGGGCTGAATTTCGGATCGCGCACGATCTTGGCCAGAGCCTCATAGAACCGGCGATCATCAAGCGCGTGCGCCGTGTGCCAGGTGTCCACGTTCAAATAGCTGTCCAGCGCCTCATACATGCTCAGCGTCTCCCATTTCCCCGCACTATAGGGCAGCAGCTCAGATGTTGTCCAAGGTGTAGGAGCTTGGCCTGCCCCATTAAGGTGGTCCACCGGTTATGTTAGAGTTCCGGCGGTTGTG
>CAYOSE010000047.1:0-20068 GCA_964406535.1 uncultured Sphingomonadaceae bacterium
CCGCGCGCTTGCCGCCGTGACCGAGGCCGCCGAGCAATGCGCGCGCACCGCGCTGCCCGCGCTCGATGCGCCGGTAAAGCTCGACGCGCTGCTCGCCGACTGGCCCGAGACCCGCGCGCTGTTCTTCGCCGACGAACTGGGTGGCGAACCACCCGCCGCCGCTTTCGCTTTGCACAATGGCGCCGCCGCGCTGTTGATCGGCCCCGAGGGCGGTTTCACCGATGCCGAGCGCGCCGCGATCCGCGCCCATCCGCAAGCGCGCGCCATCACGCTCGGCCCGCGCATCCTGCGCGGCGAAACCGCCGCCATCGCCGCGCTGGCGCTGTGGATGGCGATAGCTGGGGACTGGCCGCGCGCCTGAGCAATTTCGGGCTGGCGCGCTACGCTTACAGCGCCTAACGGACCCAGCCATGAGCACGCGCAAGGCCTCGACCGGCGAAGAACCGCGGATTACCTCGCGTGACGAACTCGTTGCGCCCATGGCCACGGGCGAGAAGCCGCGCGACAACTGGCGTATCGGCACCGAGCACGAGAAGCTCGTCTACAAGCTCTCCGACCATCGTGCCCCGAGCTATGACGAGCCCTGCGGCATCCACGACATCCTGATGGCCATGCGCCAGTTCGGCTGGGAGCCGGTCGAGGAGAATGGCAAAGTTATCGCGATGGCGGGCGCGGACGGCACGATCAGCCTCGAACCGGCGGGGCAACTGGAACTGTCGGGCGCGCCGCTGGAAAACCTGCACCAGACCTGCAACGAGACCGGGCGGCACCTGCAGCAGGTGAAGCAAGTCGGCGGCGAATGCGGCGTCGGCTTCCTCGGCCTCGGCATGTGGCCCGACAAGACCCGCGCCGAACTGCCGGTCATGCCCAAGGGCCGCTACGAGATCATGATGCGGCACATGCCGCGCGTCGGCAATCTCGGCCTCGATATGATGCTGCGGACCTGCACCATCCAGGTCAATCTCGACTATTCGAGCGAGGCGGACATGGCGCTAAAGTTCCGCACTTCACTGGCCCTGCAACCGCTCGCCACGGCCCTGTTCGCCAATTCGCCGTTCACCGAGGGCAAGCCCAACGGGTTCCTCTCGTTCCGCGGCCATATCTGGTCGGACACCGACCCGGCGCGCACTGGAATGCTGCCCTTCGTGTTCGAGGACGGCTTCGGTTACGAGCGCTATGTCGATTACATGCTCGACGTGCCGATGTATTTCGTGTTCCGCGACGGAAAATATATCGACGCGGCGGGGCAGAGCTTCCGCGACTTCCTGAAGGGCGAACTGCCCGCGTTGCCCGGCGAGCTGCCGACGCCGAGCGACTGGCAGGACCACCTCTCGACCGCCTTCCCCGAAGTGCGTCTCAAGAGCTTCCTCGAAATGCGCGGCGCCGATGGCGGCCCGTGGAACCGCATCTGCGCGCTGCCGGCCTTGTGGGTCGGGCTGCTGTATGACCAGACCGCGCTCGATGCGGCCTGGGACCTCGTCAAGCACTGGACGCTGGAAGAGCGCGAGGCGCTGCGCGAGACTGCGCCGAAGCTGGCGCTCGATACCCCGTTGCCGGGTGGCGGGACGATGCACGATCTGGCGCGCGAGGTGCTGGCCATCGCCCATGCCGGGCTGGTCGCGCGCGGCCGCCAGAACACTTCGGGCGACAACGAGGCGGGTTTCCTCGAACCGCTGCACGAGATCGTGTCGAGCGGCATCGTCCCGGCGCAGCGTCTGCTCGACAAGTACCATGGCGAGTGGGGCGGGGACATTACCCGCGTCTACGAAGAGAGCTTCTAGCTCGTATCGACACACCGCGCTGACGGGCTGCTGACCGTTCCGGGTGCAACGGTGTCACGGTGCCATTGTGCGAATTCAGGCACTGCCGATTTGCCGGATGGACAACCTCAAGGTAACTTGAGATAAGTCACAATGGATGTCCCATCGTGGGACAGTTTCGGACAATTCCCCAATGTCGCAAGAGCGTTACATCACGATCGGTCAACTGGCGAAGCGCACCGGCGTGGCGGTCTCGGCGATCCGTTTCTACGAGGAGAAGGGCCTGCTCGCCCCGGTCCGCACGGGCGGCAACCAGCGCCGGTTCCTGCGCTCCGACATCCGCCGGGTCAGCTTCATCATCATCGCCCAGCGGCTCGGCCTCGCGCTCGACGAGATCGAGGAACAGCTTGCGGGCTTGCCAACCGACCGCAGTCCCTCCCTGCGTGACTGGCAACAGATCAGCCGCCAGATGCGCTTCCAGATCGACCAGCGCGTGCTGCTGCTGACGCGCGCACGCAACCAGCTCGACCAATGCATTGGCTGCGGCTGCATGAGCCTGCAGAAATGCCAGCTCTACAACAAGGACGACCGGCTGGGGCTGAAAGGGCCGGGGCCCAGAGCCATTCTGGATTAGGCGCCATTCCCGACTAGCGGAACACCACGTCCACGGCCTCGCGGCATTGTGGTGAGCCATCGCGCGCAGTTGCTGCCGTGCAGATTGCTTGCGCCGTGCCGCTCGGCGTCTGGTGGGCGATATACAGGCCCCTGCGCGTTCGCGTTCGGCCCGTGCCGCTGGCACCGCGATCATTGGCGTCCCGCACCACCTCCGCGACCATTTCGGAACGGCCCGGAAACTGGCCCTCGACCACGGCGAAAATAAACTCGGTGATCCCCTGCGGGTTCATGCATTCGAGCGCGAGGCCGCGCGTGGTGAAATGCAGGAAGGTCTCGGCACATTGGACAAGGTCGCTGCCACCTGCCTGACGTGGGCTGCCGCGCTGCGCCTGCATAGTCTGTGCCTGTGCCATGCCACCGAGTCCGAACAAAATGCCCAGCCCGGAAGCGAGCGCGATCTTTGCGATTTTGTTGGCCATTCCTGTCCTCCTCTCCACTACTCCGCCGCCAGCGCCTCCGCCTCGCCAAGGTCGACGCTGACGAGGCGCGACACGCCTTGCTCGACCATGGTCACCCCGAACAGCCGGTGCATCCGGCTCATCGTCACGGCATTGTGCGTCACGATCAGATAGCGGGTCGAGGTTTCGCGGACCATCGAATCGAGCAGATCGCAGAAGCGGTCGATATTGGCATCGTCGAGCGGCGCATCGACCTCGTCGAGCACGCAGATCGGCGCGGGATTGGTCAGGAACAGCGCAAAGATCAGCGCGGTCGCGGTCAGCGCCTGTTCGCCGCCTGACAGAAGGCTGAGCGATTGCAGGCGCTTGCCCGGCGGCTGGGCGAAGATTTCGAGGCCAGCCTCCAGCGGATCGTCCGAATCGACCAGCGAGAGATGCGCCTGCCCGCCCTCGAACAGCCGGGTGAACAGCACACGGAAATGGGCGTCGACCTCCTCGAAGGCGGCGCGCAGCCGCTCGCGCCCTTCGCGGTTGAGCTTGCCGATCGAGCCGCGCAGCCGGTTGACCGCCTCGGTCAGCTCGGCCTGTTCGGCGACGCTGGCGCCGTGGGTTTGCTCCAGCTCGCCCAATTGTTCGGCGGCGACGAGGTTGGCCGGGCCGATCCGCTCGCGCGAGGCGGTCAGCCGGTCCATCTCCTCACTTTCGAGCGCGCTGGCCTTCACCTCGTCGGCGGCAAAGCCGAACTTTCCGGGCAACATGGCGGGTGGGCACTGGAAGCGCTCGCCCGAAATGCGGGCCATCTCCTCGCGCCGCGCTTCCTCGTTCTCGGCCTTGGCTGCCAGTCCGGCGCGGGCTTCGCGCGCAGTGGTCAGCGCCTCGTTGGCCTGCGCCAGCGCCCCTTGCGCGGCGCTTTCGGCCTGCGCCGCCTCGTTCAAAGCGGCATCGGCCTTGGCGAGTTCTTCGGCGAGGCGGGCGCGCAGTTCCTCGCCCCCTTCGATCTCGCGCATCAGCCCGGCAGGCTTGGCGGCGAAGATGGCGCGTTCGGCCTCGATCTCCTCGACCCGCGCGGCCATGCCCGACAGCCGCCCGGCGGCCTCGCTGGCGCGCGATTTCCAGTTGGCCATGTCGGCGCGTTGGGCGCTGGCGCGTTCGCGGGCGACGGCGAGGGCCTGGTCATGCGCGGCAAGTGCGGCGCTGGCGACTTGCAGGCCTTCGCGCATTGCTTCGTTCTGGCGGCGCGCGGCGTTGAGCGTCTCGCGCCCTGCCGCCGGATCGGGCAGCGCGTCGCGCTTGGCGCGGGCGGCGGCAAGTTCGGTGGCGGCGGCCTCGGCCTCGCCGGTCAGCGTCTCGCCTGCTTCGGCCAGTTCGGCGAGCCGCGCGGTCAGCCGCTCGGACTGCGCCTCGGCCTGATCGAGCGCGCGCAGCGCCTGCCGCTCGCTTTCGGCGGCCTGCTGGACTTCGCGTTCGCGCGCGATCAGCGTCTGTTGCAGTGCGGAGAGTTCGCCGCTGGCGGCCTCATGCGCCGCCTGCGCTTCCTCGACCGCTTCACGCAGCGGCGGCAGCTGCGCTTCCAGCTCGGCATGGCGGTTGTCGGCTTCGAGCTGGGCCGCCTCGGCCGCACCTTCGCCGCGCGCGACGAAACCGTCCCAGCGGCGCAGGAAGCCATCCTTGGTGACAAGCCAGTTGCCGGGGGCGAGGGTGCGTCCGTCATCGGCCTCGGCGACATGGACGAGCGCGAGGCGGGCACGCAATTCCTCAGGGCATTGGCGCAGCTGGTGGGCGATGCTGTCGGCGACCGGCTCGGGCGCGGCAGAGCCGGTCCAGTAGCGTCCGTCCACACCTGCTGGCGGCAGGCCAAGCGGCGCTTTGCCATCGCGGCCGAGCACGGCGGCGAGCGCGCGCTCATAGCCGGGCGCGGCGGCGACCCCATCGATGGCGGCCCGTTTGCCTTCGCGGTTGGCGGCGCGCTTGGCGCGGGCCTCGCGGTCGCGGGCGAGGGCGTTGAACTCGCGCTCGACACCCGACAATTCGGCCCGGCGGGCAGCGAGCTGGTCGGAGGCCTCATCGCGCGAACTGGCCAGCGTGGCCTTGCGCGCCTGCATCTCGGTGAGCTGCTGCTGCAGCGCCTCGCGCGCGGTGGCAGCCTCTTGCGCGGCGGCGCGGGCGGCGCCGAGCGCCGCCTCGGCATCGCCCTGTGCGCCCAATTCCTCGCGCTGGCGCAGCAGCCGCTGACGCTCCGCCTCGACGCGGTCGATGCGCGATTGCGCCTGCGCCAGTTCGGCCTCGGCGACGCGCCATTCGGCCTCGACCCCGGCATTTTCCGCCGTTGCGCGGGCCAGCGCCAGCTCGGCGGCGCGCCCGGCGCGTTCGGTTTCTTCCAGTTTGCTGGCCAGCTCGGGACGGCGCGCCTCGTCCGCTTCCAGCGCAGCAGCCCCTTCGGCGAGCGCCTTTTCGAGCTTCGCCAGCGCTTCCCCGGCATCGCGGGTCAGGCGGTCCGCGGCGCCGCGATCCTCCTCCAGCCGTTCGCGCTGGCGGTCGAGGTCGGCGAGGCGTTGTTCGGCGGCTTCGAGCTGGCTGGCGAGCGCCGCCATCCGGTGGCCATGCGCGCTGGCATCGTCGCGCCGGTCAGCGAGTTCATCGCGCGCTTCGGCGAGCAGTTCCGCCGCAGCATGCTGCGCCTTCTGCGCCTCGGCGGCGGCCTGCTGCGCGGCGGTGACGCGCGCCTCGGCCCCCTGCGCCGCCTGACTCGCAGCTTCGGCCCCGGCGGCGGCATCGCGCCAGCGGGCCAGCACCAGCCGCGCCTCCGCCGTGGCGATCTGGTCGGTCAGGAGCTTGTAGCGCTCGGCCTGCTTGGCCTGCCGCCGGAGCGAGGCGATCTGCGAATCGAGCCCCGCCATCAGATCTTCCAGGCGGGCGAGATTTGTTTCGGTCTGCCGCAGCTTGCTTTCGGCATCGCGGCGGCGGACATGCAGCCCGGCGATTCCCGCCGCCTCTTCGAGCATCTGGCGGCGCTCGGCGGGTCTGGCGGCGATGACCTGCGCGATTTTGCCCTGGCTGACCAGGGCGGGGCTATGCGCGCCGGTGGCGGCATCGGCGAACACCAGCGAGACGTCCTTGGCGCGCACGTCGCGGCCATTGACGCGATAGGCGCTGCCCGCGCCACGCTCGATCCGGCGGGTGACCGCGAGTTCCTCCCCGGTGGAATCCTGCGCGTCCAGCTGGACCTCGGCGAAGTCGCGCGCCGGGCGGCTGGCGGTGCCCGCGAAGATCACGTCCTCCATCCCGCCCGAGCGCATCGATTTGGGCGAGTTCTCGCCCATCACCCAGCGGATCGCTTCAAGCAGGTTGGACTTGCCGCAGCCATTGGGCCCGACAATGCCGGTCAGCCCCGGCTCCACGCGCAGTTCGGCAGGTTCGACGAAGCTCTTGAAGCCAGCCAGCCTGAGCTTCCTGATCTGCATCTCGTGCCCCGTCGCCCCTCGATTGAGACCCGCGCCTTAGCGGGCCCCGGCCTCCTGCAGGATCGGCTCGATGCCGGCCCAGCTGTTGGCGTTGAGCTTGTTGCCGTTGAGGAAGAAAGTCGGGGTACCGGTCACGTCCAGTTCGTCGGACTGTTCCTGCGAACGGGTGATGATGCCATCGGCCACGGCAGGATCGGCGAGGCAGGTGAGCGCCTGGTCCTGGCTGATGCCGCGCGCGGCGAACCAGTCGAGCAGGCCGGAGGCGGCGGCGATCCGCTGGAAGCGGTCATCGCCCTCGGCCAGCATCGCGGCATTGAGCGCCTCGCCACTGGCCTGCGCCGTGCCGATAATCGTGTTCAGCTCGGCCCAGCCCTGCGTCGCCAGCGGGTAGAAGGTGGTGGCATCGCCGCAGCGCGCGAGCATCGCAAAGGTCAGGTCGATCCCGTCATGCACCTGATTGCGAAGCTCGAAGGAAACGACGCCGCTGTCGATATAGCCTTCCAGCGGTTCATGCGCCTCGCCCGAGAAGGTCGCGCAGTGCGAGCAGGTGTGGCTGGCATATTCGACCAGCTTGAGCGGTGCGTCGGGATTGCCCAGCAGCACGCCGCCCATCTCGGTCTCGACGGCCATGTCGATCCAGCTCTCGCCCTCGGGCGCGGGGATTGCGGCAATCGGCTCACCGGTCAGCGAGGTCTCCTCGACGTCGCCTTCCGAACAGGCGGCGACCACCAGCGCCAGCGGCGCGGCAAGCAGGAGGGCAGAAAGACGGCGGCGCATGGTCATGTGGTGTTCCTGTAGTCTTGAAAGGTGTTAGCTAACCCAAGCGGTGGTGGCGGCAAACGGCATTAACCGCAAGCTGTGGTGTTTTGCACAGCTCAGCCGCCGGTCAAGTCAGTCGCGGGTGATCTTTCCCAGCGCGAGCCGGTTGTTCAGCACCCGCTCGAGGCCCGGCCAGTTATGGATGTGCCCCGCCAGTGCATCATTGATGAGGAAACTTGGCGTGCCCTGCAGTCCGTAAGCCACGACCTGCGCCTTGCTGGCATCCTCGATCTGCGTGGCGCGGGCGGCGTCGGACAGGCAGCGGTCAAGCGCGACGCGGTCATAACCGCGCCGCTCCATGATATCGTAGAAGCGCATGTCGCTCGCCACCGCGCGCATCCGGGCGGGCAGGGGGCCGGCATCCCAACGCTGCTTCTGGGCCGGAGAGGCCGCGAGATAGGTGGGCAGCCATCTGTCCTGCGCGAACATGATCGCGCGATGATTGTCGAAGAACTTGTCCACCGGCCCGCATTCGGCGACTAGCGCTGCGGCAAGGTCGACCGAATTGCGGATCAGCGGGCGCACCTCCAGCCGGACCTTGCCCAGCCCGATAAAGCCGAGCCGCATGGGCGCGTCGGACGCCCGCTCGTAGGCGCCGCAGGCCGGGCAGGTATAGCTGACGAAGGCGGTGAGGGCGATTTCTGCATCGGGCTTGCCGACCATATGGCCCAGCGCCGTCTCCTCATAGGTAGCGTTCCAGTTCTGCGCCGCCGCCGGGGCCGGGGCGAGAGCGGCCAGCGCTGCCGCCAGCAGGACGGGGAAGAGCAGTCTGATCGGGGGCATGGCGTGTTTAGTTCTGTCCCTTGTCGTCGGGCCCCAGCGACCGGGCCAGCGATTCCAGCACCGCCCGCAATTCCGGATCGCCGACGTCGCGCAGGCTGTCGCCCAGTTCCATCGGAATCGGTTTGAGGCCGGTCGGTGCCACCCGCCGCTCTCCAGCATCGCGCGGCTTAACCTCGCCTTGCCGGATCTTGACCCGCGCCACCGCCTTGTAACCGAAGAAGCGGTTCACCCGCTCGATGATCTCGGGGATGACATGCTGGATCAGCGGCGCATGGGCGGGCTTTACGACCAGCTCCATGATCCCCTCGCTGCGTTCGCCGGGCGGGAAGCGGATACATTCGGGGCTGCACACGCGGGCATGCGTCTCGCCGACGATTTCGGGCCAGCGGGTGACCACGGAGCTCTGGACGAAGCCGAAGCGACGAAACGCGGCGCGCCCGATCTGTGGGACGAGGTCGGCGATAGGGCGTGCCGGTCCGCCGCGCGGCCGTTCATAGACGCGCGGCTTCTGGCCGTTTTTCTGACCATTCTTCTGGCCATTCTTTTGACCGGTCTTTTTGGGCTTATCGTCGCGTTCACGTGGCATCAGGCGGGGGTCTATGCCATGGGCCGGGGATGAGCGATAGGGTCGCCCCGCAGCTTCTCGACTGGTATGACCGCAATGCCCGCAGCCTGCCGTGGCGCATGCCGCCGGGCCATGCCGCGCGTCCCGATCCCTATCGCGTCTGGCTGTCGGAGATCATGCTCCAGCAGACCACGGTCAGCGCGGTGCGCCCGTACTTCCAGACCTTCACGGGTCGCTGGCCGACAGTCGAGGCGCTGGCCGCCGCGCCCGAAGACGAGGTGATGGCTGCCTGGGCCGGGCTCGGTTATTACTCGCGGGCGCGAAACCTTGTAAAATGTGCACGGCAAGTCGTTGAGATGGGTGGGCTTCCCGATAGCGAGGCCGCTCTGCGCGAGCTGCCCGGCGTGGGCGAATACACCGCCGCCGCCATCGCCGCGATCGCCTTCGGCCAGCGTGCCGTGGTGGTCGACGCCAATGTCGAGCGGGTGGTGGCGCGGCTGTTCGCGGTGCGCGATCCGTTACCCGGTGCGCGGGCGCAAATCCGCGCCTTTGCGGGGGCGATTACCCCTGCCGAGCGCGCGGGTGACTTCGCGCAGGCGATGATGGACCTCGGCGCGCAGATCTGCACCGCGCGCGATGCCAAGTGCCTGCTGTGCCCGCTATCGAGCGAATGCAGGGGGCGGCAGGAGGGCGATCCGGTGCTGCTCCCGAAGCGCGAGCCGAAAAAGGCGCGCGCGCAGCGGCGCGGCACCGCGTTCTGGATCGAGAAGGACGGGCCGGACGGCAAGCATGTCTGGCTGGTGACGCGCCCTGACAAGGGGATGCTCGGCGGGATGCGGGCGCTGCCCGACGATGGCTGGAACGCGCGCAACGATGGCGCGGGCGATGCCCCGCTGCCCGGTGCCTGGCGCGCGGGCGGGCTGGTGCGCCATGTTTTCACGCATTGCGAGCTGGAGCTGGGCGTGGCGATCTATGCTGGCGAGACATTCGAGGCGCTCGACGGCGGCGAATGGTGGCCGCTCGACCGGCTCGACGAGGCGGGGCTGCCCAGCCTCTATGCCCGCGCGGCCATGGCGGCCATCGGGCAGGGGGGATAAGAAAATCAGCGTACTGGCGTGACACTATTCAGATGCTGACGTGACGAAAATGGTGGGGTTTCGTGACCCGGCGCACAGCGACCTTTTGGGGTCGTGAGCACCGGAAGCGCGAAAACGCGCCATTTGCAGTCCGTCAGGGCTGAATGACGATGAGCCTTAGATAAATCCGCCGCCGAGCATGAGGCGGACGACGGCGACCGCAAACACGATCAGGCAGAAATTGCGCCCGCCATTGCTGCTCGACAGCGCGCCGAGGCCGATGCCCACCACCACCACTGGCAGGGCGAACCAGTTGCCCCAGCCGAGCAGCGGGATTTGCGAGGGAATGACGATCACGAGCGAGACGAGACCGAAGAGGATCGAGAAAAGATTGAGCATGTGTCTTATATAGGTAAGACAGTGACATTTGACAAGATTTCGCGGCGATTTCGCGCACCGCATCGGGTCTGTTAAGCCTGCGGCAAAGCACCAGCGTCCAGCAGTGCCAGCCTAGCAAAGAGGCGAGACGATGTCCGAATTCCAGCTTTCCGCCACCCTATCGCGTCGCGCCGTCCTGCGCTCCGGCCTGGTCCTCGGCAGCGGTGCTGCGCTTGCCTCTTTGCCATGGCCTTTGCGTGCACAGGCGGGGGCGGACTGGGCGCATGTGCAGGCGCTGATCCGCGATTATGTCGGCGGCGATAAGGTCGCCAACATGGTCGCTGCCCTGGGCCGGGGTGCGCGCGATCCCGAATACCTCTCGCAGGGGACGCGTGGCTTCAGCCTGCCCGGAAAGGTCGGGCCCGATTCGCTCTATCGCATCTATTCGATGACCAAGCCGATCACCGGCATGGCGGCGATGATGTGCATCGAGGACGGGCTATTCACCCTCGACCAGCCGCTCGCCGAGATTCTGCCCGCCTTTGCCGATATGCAGGTGCAGAAGCGCTATGACGGGCCGATCACGCAAGACAATCTGGAGCCTGCGGAGCGCCCGATCACGATCCGCCAGCTGCTCACCCATACCGCCGGGCTGGGCTATTCGCTGGTGCAGAGCGGGCCGATCAAGGACGCCTATATCCGCTATGGCGTGGTGCCGGGGCAGCTGACCCGTCTGCCGCTGCCAGCGGGCTTTGCCGGGGAACCCGCGCCGAGCCTTGCCGAATTCGCCGACAATCTCGCGCGCCTGCCGCTGGTCTTCCAGCCGGGCACGCGCTGGTCCTATTCGGTCGCGCTCGACCTGATGGGCCGGGTGATCAAGGTAGCGAGCGGGATGCCCTTCGATGCCTTCCTGCAGAGCCGCATTTTCGATCCCGTCGGCATGGACAGCACCTGGTTCCGCGTGCCGGAAAGCGAGGTCGATCGCTTCACCGCCAATTACATCAGCATGTTCGGCGCGCTGATCCCGATCGATATGCCCGACAATTCGGTCTATCTCGACGATCCTGCCTTTCCCTTCGGCGGGGCCGGGCTGGTCTCCTCCGCGCGCGATTACGACCGCTTCCTGCAGATGGTGCTTGGCTACGGCCAGATCGACGGGCGCCGGGTGATGAGCGAGGCGGCGGTGCGCCTCGGCACCTCGAACCTGCTGCCCGACACGCTGCACCCGAACGATCCGGTGCGCGGCCAGTTCGGCTTCGGCGCGGGCGGGCGCGTAGGCACGCAGGGCCCGCAGGTCGGCTCCTACGGCTGGGGCGGGGCGGCCGGGACAGTCGGCTTCGTTCATTTCGGCAGCGGCACCCGCGCGACGCTGATGACGCAATATATGCCCGCCGAGTTCTACCAGGTGCAGGAGCAGTTTCCGACCGCCGTCTGGGCCGACCTCGCGGCGCAGGGGGATGGCTAAAAGTTCTGTCACCCGCGTAGAAGCAGCTCCGGCACCCCGCTAGACACCCTCCCATGATTCGCGACATCGCTTTTGCCGACAACCGGGTGGACCGGGCCGACCACATGCGGACCGACCCCGCAGCTTTGGCCGCGCTGGAAAGCGGCGGGCAGGCGCTGGTGCTCGCGCTCGATGGCCTGTCACCGGAAGTGGACGCGGACGACCGGCTGGTCTGGCGCGCGCCGGACGCGGATTTCGCCGGACGCGAACGGGTCTTCCTCGGCCTGCGCGACGGTGCGCCGCTATTCGCGCTGGTGCCTGAAATGGGCGATGACCGCCCGGCCTATCTGCAGCGCCCCAACTGGGAGCTGATGGCGCGGCTCTCCTCCGACGAGCTGGCGCTCTATGGCGGCGCGCGGAGTCTGGCCGACTGGCATGCGCGGCACCGCTTCTGCGCCCGCTGCGGCGCGCCGACCGTGCTCGCCAAGGGCGGCTGGCAACGCAATTGCCCGTCCTGCGGGGCGGCGCATTTCCCGCGCACCGACCCGGTGGCGATCATGCTGGTCGAGCATGAGGGCGCGCTGCTGCTGGGGCGCGGCCCGCAATTCCCGCCGCGCGCTTACTCCGCGCTGGCCGGCTTCATCGAACCGGGCGAGACCATCGAACAGGCGGTCGCGCGCGAAGTGCTGGAAGAGGTTGGCGTCGCCGTCCACTCGGTGCGCTACATCGCCAGCCAGCCCTGGCCGTTCCCCTCGCAATTGATGATCGGCTGCCATGCCGTCGCACGCGACCGCGCGCTGACCATCGATGTGACCGAGATCGAGGATGCGCGCTGGTTCACCCGCGACGAGGTGGCCGAGGCGGTCGAGCTGGGGCAGGACGCGCGCGCCTTTGTCGCGCCGCCCGTGCGGGCCGTCGCCCATACCATGCTGCGCTGGTGGCTGGACGGCGGGACGCAGGCCGGACCACGTATGTGATCGATTCTCGCCCACTCCGCCTCCCGACCGCCCGATCAGGATAATGTCTTGGGAGGTCGGGAGGGGGAGTGGGCTGGTGCCGCAACTGTTTCAGTACCACTGAAACAGCAAACGAGTTCTCTTAGATCAATCCCAGCCGCTGCAACTTGCCCGCCATCTCGCCGGGCATGACCTCGCCCGGTTCCGCGCCCGCAGGCAGGTCCTCGGGCGCGTCCTCCTCGGCGAGATAGCGCCAGCCCTGATGCGCGCGCTTGGGCTTCGGGTAGACCGGCACCAGCCGGTTTTCGAGCAATATGTCCCAATGGCCGTCGGGCCGCTGTTCAAAGCCGAGGATCGCCGCGCGCGCCACCATCTGGTGGCCGTGGATCCAGTAGAGCGAGCCGCCCGCCATCTCCTCGTGCCGCTTGGGCAAATAACGGGTGCGGAGCCGTTTCACAGGATCCTTGCCGTCGAACCAGTCGGCGAGGTCGGCGACGCTTTCGGCGCGATAGGCGATCTTGGTCAGGTTGAGCGGCATCGGCAGAATATAGGCGATCTCGCCGTCATTGCGAGCGAGTGAAACGAGCGCGGCAATCCAGTGGATTGCTTCGTCGCTGGCAGCTCCTCGCGTTGACTTCGGTAACTAACCGACGAGGCCCACCGCAACGGCCAGCCCGAGGAACGCGAAAAAGCCCATCGAATCGGTGATCATCGTCACGAACACGCTGGAGGCGACCGCCGGGTCCTGCCCGACCCGCTCGAACGCTACCGGCACCAGCACGCCCGCGAGACTGGCGGTGACGATATTGATGACCATCGCCGCCGCTATCACGACGCCCAGCAGCGGTTCGAACACCGCCGCGACGCCCAGCCCGATGACCGCCGCCACGGTCACGCCATTGAGCAGCGCGACACGGAATTCGCGCCACAGCATCGCCCGCGTGTTCGCCTTGGTCAGCTGGTTCATTGCGATGGCGCGGACCGTCACCGCCATGGTCTGCGTCCCCGCATTGCCGCCGAGCGAGGGGACGATCGGCATCAGGATGGCGAGCGCCACCAGCTGGCTGATCGCACTGTCGAACGTGGCGATGATGAGGCTGGCGATCAACGCCGTGCCCAGATTGGCGACCAGCCAGCGCACGCGCGCGCCATAGGCGTCGCGGATCGGCTCGTTGATGTCGCCTTCGCCCGCACCGGACATCAGCAGGGCGTCCTCGCCCGCTTCCTCGGAGATGATGTGGACGATATCGTCGACCGTCAGCTGGCCGACCAGCCGCCCGCCATCGTCGACCACGGCGGCCGAAATAAGGGCGTATTTCTGGAACCTTAGCGCGACCTCTTCCTGATCCATATCGGTCGGAATCAGCGTCTGGTCGCGCGCCATGACGTCGGTCAGCGGGATGTGGCGCGGCGTCCGGAGGATCCACGAGAGCTGGCAGGTGCCGATCGGGTGGTGGCGATGGTCGACCACAAACACCTCGAAGAATTCGGTCGGCAGGTCGTCGCGGTCGCGCAGATAGTCGATCAGGTCGCCGACATTCATGTGCTCGGGTACGGCGACCAGCTCGCGCTGCATCAGGCGTCCGGCGGTTTCTTCCGGATAGGACAGCGCGCTTTCGATGGCCGCGCGGTCTTCGGGGTCGAGTTCGGCGAGGATCGCCTTGCGGTCGCCCTCGTCGAGATCCTCGATCAGCTGGACGGCATCGTCGGTTTCGAGCTGCTCGGCGATCTCCGCGACGGCCTCGGGCGGCAACGCCTCGACCATCGAATCGCGCACGTAATCGTTCAGTTCGGCGATGACCTCGCCCGACATCAGGTCGGTGATTGCCGCCGCCAGGTCGCGCCGCTCGTTTGGGCCGAGCAGTTCGAGCAGGTCAGCGATGTCGGCGGGATGGAGCGGTTCGACCAGCTCGTAGGCGCGGCCCTCGTCCTCGTCTTCCAGCGCGTCGCGCACATCGCGCACGAATTCGGGCTTCAGCCGGTTGTCCTCGTCGAAATGCTCTGCCGGGACGCGGGCGTCGGGGTCCTGGGTTTCAGGCTCGGTCTCGGGGGGCAGGGCATCGGTGTCGACCATCGGCCCCGGGTCTTATGGACCCGCTCCGCAAAAGCAAGCGGGCGGGTGACATTGACGCAAAGCGGCTCTAGGTCCGCACCACGATTTTCCAATGGAGATACACATGGCCGACCAGAAACTGACCTTCACCCTCGATACCGGCGACGGGGAGGGCAAGGACGTCGTGATCAAGCTGCGCCCCGACCTCGCGCCCAACCATGTCGCGCGCATCACCGAGCTGGCAGGTGAGGGCTTTTACGATGGCGTGGTGTTCCACCGCGTGATTCCGGGCTTCATGGCGCAGGGCGGCGACCCGACCGGCACCGGCATGAGCGGTTCGGACAAGCCCGACCTCAAGCAGGAATTCAACGACCTGCCGCATGTGCGCGGCGTGTGCTCGATGGCGCGGACGCAGAACCCGGACAGCGCCAATTCGCAGTTCTTCATCTGCTTCGATGATGCCCGCTTCCTCGACCGCCAGTACACCGCCTGGGGCGAGGTCGAGAGCGGCATGGAGCATATCGACGCGCTGCCCAAGGGGGAGCCGCCGCGCGAACCCGGCAAGATCGTGAAGGCGAGCGTTAGCTAAAGTCTGTTCCACTTACGTGGAAGCGGCACCGGCCCGCTCCCCCTCCCGACCTCCCAAAGTTTATCCTGTCGGGAGGCTGGGGGGGAGAGTGGGCCGGAACCGCAATGGCCGTTCACGGTCGTCGGCACCGGAAGCGCGGGAACCCGCCATTTGCAGCCCGTCAGAGCTGGATGCCTATCCGCTAAAGCTGCGCCTCGACTACCCAGTCGCGAAACTGCCGCACCGGACGGCTCTCCAGGTCGCCCGGACGGCACAGGAACCAGTAGCTATAGGGGCTCTCGACGATCACGTCGTAGAGCTGCGCCAGTCGCGGGTCGTTGTTCCGCGCGATATGATCGTCATGCATGATGGCGATGCCCAGGCCCTGCGCGGCGGCCTCCAGGATCAGCTGCCCCGAATCGTAGTGATCGATCGCCGAAGGCTGCCAGTCCTTCATGCCCAGCGCGTGCTTCCAAGCATCGAAGCTCATCGGCATGTCGGTGTGGACGAGGAAGGTCTGGTCGGTCAGTGCGGTCGGATCGGGCGTGTTGCCCAGCTTCTCCGCCAGTGGGCGACTGGTGATCGCGTGGATGCGGTTATGGTCGAGCCGCACGCTGTGCAGCCCCGGATCGGGCGCATGGGCGAGCGCGATCGCGGCGTCGAGCGTGTCGCCCACGCGGCTCACGAGATGCGGCCCCGTGTCGATGTCGAGATGCAGGCGCGGGTGCCGTTCGCGCAGCTCGGTCAGCCGCGGGAACAGCCGCTGCGTGCCGAACAGTGGCATCACGCCCAGCCGCAAGCGCTGCAGCTGCACGTTTTCGGACTGCGCCTCCACCGCCAGCGCCAGCGCGTCGAGATGCGGCGCGACCGAATCGTAGAAGATGCGCCCCTCGTCGGTCAGCTTCATGCTCTGCCCGGCGCGCGAGAACAGCTTGCGCCCGGTGAAGTCTTCCAGATTGGTGATGCGCCGCGACAGCGCAGAAGGGCTGAGATTCAGCTCGCTCGCTGCAGCGCGCGCCGAGCCCAGGCGGACGACGCGTACGAAGGCTTCCAAGGCGCGCAAGGGGGGGAGTTGGCGCATCGAGGGTAGTGTCCACTTTTTTGCAAGTATGTCGAGCGCGTTTTATTGCGCTGCAACAAATATCGGTTGAAACTACGCCTCTTCAACCTTTTCCGGCTCTGCAGGCGCGGGCGCATGCAGCCTCAGACGGGTCACATGGGTCTCGTCGCCGGCCAGCACCTCGATTCGCCAGCCTGCCGGATGCTCGACCACCGTGCCGGGCGGCGGCACGCGTTCGGCGAGCACGAAAGTCAGGCCGCCCATCGTATCGACGGCCTCCTCGACCTCGGCGATGCGCGGGTCCTCGACCCGTTCGGCCACGTCGTCCAGCTCGGCGCGGGCATCGATGTCCCACACCCCCTCGTCGACCCGCACGATCAGGTCGACCGGGATCTCGTCATGCTCGTCCTCGATCTCGCCGACGATCTCCTCGACCAGATCCTCGATGGTGATGAGCCCGTCAGTGCCGGAGAACTCGTCGACCACGATGGCCAGGTGGGTGCGCCGGGCGCGCATGTCGGCCAGCACGTCGAGCGCGCCGCGCGATTGCGGGACGTAGAGCGGCTGGCGCATCAGCACCGTCCAGTCGGCAGGCGGCGCCTCGCCGGTGGCGAGGAAGGGGAACACGTCCTTGATGTGCATCATGCCGATCACATCGTCGAGCTGCTCGCGATAGACGGGGACGCGCGAATGGCCGTGCTCGGCGAACAGCGCGATCAGCTCTTCCCAGCTGGCATGGGCCGGGATGGCGATGATTTCGCCGCGCGGGACCGCCACGTCGTCGGCATCGTGCTCGCTGAAATGCAGCAGGTTGCGGAGCATGGTCAGCTCGACCTGCGACATGTCGCCCGGCGTCGCTTCTTCGCGCTCGCCGGTATGCTCGTCCTCGTGCTCGTCGATGGCCTCCTCGATCTGCGCGCGCAGCGAGGGTCCCTCGTTGTCGTCAAAGAGCGAGCGGATTGCGTTCCACAAGCCGCCGCTACTGTCTGCGTCTCCCTGCTGGGTTTCGCCGTTACGTGTATTGTCGGGCATGGCCCGTCACTTTCCCCTATCCGGTTTCGCGATCCCCATATGGGTCGGCCAGTCCGAGAAGCGCAAGCGCCTTTATTTCCAAATCCTCCATTACTTGCGCGTCGTCGTCGGAAATCTCGTGATCGTGGCCGGCCAGATGGAGCAGGCCGTGGACGATCAGGTGGGCGGCGTGGTCGGCCAGTTGCAGGCCCTTTTCCGCCGCTTCGCGCGCACAAGTGCCGTGGGCGAGGGCGATATCGCCGAACATTTCGGGCGGGCCGACATGCGACAAGGTCAGCACATCCACGCGCTCGAGCATCGGAAAGGAAAGCACGTTGGTCGGTCTGTCCTTGCCGCGCCATTCGGCATTGAGCGTCTGGATGTCCTCGTCGGAGGTGAACAGCAGGCTGGTGACGAGCCGCTCATTGCCGATTTCAGGCGCGACCTCAGCCAGCGCAGCGACGCAGCGATTCGCCAGCGCTTCCCAGCCCCCGCGCTCGTCCCACGGGTCTTCGATGGCGATTTCGAGCTGCATCGCTGCGGTCCATAGCGCGGATTTTGCTGATCAGGAACGGCAGGACGCGAGTAGCTGAAATGTTGCTGCTAATGGCCGGCATGGGGTGGAAAGAGGGCGCAAAGCTAGTCTTCAAAGTCGACAAAATAAGAGCCAATGACATTTCCTTTCGGATCAACAATGGCAAAAAATTCACTGTGCGTTGCGCCGTCTACGCTCAACTGAAAGGCGTGAGAGCCATCCGGAAGAATGCTGTGACCTTCAAAAATTAGCCCGCCCCCGTAGTCAAAAGGCCTGTTTTTTCGAAACACCGGGCAACCGTCTGCATGATTGGGATGTCGCTAGCCTTCAAATTGAAAAAGATTATGTCTTTTGCGCCCTCGATAGACGTCGTTGAATACGAAAAGTCTCCGCAATGCGGATCAACAGCAGTAGTCTCACTTTCTTGGCCGCATGATGGCAGCGTCAGGAGCGCAGCGCCCAAAACGAGTGCGAGGACATCTTTTCTCATTTCGGGAAGCTAGAACAAGGCAAAGACGCCCGCAATTGGATCGTTAGCCGAAAGGCGGCTTGCTGCATTGCGAACGCCAGGACTGGACTGCTTCCAGTCGGTTCGCAAACTGACCTGGTGCAGGCTCAAGATCGCGCGGGAAATGAGCGCTACCAGGCGGCGTTCGTCTGCTAGGCAGAGGTGATGACAGCGCCTTCTGACCTTCGCCGCTCGGCCCCCGCCGCTTTGCGGAACCGCGATCCAATCCTCGACGTGCTGCGCTCCGTGCTGCCGAGTACCGGGCTGGTACTGGAAGTGGCCAGCGGCTCGGGCGAACATGTCGTGCATTTCGCGCGCCACTTGCCCGACCTCGATTGGCAGCCTTCCGACCCGTCGCCAGCCGCACGAGAGTCGATTGCCGCCTGGGTCGACGCGGAAGGGCTCGACAATGTTCGCCCGCCGCTGGAACTCGACGCGGCGCGACTGCCCTGGCCGGTGCAGCAAGCTGGAGCGATCGTCTGCATCAACATGGTGCATATCAGCCCGTGGGAGGCCACGATTGGTTTGCTGGGCGGTGCGAAGGAGATTCTGCCGAGTGGCGGCACACTGTTTCTATACGGCCCATTCCGCCGTCCGGACCGTCCGCTTGAGCCGAGCAACGAGGCATTCGATCAGGATCTGCAGGCACGCGACCCGCGCTGGGGCCTGCGCGATCTCGACGCGGTCATTGCCTGTGCGACCGAGAATGACCTCGCGTTCGAGCGCATCGTGGAGATGCCAGCCAACAACCTGTCGGTCATCTTTCGCCGGATTTAGCTACTAGCCGGGGAGGTTGACCTGCTGCGGATTGCCCGCGCTATTTCGACAACATCGGCGCGATTTTCGGCCACGCCTCGCGCCCGGTCGCTTCCAGCAAACCGGCCCATTCGGGCAGCGCTCTCTCGACGATGGCGGTCTGGAATGCCGCACGGCTGGTGACGCGTTCCAGCCAGTCCGCAATGCGCGGGCTTTTGTCCCACATCCCGCTCATCTGCAGGTTCTTCAGCCGCCAGACATAGGGAACCACGTCGATATCGGCGAGTGAGTAGGACGGCCCGGCCAGCCACTCGGTTTCGCCAAGCTGTTCGTCCATCGCCGCCAGAAACCTCTCCCATGCCGCAAGCGATTCGCGAAAGGCCGCGGAATCGACGCCCGATGACAGGCCAACCTTCAGCGTCTGCCGGTTCCGCGCATCGGGCACCATGGCGAGGAAGGCGTCGACCTTCTCCTGCGTGTCTAGCCCTTGCCGGAACGCGACATGGAGCGACACGATCAGGCTGATCGTGGCGATGTGCGGAACATGCATCTCGTCATCGATCCAGCGCGCCCACAAGCGCCGCCGGGCGCGCCAATAGGCATCATCAGGCATAAGCGGATTGTCGGGAAATTTGTCGTCCAGATATTCGGAGATGATGGAGGATTCGGGGATCGTCCGGCCCTCGTGCACCAAGACCGGCACCACGCCCTTGGGATTGAGCGTGAGGAAATCGGGGCTGACCTGCTCGCCGCTTTCCAGCGCAACGGCCCGGGTTTCGTAGTCAAGCTGCTTCTCGGCCAACATGATGCGGACCTTGTGGCAACACACTGACTCAGCGTGGTCGTACAGGATCAGCCCTTCGGGGTTTGCCATGATAATCTCTCCGTCAATTAACTCGATGCTACAGGCCTCAGGTCCCTTCGCCCTCATAAGCCTCGACGATGCGGCCCACGATCGGGTGGCGCACGACGTCGGCGGCGGTGAAGCGGGTGACGCCGATCCCCTCGACGCCCTCCAGCCGCTCGACCGCATCGGCGAGCCCGCTCATCCGGTCGCCGCCGGGAATATCGACCTGCTTCGGGTCGCCGCAGATCACCATGCGGCTGTTCTGCCCGAAGCGGGTGAGGAACATCTTCATCTGCTCGCGCGTGGTGTTCTGCGCCTCGTCCAGAATCACAAAGGCATCGGCGAGCGTCCGCCCGCGCATGAAGGCAATGGGCGCAATCTCGATCTCGCCGCTGGCGATCCGCCGCTCCACCTG
>CAYOSE010000048.1:0-19675 GCA_964406535.1 uncultured Sphingomonadaceae bacterium
CCTCCATACGGAGCAGCTTGTCGCGCTCGCCCTCCAGCATCCGGTCCATCGGGATGCCGGTCCAGCGCGAGACGACATTGGCGATGTCGTCCTCGGTCACTTCCTCGCGCAGCAGGGCATTTTCGGTCTGCCCGGCAGCCTCGGCGAGCTGCTTTTCGAGCTGCGGGATCTTGCCGTAGGACAGCTCGCCCGCCTTGGCGAGGTCGCCCGCGCGCTGCGCCTGCTCCAGCTCGATCCGCGCCGCGTCGAGTTCCTCCTTCAGCCGCGCTTCGGAATGGATCTTGTCGCGCTCATTCTGCCAGCGCGTGGTCAGTTCGGCACTACGCTGTTCGAGATTGGCCAGCTCTTCGCGCAAGGCGGCGAGCCGATCCCTGGACGCGGCATCGCTTTCCTTGGTCAGCGCCTGCTCCTCGATTTTGAGCTGGATGATCCGCCGGTCGAGCCCCTCGATCTCCTCGGGCTTCGACTCCACCTCCATGCGGATGCGGCTGGCGGCCTCGTCCATCAGGTCGATCGCCTTGTCGGGCAGGAAGCGGTCGGCGATATAGCGTTCGGACAGCTGCGCCGCTGCCACGATCGCCGCATCGGTGATGCGAACGCCGTGGTGCAGCTCGTACTTTTCCTTGATGCCGCGCAGGATACTGATCGTGTCCTCGACACTCGGCTCGTCAACGAAGACGGGCTGGAAACGCCGCTGCAAGGCTGCGTCCTTCTCCACGTACTTCTGATATTCGTCGAGCGTGGTCGCGCCGATGCAATGCAGCTCGCCGCGCGCGAGGGCAGGCTTGAGAAGGTTGGACGCATCCATGCTCCCCTCGCTCGCGCCAGCCCCGATCAGCGTGTGCATCTCGTCGATGAACAGGATGATGTGCCCCTCGGCACCTTTCACCTCGTCAAGCACGGCCTTGAGCCGTTCCTCGAACTCGCCGCGATATTTCGCGCCCGCGATCAGCGCACCCATGTCGAGCGCCATCAGCGTGCGGTCCTTCAGGCTGTCGGGCACATCGCCATTGGCGATGCGAAGCGCCAGCCCCTCGGCAATCGCGGTCTTGCCGGTGCCGGGCTCGCCGATCAGGACGGGGTTGTTCTTGGTCCGCCGGGCGAGGATCTGCACGGTGCGGCGGATTTCCTCGTCGCGCCCGATCACGGGGTCGAGCTTGCCGTCGCGCGCGGCCTCGGTCAGGTCGCGGGCATATTTCTTCATCGCGTCATAGGCGTTTTCGGCGCCCGCGCTGTCGGCAGCACGGCCACCCGTGACCGCCTGGATCGCGGCTTCGAGCGACTTGGCGTCGACGCCCGCGGATTTGAGCGCCTTGCCCGCATTGGTGTTCGAGATCGCCAGCGCCTGCAGCAGCCGCTGCACCGGGACGAAACTGTCGCCGGCCTTTTCGGCGAGCTTTTCGGCCTGGTCGAGCACGCGCACGGCGTCGTTGTCGAGGCCGGGCGTCTGTTGCGCCCCGCCGCCCGACACCGCCGGGATTTTCGACAGCGCCATGTCGACATCGTTGATCGCCACGCCGGGATTGCCGCCCGCGCGCTGGATCAGCTGCGTCGCCATGCCTTCTTCGTCTTCGAGCAGCGCCTTGAGCAGGTGATCGGGGCTGATCCGCTGGTGGCTCATGCGGATGGCGACCGTCTGCGCGGACTGCAGGAAGCCCTTGGCGCGGTCGGTGAACTTTTCGAGATTCATCGGGGGTCTTGCTCCTTCTCCCGCCACATAGGGTGACATTTTTACAACACAAGGTGTCGTCAGCTGCTTTCGTGCCGGCTTGGTCACAGCTTTGTCATGGCGATCCGCAAAGCGCTCAGGCCGTGGCGAGTATTTCCCCAGCCTTGCACCAAGCAGACGAGACAGCTTCAGCGAGCCCACTCGCCAGCAGCCTGCTATCGCTGATCGGGGCGGCGCTGGCATTGGTCCTGATCAAACAGGGCACCGACCTCGTCGCCCATGACGCGCCGGAGCTGGTCTTCGTCTGGGCAGCGGCGGTGGCGCTGATCACCGCCGCGATGGCGGGCCTGCGCGTTTCCGTGCTGGCAACGGGCCCGCGCGTGTTCGTGCGCGGCGCGGCGATTTTCATGACGCTCTACATGGCGATCGAGCCCTTCGCGGTGCCCTACGCCGCGCTGCCGCCCGACCATCCGGCCGTGCAGTTCCACGCCCATGCGCGGTGGATCGCCTGCGCACTGGCGCTGCTCGGCTGGTGGCGGCTGGGCGGCCTGTTCGGCGCGGCGGCACTGCTGTGGATGATCCGCGAACTGCAGCCCGCGCTGACCGGCTTCTATTTCTCGACCCTCGACATCCGCACCGCCTACGAGACCTTCACCTTCGTGACGCTGGGGCTGGCGCTGGCCTATGGCCTTGCTGCGAAGGTCAGCTGGCGCGCGGCGCTGGGGCTCGACCGGCAGACCTGCGAGCGCGCAGCGACGTTCGTGATCGCCGCCGCGATTGGCGCGCATCTGGGCAATTACCTGTTTTCCGGCTTCGCCAAGTTCGCGCTCGACGGCGGGGTGTTCTCGTGGGTGTTCGGCAATCACCTCTATGACGGCATTCCCGCCGCGCTGGAAAAGGGCACACTGATCACCGCCGGTTCGCCGTTCCTGACGCAGGCGCTGTACGACACGATGCGCGCGCTGTGGCTGCCGATGAACGTTGCCGCGCTGCTGCTGCAACTGGCTGTGCCGCTGGCGATCCGGCGGCGGCGCTGGCTGATCTGGACGACGCTGGGCTACGACGCCTTCCACCTGGCCGTCTATGTCGCGCTCGGCCTGTTCTTCTGGAAGTGGATCGCGGTCAACACGATCATCGTGGTAACGCTGTCGCGCCTGTCGGACGAGGACTGGAATGCCGCCTGCCGCCGCATCTGTCTGGTGTTCGTGCTGGCAGGCCCGCTGCTGTTCCGCATCGCCACGCTCGCCTGGTATGACGCGCCCGGCTTTGCCTCGCCCTATTTCCAGGCCGAACTGAGCGACGGGCGCACCGTGCGGGTGCCCAATGCCTGGTTCCTCTCGTCCAGCTATCAGGTCTCCCAGGGACGGATCTTCTGGCCGGAGGAAGCGCAGGCGGAAGGGCATTTCAACCCGTCGATCTGGGGCTCGGTACTCAACCACGAGGACCTGATGGCCGGGCGTGAATGCCGCCAGCCCGCGACGACATCGGCCCCCGACGCATCCTACGGCTCGCTCCACAACGCCGCCGCTTTCGTCCGCGCCCAGCATGTGGCGATGGGCGAGCGCGTCCTCGACTACCGCCTGCTGCCGCACCACCACATGCCCAGCCCCTTCCTCGCCGAGCCCTTTGCCGCTATCGATCGGGACGAAATCCTGCGCTATGATCTGGTGCTGGATTCGGTGTGCCTGTCGGTTGAAAATGGCCGCCTGAAGCGCCAGATCATGAAACGAGACGTGTGGCCGCTTTATGAGCCGCATAGCGACGAGGTGCTGCAATGACCGACACCGCCCATACCGCAGACGGGAAAGACACAGTGTGGATCGTCTATGATGGCGCCTGCCCGTTCTGCGCCTCCTATGTCCAGATGGTGCGTCTGAGGGACGCCGTAGGCGACGTCCAGCTGGTCAATGCGCGCGATGGCGGCCCGATCGTGGAGGAAGTGCTGGAACGCGGTTTCGACCTCGACGAGGGCATGGCGATGAAGATCGGCGAGCGCTATTATCACGGGGCGCAGGTCATGCAGATGATCGCCATGATGAGCAGCGACAGCGGCGCGCTGAACCAGCTCCATGCCTGGGTATTCCGGTCACCGACCCGTGCGAAGCTGCTCTATCCCTGGCTGCGGACCGGGCGCAATGCGGTGCTGCGGTTGCTTGGCCATACCCCGCTGGCCGAGGCGGGCTTCAGCAGCAGCTCCAAATCGCCCCGCTAGCAGGTAACTGCCCCCGCCCTTCCCGCCCTTAAAGCGGGGTCGCGCAAAATTCGTCGATGGCCTGCTTGAACCGCGCCGCCGTGTGGCCGTCCATGCCGATCACGTGGCGGCCAAGCCATTCGCCGGTCGGCCCCTCGCCAATGGACAGGTCGGCGAGTGCCATCTCCAGCGCGCGGACGGCCTCCTCAGCATTCTCCGCCACTGCCCCGCCCACATCGGTCGGGTCGTTCATCCACGCCGCCTCGGCCCGCGACCACAGGCGGATGCCGAAGCGCCGGGTCAGCATCAGCCGCCGCTCGATCTTTCGCATGCCCTTCGCCACGGGCAGGATATGCACGGCGGGACGGCGCAGAACGTAGAAATAGGTCAGGAAGGACGACAGGTTCGAGATCATCACATCGGCAACCAGCAGGTCGGTCAGATTGTCCGGGTGCTCGTCCTTGAAGCGCAGCTCGACGAAATCGTGCGGCGCGGTGACCTGTTCCAGTGCGTTAATGAAACTCGCCTCAAACCGTTTGCGCTCGTGCAGGCAAATCAGCAGGTTGGCGCCACATGCTTGCACCGTTTCAATCATGCGCTGGAGGAAATCGAGGTTTGCCGGATCGACCGCATCATCCGTCGCCAGCCCCTTCAGCGTCCGCCCGGCCGAGCCCGCCTGCGCGAAGATGCCACCATAATGCCAGGTGATCGACAGCAGCACAGTCGGGCGCGTCTGCGTATCGATGCGGTAATGCCCGGCCAGCGCCGCCCGGTCATAGGGCGGACCCAGCAGCAAGTCCGAGAAGGTCATGCCGATCATGGCGCAGTTCTCTGGCGCGAGCCCCCAGTTCTCGATCCGCCAGTTGCGGTCGGGCGGGCCGTAGCATTGCGCCATGAAGCGCGGATTCGGGCGGCGCGGATCGATCCCCGTCAGCCGCTTCACGCGGGCATAGAAGACCTTGAGGTCGATCTTGCCGCGCGCCTTCCAGCCCAGCCCATGCCACATATAGAACAGCCGCGACGCGAGGCCCGGCGGCGGCAGGTGGTTATCGGCGATTACAACATCGGCGAAGAAGGCCTGCGCCCGCCGGATGGTACTCGCATCGTCGCGGTCGAGCAGCGGCGCCCTGAGCGGGCGCGCTTTCGCAATCGGCTCCGACAGGAAAGTCGCCACCCCCGGCGTCACCACCATCAGCTCGACATCCTCGCAAGCGTCGAGATGCAGGGCGAGCGCGAGAATGTCGGTCTGCAGATGCGTCGCCCAGATCAGCACCCGGTTCATTCGTGCGCTTCCCGTTCGAGAATTTCCTCGGCCACCTCGACCTCGCGCTGCTTCGCCCGGACACCGCCGAGCGACGTCGCCACGATCACCACCAGGTGCAGCACCTGATAGAGCGCGCCGGTGGTGATGAGCAGGCCCGCCACCTCGGCGCGCGGCAGGTCGAGCGAGCCGGTCATGGCGATGGCGATGGAAATGAACAGCAGGTCGCGATTGGGCACGAACGGAATGCGCGAAACCAGCATCTGCACCGTCAGCAGTGCGATCAGCGCGCCCAGCCCAAGGTCGGGCAGTTCGACATGCCATTGCCCGAGCAGGGACGCCTGCGCGACGGCGAAGCGCAAGGTGTGGATGCCCAGCACCGCCAGCGCGACGCTGGCGCTCAACATCATGAAATGGCGCCGGAACAGGAAGCCCACCGGGGTCAGCGCGGCGATGAAGACGGTGATGATCGCCCAGATCGCGAAGCCCGTGCCCGCAGCCTCCCAGAACGTGCCGCGGAACAGCAGGTAGATAATCAGCCCGGCGGTCACGCAATTGGAGACGATTGCCGAGAGGATATTGGTGTCCTTGATGTCATGCGCCAGTTCGCGGTCGGTCTTCGCCACGCGGCTGCGGGCCCAGATCAGCATGAAGACCTCGCCCGAATAGCCGATCAGCGCGCTGTTATAGATGCGCTTTCGCATGCAGACCGCCAGCAGCGATCCGAACGGCACATGGCCCCACAACCGGCGATAGATCAGCGCATCGGCGACAGGCAGGTTGAGATAGGCGACCAGCACCAGCAGGTAATAGGCGGGCGTCGTCGGGCGGCTCTGCCAGAGCTCGACCCAGCCGATCTTGTCGAGCTGCAGCGCCAGCCAGACGATGACCCCGCCGACGAACAGCCAGTTGAGCACGGCGCGCAAGCGAGCGCGCTCCTCCGCGCCGAACCAGTCGGCAAGGGCACGCGGGGCTGCCAGGATTCTATTCCGCATCGCTGCGTATCTGCCTTAACTCGAATATCGTTGCGGGACTGCGCCCGATGGGGCCTCCGCAAGGATGGGGCCGCCCCCTAACAGAGCGCGCAGGCAAGGTCGATAAAGTTACGCGGACGCTGCTTTGCCATGCAGTGGTCACGCCAACGTCGCGCGGCTGCAACCTTGAGGCAGTATTTTGCTCGCCCCATGGCCAGCACCGCAAATGTAGCAGAACGGCGCACCGGCAGTGTGCCGGACACGCGCCCCGATCCGACCTCGCATCAGGATCCCGCGCCCGCAGCGCGCTGGACCGCCGTAGTGCCGGTGTTCAACGAACGCGAATACCTGCCCGCGACCCTCGCCTCGCTGATCGGTCAGTCGCTGCCGTTCCACCTGATCATGGTCGACAACGGCTCGACCGATGGCTGTATCGCAGCGGCCCGCAAGCAGCTGGCCGACAGCGGCATCTCGCACGAAATCCTGCACGAGCCGAAGCCGGGCCAGGTCCATGCGCTGGCCGCCGGGATCGCCCGCGCCGACACGACCTTCATCGCGATCTGCGATGCCGACACCTTTTATCCCCCCGAATACCTCGCCGCGGCCGAGCGGGTCTTCGCCACACACGGCGAGGCTTGCGTCATGGCCAATGCCTGGCTCCGCCCGGAAGGCGCCGACGCAGCACGCGCGGCCCGCGCCCGGCGACACCGGCTGACCGTGGCCCGCCTGTGGCCGCGCCAGAACCACACCAGCGGCGCGGCGCAATGCTTCCGCACCGAGGCGCTCAAGCGAGCGGGCGGCTATGACGCAAATTTGTGGCCCTATGTGCTCAAGGACCACGAACTGGCTCACCGGATGATGAAGCAGGGCTTCGCCGCGATGGACGCAGGGCTGTGGTGCACCTCCTCCGCGCGGCGCGCCAACCGGACCGGGGTCCGCTGGACCCTGTTCGAGCGGCTGCTGTACCATTTCACGCCGCATGCGGCGAAGGACTGGTTCTTCTACCGCTTCCTCGCCAGTCGCTTCACCGCGCGCGGGCTGAAGGACACCGTGCTGCGCCAGCGCGCCTGGGCAACGGGAGACGAGCAGGCCGCAGCCTGACCCATCCGGACACATACTGGACATGGCAGCGTCTCACGCCCGCAATCATCGCGATTCATAGCGCGTTGCTTATGGCAAGCAGAGCAATGACCGCCGATCTGGGAACCGCCGCTGTCGCGGCCGCCTACGATCGCTGGGCCCCGATCTACGACCTCGTCTTCGGCAAGGTGTTTACGCAAGGGCGCCGCGACGCGATCGTCGCTGCCGAAGCCTCGCTCGCGCCCGGTGCCAACCGCGTGCTGGAGGTAGGCGTCGGCACCGGCATCTCACTGCCGCAATATGCCCGCACCACCCAGCTGACCGGCATCGACATCTCCGATGCGATGCTGGGCAAGGCCCGCGCGCGCAAGGCCCGGCTCGGCCTCGACAATGTCGAGGAACTGGCGGTCATGGACGCCGAGGCGATGAGCTACGCCGATGCCAGTTTCAACGTGGTGGTCGCGCAATATGTGATTACCGCCGTACCCGATCCAGAGGCCGCGCTCGACGAATTCGTGCGCGTCCTTAAGCCCGGTGGCGAGATCGTCATCACCACCCGCATCGGCGCCAATATCGGCCTGCGCGGGGCGATCGAGAAGGCGCTGATGCCGCTCACCACGCGGCTCGGCTTCCGTACCGAATTCCCGGTCGCGCGCTATGAGGACTGGGCGCGCACCAACGGCATGGTCGCGCTGGTCGAGAACCGGCCCTTGCCACCGCTCGGTCACTTTTCGCTGTTACGTTATCGCAAGAAACCCGCCTGACGGGCCCCCAGATGCTGCCCTGCAAACCGGGATCGTCGCCGGGCAGCCCATAATACGGAGTAGACGACAATGGGCCGTTTTCGTGAGCAACTGGCCGAACAGCGATGGGACGACCACCGCTATTACCACCACTCCATCATCAATCAGGCGCTGCACTTCTTCAGCGCCTGCACCTTCGTACTGAGCTACGTGCTGGTGTGGAACTATCCCTGGCTGGCCGCGCTGCTGGGCTGGGGCTTCGCCATGACCAGCCGGCAGGCCGGGCACTTCTTCTTCGAGCCCAAGGGCTACGATCACGAGAACGAGGCGACCCACGAATACAAGGAAGAGATCAAGGTCGGCTACAACCTCGCGCGCAAGGTCGTGCTGATGGGCCTGTGGGGCCTCTCGCCGGTGGTGCTGTATGTCTACCCGAGCTTCTTCGGCGTCTTCTCCGAGCCGTTCACCAGCATCCGCATGTATCTGGAGAATCTCGGCATGGTCTGGCTGGCGCTGGGCATCGGCGCGCTGCTGTTCCGCACCGTGCAGCTGTTCTTCATCCGCGATGTCGAGACTGGCCTGGTCTGGGCGGCGAAGATCATCACCGACCCGTTCCACGACATGAAGATGTATTTCCGTGCGCCGGGAGAATGTGCTAGGGCCGCGCGCGCTTGGCGCCCCGCGCGCCGCAGCTGACGCGAGTTTTCCGGTTGGAGAGGGAGGCGGGGCAGCCATCGGCTGCCTCGCCCGTTTTCGTTTTTGGGGCCTGAGAAAGCCCCCGAAAATCAGTGTACCAGCGCCTGATACTCTTGCCGCGTGACGGTCAGCTGTGCGCCATCGTCGCGGGTCGCCTCGACGGTTTCGCCGATGGCGACCACCGGCGGCATCGTCCAGCACAGCTCGCCCTCATCGGTCATCGCGCTGGTGAAACAATGCTTGCCGTCGACCAGCACATAGGTGCCGTGGTCGTAATGCACACCGTCCTCGTCGACGAGGTAGTCGCCATTGGCGTCGATGGATTCGATGTAGTCCTTGTCGTCACGGACGAAGGTCCAGGTCGTATCGGTCAGCGGTGCGACCTCGACCACCTCTTCCGTCTCGATGACGGGTGCTTCGACCTCTTCGGCCTCGGGCGCGCCACAGGCGGAAAGGGCTGCGGCACCGGCAATAACGACAAGCTTCTTCATCGGATCGAATTCCCTAGAACGTAACCAGGGGGGAAGGTTACCGGCCCAGTCTGACCAGCAGCATTGTGCAATGCAACAATCAATTAGCTGGACTGCCTAACCTTCCGTAGCCCGTGCCTCGCTCTCGGTCGCGGTAACCAGCGCGTCCCAGCTGTCCCAGTCATTGGCACGCCCCGGCCAGGCGACCTTGGCAAACGGCCATGCGCTTGCCACCCAGTCCTGCGCCCAGGCATAGAGTTCCTCGTCGAACCCGGCGTCGTAATCGGCTTTGGTGACCCACAGCATGACCATGGCGTCGTAATCCGCGACCGGGCTCGGGCGGACATAGAGGCTGCCCAGCTCGCGGCTGCCATCGGGCGTCAGCACGCCATAGGCGAAGCTCTCGCGCCGTTCGAAACGGCCCTGCTCGGTCTCCATGTCGAGCATCGCCTCTTCGTCGGTGATGCCCTCGCGCGGCCAGCCGGTGCTGCGGGTGAAGGTCTGCTGCAGGTGCTCGATCGAAGACATGTAGGCCGCGTAATCGACCTCCACGAGATCGGGGCCGAGCGGGACGAGCTTGAACCCGTCGGCTTCGACCAGCGTGGGCACCTCGAAATCGGCGGGGACGAAGGGGGCCGGTGTTTCGGCAGTCGCAGTCTCGGCAGGCGCGCCTTCTTCCGCCGCCGGTGAACAGGCCATCAGCAGAGTGGCCAGAACCAGACTTGTACCGGCGAACTTCAGCATCATCATGCGTCCCCTTGTTGGTGCCCGTTGGTTTGCAGGACGCCAGCTTACACAACTCGCCAGTCACCTCTAGCCTTCACTCGGCGACGCGGGCCTTTTCCAGCGCAATGACCGCCAGCGTCATGCGAGACAGGCAGACGAGCCGGTCCTGTTCATCGGTAATCCGGATCGTCCAGATCTGCGTGGTCCGGTGGAGCGCCTCTGCCGTCGCCACCGCCCGCACCCGGCCCGAGGCCACCGGGCGAATGTGGTTGGCGTTGATCTCCAGCCCGACGACCGCATGCTTGTCCGAGTCGACAGAAAGCTGCCCGGCCACCGAGCCCACGGTTTCGGCCAGCGCCACCGAGGCCCCGCCATGGAGCCGCCCGAAGGGCTGCACGGTGCGTTCGTCGACCGGCATTTCCGCCGCCAGCCAGTCATCGCCATAATCGACGAACACTATGCCGAGCTGCGCGCTCATGCCCTGCTGACCGAACGCATTGATCCGGGCGAGGTCAATGGTGTCCGCATTCCAGATCATTGGGCATCCCTTGGTGCGTCAGCCGAATGCCCCTCATGGCGGCTGACGACCGGCACGCCAAGGGGATTGTCGGTGACTGCCTCCCGTTTCGTTCGGGGATTTACCCGAAGGTAGTGAGATCGGGCTATGGCCCGGGCCATGACCGGTCTTGTCAGACATTTGCGGATGTGCGCCGCTCTGCTGTGCGCGTGCCTTGCCTCGTGCGGCGGCGCTGACGAGACGCCGGACTATCGCTACCGCCTGACGGTGGAGGTCGATACGCCCGAGGGCCTCAAGACCGGATCGAGCGTGATTGAGGTTCGCCAGGGCATGGGCCGCACAGCGATGAGCGGGTTCGGGCGGCGGATAAACAGGCGTGTCAGCGGTGAGGCGGTGGCGGTCGATATTGCGCCCGGACGGACGTTGTTCGCGCTTCTGCGTTCGGACAACAACGTCGACTGGGCCAGCTATGTCATGCAGATGCAGGCGCCCAAGCTTTCCGGTGAACCGTGGGAAGAGCGGTTCGACAACATGCTCCTGCTGGAAGGCGAGATCGTCCTGCCGCGCACATGGCCGCCAATCGGCCATCTGGAAGAGCGCTCGGCCTATCCGATGCTGGTGACATTCGCTGACCTCAACGACCCGACCAGCGTGGCGCTGGTCGATCCCGACGATCTGGCCGCGAGTTTCGGCGAGGGCGTCTCGCTACGCCGTATCACCGTGGCGATCACCGACGATCCGGTGACCGAAGGGATCGAAGGCCGGTTGGGGTGGTTGGCATCATACGGGCGCAATCACGCGAGATTGAAGCCCAGTGGTTCCCGCTATCTAGATGATGCTCAATTGATCAATTTGGTGACGCCAGGTGATTTCAGCACGGAGTTATACAAATGAACTCCGAGGCTGGCGGCAAGTTGCGTCCTACCCAAACCTCTTCCCCAGCATTTCCTTGAGCACCTGCCGCCCGTTTGCGTTCGGGGATTTACCCGAAGGTAGTGAGATTAGGCTATGGCCCGGGCCATGACCGGCCTTGTCAGACATTTGCGGATGTGCGCCGCGCTGCTGTGCGCGTGCCTTGCCGCGTGCGGTTTCGCCGACGAGACGCCGACCTATCGCTACCGCCTGATGGTGGAGGTCGATACGCCCGAGGGCCTGAAGACCGGATCGAGCGTGATTGAAGTCGATACCGACCGGGGCAGTTCGGCGATGAACCCCGCCGGTACGGCACTGCGCCACAAGGTGCGCGGCGAAGCCGTGGCCGTAGATTTACCCGACGGGCGCGTGCTGTTCGCGCTGCTGCGCTCGGAACAGGATGTCGGCTACGCCTCGAACATCATGTTCCAGCTTGCTCCGAAGGGGAGCAACGCCAATGGCGACCAATATCTCGGCAGATACGCCAAGATGCTGAGGATGCGCTACGAGCAGGAGCTTCCGCCCACGCTGGCAGGCGTCAATCGCTCGCTTCGCAATTTCTCGGGCCGTCCGATGCTGGTGACGTTTGCGGACCTGAGCGACCCGACCAGCGTGGCGCTGGTCGATCCCGACGATCTGGCTGCGACTTTCGGTGAAGGCGTCTCGCTGCGCCGCATCACCGTGGCGATCACCGAGGATCCGGTGACCGAGGGAATCGAAGAGCGGTTGGGATGGTTGCCTGACTACTACGACAAGATGCTCGATGGTCGACGCATCAACAATTCACGAGAGCTTGCCAACAATTTGAACCAAGGCGCTTTCTCTCAGGGGATACTCCAGTGAGCCGGGGTGACTGACAACCAACTCTCGCCCTACCCGAACCTCCGCCCCAGCATCTCCTTCAGCACCTGCCGCCCGTTTGCGTTCGGGGATTTACCTGAAGGTAGTGAGATCAGGCTATGGCCCGGGCCATGACCGGTCTTGTCAGACATTTGCGGATGTGCGCCGCGCTGCTGTGCGCGTGCCTTGCCTCATGCGGTTTCGCGGACGAGACGCCGGACTATCGTTATCGCCTGACGGTGGAGGTCGATACGCCCGAGGGCCTGAAGACCGGATCGAGCGTGATCGAGGTTCGCCAGAGCATGGGCCGGTCCGCGATGAACCCGGCGGGTCGGAAGATTAACCGGCGTGTCAGCGGTGAGGCGGTGGCGGTCGATATCGCCCCGGGGCAGACGCTGTTCGCGCTCCTGCGCTCGGACAACAACGTCGACTGGGCGAGCTATGTCATGCAGATGCAGGCGCCCAAGCTTGCCGGTGAACCGTGGGAAGAGCGGTTCGACAACATGCTCCTGCTGGAAGGCGAGATCGTCCTGCCGCGCACATGGCCGCCAATCGGCCATCTGGAAGAGCGCTCGGCCTATCCGATGCTGGTGACATTCGCTGACCTCAACGACCCGACCAGCGTAGCACTGGTCGATCCCGAAGCTCTGGCTGCGAGTTTCGGTGAGGGCGTCTCGCTGCGCCGCATCACCGTCGCGATTACCGAGGACCCGGTGACGGAGGGGATCGAAGAGCGGTTGGGGTGGTGGGATACAGTCTACGAAATGGGCCTCTCAAGCGAGCAATTCCCCGAAAACATCCCGGTTGGCGACTTCAAGGGCCTGTTCAAGAAGGACAGGAGATAGGCGGCAATTGCCCTACCCAAACCTCCGCCCCAGCATCTCCCTCAGCACCTGTCGTTTGAGCGCCTTGTCGCTCGCGCCTTCCGCGCCCCAGGCCCAGCCATCGGCCTCAAAGGCGCGGACGGCGGCCATGAAGCGCTCGGCCACTTCGGCGAAGGTGCCATCATCATAGGCGAAGCTGAAGATAAAGCGCCCGGTGCCCGTCCAGCCCAGCGCCAGCCCCTCGGCGCGCAGGTAATATTGCAGCATCCAGTTATAGCGGCTCGGGCGGGAATAGCTGATCGTCCAGACCGTGCCGAGATTGGCGATGCGGGGTGACAGGCCCTCGCCCGCCAGCCGCGCATTGAGGTCGGCGGCGCGCGCGTTCCAGCGCTCGTCCACGCCATCGTATGCCGCTGCCGCCTCCGCGCTGCCATGCCATTTGAGGAAGGCGTCCATCGCGCCCATGACATAGGGGTGCGAGTTGAACGTGCCGCGCGCGAAGCAGATGTCGGCGGGCCGGTCGTCGCGGTAGCGCTTCATCAGGTCCGCGCGCCCGCACAGTACGCCCACGGGTAGGCCACCGCCCAGCGTCTTGCCATAGGTCACCATGTCGGGCGTCACGCCGAAATATTCGCACGCACCCCGCCGCGCGAGGCGGAACCCGGTGAACACCTCGTCCACGATCATCACCACGCCGCTCTTCGTGCAGACCTCGCGCAGCTTTGCCAGCCATGCACTGTAGCCCTCGCGGTCGACCCCGGCCTTGCGGCTCGAATCCACCAGCGCGCTGTCGCCGGGCGCGCTGGCATTGGGGTGCATCGCCTGCAGCGGATTGACGAGCACGCAGGCAATGTCCCGGCGTGACGCGAGCACCGTCAGCGTCCGCTCGCTCATGTCCGCCAAAGTCAGCGTGCGGTCGGCGGAGACGGGATTGCCGATCCCCGGCTGCACATCGCCCCACCAGCCGTGATAGGCCCCGGCAAAGCGCACGATCCGCTCGCGCCCCGTGTGATATTGCGCCAGCCGCACCGCCTGCATCACCGCCTCGGTACCCGACATGTGGAAGCTGACGCCGTCCATGCCGCTGATGTCCTTCAGCCGCGCGACATTGTCGGCGACCACCGGATGCAGCCCGCCCAGCACCGGGCCGAGCGCGGCGGTGCTGGCAATGCCAGCCTCAACCATCGCCTTGTAGCTGTCCGTGCCCAGCAGGTTCACACCGTAAGACCCTGTAAGATCGTACAATTGGTTGCCATCCAGATCAGTCAGCATCACCCCGTCGCTGGCCTGCCAGAAACTGCCGGACGGCAGCGCCTCGCGCACCACCCGCGAGAACTGGAACGGCACGCGATAGGTGCCGGTGAAGGCGATGTCGGGGATGGCTTCGCGCACTTCGGCGCTCTTGGCGGCGGTCAGCGGGAAGCGCGCATGGTACAGCTCCGAGAGCCGGGCAAAGCCCGCCTCGCGCGCGGCCACCACCTCTTCCGGCGCGCCATCGACCGCGAAGAAGGCCTCGCGGTCGAAATCGTAGAACGGGATCAGTTTGGAAACGCGCTTGGCCATCCGCACATGGCCCGCCAGCCCCTTGTGCTTGGCGCGGCTCAGCCGCAGCCGGTCGCGCACCAGTTTCGCCGTCACCACGGCCCCTGCCGTACCCGCCAGCCATTTCGCGCTGTTCACTACCGCCGATGTCATACGCCTGTCCGAATCCCGTCGCTAAGGAGCGCACCATGGCGCTCGGCACCTCCTTTCGGACACTTTTGAGTCAGGAGGATGTCAATTTCCTCCTCACCAACCGGATTCCGCGTCACGCGCTGACCCGGTTCATGGGCTGGTTCAGCAAGGTCGAATTCCCACCCGTGCGCGCCGCCAGCCTCGCCGCGTGGAAATTCTTCTGCGACGTCGACATGGCCGACGCGAAGCAGACGCGGTTCAGGAGCCTGCACGAGGCCTTCATCCGCGAATTGCGCGAGGGCGCGCGCAGCGTCGATCCCGACCCGCAGACCATCGCCAGCCCCAGCGACGGCATTGTCGGCACCTTCGGGCGGATCGAGGCGGGCATGGCCTGCCAGGTCAAGGGTGCGCCCTACCCGCTTGCCGAGTTGCTCGGCTCCGGCGAGGAGGCCGCCGCTTATGAGGGCGGCTGGTATGTCACCCTGCGGCTGACCGCGGGCATGTATCACCGCTTCCACGCACCGCATGACCTGACCGTGGAGCAATTGCGCTACATTGTCGGCGATACGTGGAACGTGAATCCGATTGCCCTGAAGCGGATCGAGCAGCTGTTCTGCAAGAATGAGCGCGCCCCGATCACAGTCAGGCTGGAGGCGAGCGGACACCGGCTGGTGCTCGTCCCCGTCGCCGCCGTGCTGGTCGCGAGCATTCGCCTGCCCTGGTATGACGCCACGGCCAATGTCCGCGCGAAAGGCGAGCGCACTGAACCGCTCAACCAGCATTTCGCCAAGGGCGCGGAGATGGGCTGGTTCGAACACGGCTCGACCATCATCCTCGTCGCGCCGCCCGAATGCCGCCCGGTCGCGGGGCTCGAAACCGGCGCACGCATCCGCATGGGCGAAGCGTTGATGACAATCGACCAAGGTTGATCGTCACCGCTGGTATCTGCGGAAACCAGTGATAATAAGTGCCATGCGCTGCTCCCGCTTTTCGCTCGCCCCCTTGTCGTTCCTCTCTGCCGCCTCGCTGCTGCTCGCCGCCTGCGCTGCCCCGGTCGCCCCAGCCCCGGTCGCAACCTCCCCGGTCGTCGAGGCCTCCGCACCGGCACCCGACGCGGCCAATGCCGATCTGGTGGCGCTGGTCGACGATATCGCCCTCGATTACGAGAGCTTCACGCTCGCCAACGGCCTGACCACCATCGTCCATACCGACCGCAAGGCACCGGTCGTCGGCGTCACGCTCTATTATCGTGTCGGCTCCAAACACGAACCGCGCGGGCGCACCGGCTTTGCCCATCTGTTCGAGCACCTGATGTTCGGCGGCAGCGAGAACGTGGAACATTTCGACGAGACGCTGGAGAATGCCGGCTCGACCACCACCAATGGCTCGACCTCCTACGACCGCACCAATTACGTCGTCACCGTGCCCACCGGCGCGCTCGACCTGGCGCTGTTTGCCGAGAGTGACCGGATGGGCCATCTGCTCGGCGCAGTGACGCAGGAGAAGCTCGATAACCAGCGCGGCGTCGTCCAGAACGAGAAGCGGCAGGGCGACAACAATCCCTTCGGCCTCATCAGTTATATCGTGAACGCGGAGCTGTTTCCGGTCGGCCACCCCTATCGCCACTCGATCATCGGCTCGATGGACGATCTGAATGCCGCCTCGCTGGAGGACGTGCAGACCTGGTTCACCGACAAATACGGACCCAACAATGTCGTGCTGGCGCTGACCGGCGATATCGATGCGGCCACGGCGCGCCCGATGGTCGAGCGCTGGTTTGGCGACATCCCCGCCGGGCCCGAAGTCACGCTGGCCCCGGCTGGTCCGGTCACGCTCGCCGAGCCGGTCACGCGCGAGATTACCGACCAGGTGCCCGCCACACGCATCTATCGCTACTGGTCAGGGCCGGGCATGGAAGACCCCGACGCGCTGCCGTTGCAGGTCGGCATGCATGTGCTCGGCGGCCTCGCTTCCTCGCGGCTCGACAACGAGCTGGTGCGCGGGTCCGAGCTGGCCACCCGCGTGGTCGGCTATTTCTACGCCTATGAACAGGTCGGCTTCGCCACCGCCTATATGGACATCGCGCCGGGCCAGGACCGGGCGAGCGCGGAGGCCGAATTCTACGGCGTCATCGACCGCATGCTGGCCGAGGGCCCGACCGAGGACGAACTGCGCCGCACCGCCACCCAGCTGATCGCCGACACGGTCAAGGGCATGGAGCAGGTCGGCCAGTTCGGTGGCAAAGGCGCGGTACTGGCCGAGGGCCAGCTCTATACCGGCGACCCACATTTCGAACTGGCCAAGATGCGGCGACTGGCCACGTTGACGCCCACCGAGGTGCAGGCGGCGATGCAGAAATGGCTCACCCGTCCGCCGCTGACCATCGCCGTGGTGCCGGGCGAGCGCACGCTCGATGGCGGGCCGATGGGCGGCTGGGGCGACGAGGGCACGGTGGCCCCGCCCGAACCTGATGCGGGTGGCGGTGTCGCCCATTCGCAGGGCGGCGGGCCGCGCACCGCGCCGCCGGTCGCGCCGGTTGGCGACCTTGAAATCCCGGCGATCGAGACCGCAACACTCAGCAACGGGATCGAGGTCACGCTCGCGCGCCGCAGCGCCGTGCCCGCCCTCGCCCTGTCGATGATCTTCGATGCCGGATCCGCCGCCGATGCTCCCGACGAGGCCGGTCGGCACGAGGTGATGATGGACATGCTCGCCGAAGGCACCACGACGCGCTCCGCGCAGGACATCGCCGCCGAGACCGAGAGCCTTGGCGCCTCGCTGACTGCCAGTGCGGGGATCGACACCAGCACGGTCTATCTCAACGCGCTGACCGCGAACCTCACGCCCTCGCTCGAACTGATGGCCGACCTCGTCCGGAATCCGGCCTTCAGCGAAGGCGATCTGGCACGGTTGCAGACGCAGCGTCTGGCACAGATCGAGCAGGAGCGCGCTTCCCCCGGCCCGCTGGCAATCCGCGCGCTCTACCCGCTGCTGCTGGGCGATGATCATCCCTATGCCCACGCTGCCTCCAGCGGCGATCCGGCAGTGGTCGCGGCGCTGACGCCAGCCGATATGCAGGCCGAGCATGATGCCTGGATCAGGCCCTCCAATGCGCGCATCAACGCCGTGGGTGATGTTTCGCTGGACGAACTGGTCGCCGCGCTGGAAGCCAGCTTCGGCAACTGGCAGGACCCCGCCACGCCGCCCGCGAGCAAGACCATGGACGCGCCGATCCCGCCGCAAAAGCAGCGGCTGGTGGTGGTCGACCGGCCGAACTCGCCGTCGAGCTATGTCGTGATGGGGCGCATCCTGCCGCTGACCGGTATCGAAGGCTCGGCCGAGGATCTACAGCTCGCCAACCAGGTCCTGGGCGACGGATTCCTGTCACGGCTGATGGACGATCTGCGCGAGACCAAGGGCTGGACCTACGGCATCTTCTCCTTCCTGCCGACGCGCGAGGGGCCGCGCCCCTTCCTCGTCGCCTCGCAGGTGCAGGCCGACCGCACGGCGGATTCGATCCGCGCGATCATCGACGTCATGCAGGCCTGGCCGGCGACCGCGCCGCTGACCGACAGCGAGCTGACCCGCGTGACCGATGGCAATATCCGCAGCCTGCCGATCGGCTTCGAGACTAACAACCAGGTGCTGACCGCGATCAACGCCAACCAGTTGCTCGGCCGCCCGGTCGATTATGCGGAAGGCCTGCCTGCCATTTATCGGTCGATGACGGCAGAGCAGATCGAGGCAGCAGCCGCGCTTCATCTGCGCCCGGACGAGATGACGATCGTGGTCGTGGGTGACCGTGCGGTGATCGACGAACAACTCGCCAGCGTCGAAATGGAGGTCGAGTATCTCGACGCCGACGAGCTGTAACGTCGGGCTGGGGGCCCGAAAACCGCCCAGAAAACCGCAATGCGACCCGGCCCCTTCGTTTCCATCCCGTGCGCGGGACGTCGTCAGCCTTGGTCGAGTTTCTGCCGCAGGACCTGATTGACGACCGCCGGATTGCCCTTGCCTTGCATGGCCTTCATCGTCTGACCGACGAAGAATCCGAACAGCTTGTCCTTGCCGCCGCGATATTCAGCCACCTTTTCGGCGTTATCGGCAAGCACTTTGTCGACCACTACCTCTATTGCCCCACTGTCAGAGGTCTGCTTCAGGCCCTCGGTTTCGGCGATTTCGGCCGGATCGCGCCCGGTTTTCAGCACGATTTCAAACAATTCCTTCGCCTGCCCGCCGGAAATCTCGCCTTTCGCCTGCATATCGAGGATCGCGGCCTGCCGTTCTGCCGTTGCGTGGGCCACATCGCCCTCGTCACCCAGCGCCTTGATCACACCCGGCGCCACGGAAAGCGACCAGTTGGCGACCGCAGTGGCGACGTCCTTCTCCGGCTTGCCGATACCTGCCGCGGTGGCGGCCAGCAGCGTTTCGAAGCGGGCGAAGGTCTCGACCTCGGCGGTCAGTTCATGCGCGTTGTAAGGCGTCAGGCCCAGCTCTTCGATATAGCGGCGGCGCTTGGCATCGGGCAGTTCAGGCAGCGAGGCGCGGCACTCGTCCAGAAACGCCTGATCGAGTTCGAGCGGCAGCAGGTCCGGATCGGGGAAGTAGCGGTAATCGTGCGCGTCCTCTTTCGAGCGCATCGAGCGGGTCGTGCCGGTGTTCGGGTCGAACAGCCGCGTTTCCTGCACGATGGTGCCACCATCCTCCAGCACGTCGACCTGGCGGCGCGCCTCATGCTCGATCGCCTGCATGACGAAGCGCACCGAGTTGACGTTCTTCGTCTCGGTCCGCGTGCCCAGCTCGGTATCGCCGACCTTGCGGACCGACACGTTGACGTCGGCGCGCATCGAGCCTTCTTCCATGTTCCCATCGCACGACCCGACATAGCGCAGGATCGAGCGCAGCTTGCGGACATAGGCCCCCGCCTCTGCCGGAGAGGTCATGTCCGGGCGGCTGACGATCTCCATCAGCGCCACGCCCACGCGGTTGAGGTCGACATAGGACATGGTCGGGTGCTGGTCGTGCATCAGCTTGCCCGCATCCTGCTCGACATGGATACGCTCGATGCGGATCACCTTGTCCTCGGGGATACCGCCCT
>CAYOSE010000049.1:0-19635 GCA_964406535.1 uncultured Sphingomonadaceae bacterium
TCGCTCATGCCCTGGCTGGCGGCGACCGCGCTGCTCCATTCGGTCAGCGTGCTGGCCGCGCGCGACGCGCTGAGGACGTGGACGGTCATGCTCGGCGTGGTCGCCTTCTCGATGAGCATGGTCGGTACCTTCCTCGTGCGCTCGGGCATCCTCACCAGCGTGCATGCCTTTGCCGTCGATCCGGAGCGGGGCAGCTTCATCCTTGCGCTGTTGACGATCTATATTGGCGGGGCGCTGGCGCTGTTCGCGGCCCGCGCCGGAACCGTGGCGGAGGGCGAGCGCTTTGCCCTGCTCAGCCGCGAGGGCGCGCTGGTGGTCAACAACGTGGCGCTGAGTGCAACGCTCGGCATCGTTTTGCTCGGCACGCTCTACCCGCTGCTGACCGAGGCCTTCGGCGTGCGCGTCTCGGTCGGGCCGCCCTATTTCAACCCGGTGAGCGCGATCTTCGTGCTGCCGATGCTGGCCGTGCTGGCTGTGGGGCCGATGCTGCGCTGGCGGCGCGACAGCTTTGCGCGGGTAAAGCTGCCGGTGCTCGGCTTGTTGGCGCTGGGCTTTGTCGCGCTGGTGTCGATCTGGGCTACGACCGGGATCGGCGTGTTGCCTCTGCTGGGCCTCGCCATGGCCCCGGTCGTGGCAGTGGCCAGCGTCCTGCCGCTGCGGGGCCGCAAGCTGACGCGCCTGCCGCTGGCCGTGTGGGGCATGGTCCTCGCCCATCTGGGCGTTGCGGTGACCCTGTTCGGCATGGCGGCGGACAGCGCCTTCCAGACCGAGCGGCTGGTCGCGGCCAGCCCCGGCGAGACGACGCAGGTCGGCCCCTATGCGGTGACCTTCGCGGGAGTCTTGCCCGTTTCCGGCCCCAACTGGACCGCCGTAGAGGCGCAGCTGGACGCCAGCTACAAGGGCGGTGAAGCCAAGCGCATCGGCCCGCAATCGCGCAGCTTCTGGTCGCCGCCGCAAGAAACTAGCGAGGTCGCCATGCTCAACCGCTGGAACGGCCAGCTCTATGCCGCGATCGGTAACGAGGCGGAGAGCGACGGCGGGGCTACCCGCTGGCAGCTGCGGCTGTGGTGGAAGCCCTTCGTGACCTGGATCTGGTATGGCGGGCTGATGATCGCTGCTGGCGGCGCGCTGGCGCTGCTCGGTCGCCTGCTCGCCGATCTGCGCCGCCGGATCGCCGCGCGCAAGATCGCCGCCCGCCGCCTTGACGAACAAGGGGTGACGGCATGAACCTGCGGACCATCCGCTGGGGCCTGTGGGCGCTGGTGATTATCGCCGCCGGGCTGTTCGCGCTGTTCGCCACGCGTCTGACCCAGCCCAAGGACGATTTCGTCCGCAGCGCCATGGTCGGCCAGCCGATGCCGGAATTCACCCTGCCCGCCGCCGTGCCGGATATGCCCGCGCTGGCCAGCAGCGATCTCGCCGATGGCCAGCCGCGCCTGCTCAACATCTTCGCCAGCTGGTGCATCCCGTGCCGCGCCGAGGCCCCGCAGCTTGAGCGGCTCAAGGCGAGCGGTGCGAACATTGTCGGCGTGGCGATCCGCGACCGGCCCGAGGACGTGGCCCAGTTCCTCGCCCGCTACGGCAATCCTTTTACCCGCATCGGCAGCGACGAGATCAGCGCCGTGCAGCTTTCGATCGGCTCCTCCGGCGTGCCGGAGACCTTCGTGATCGATGGCAAGGGCACGATCACCTACCAGCATATCGGCGATATCCGCGATGGCGATGTCGAGTTGCTGCTCGAAGAGCTGGAGAAGGCGGCGTCATGAGGCAGCTGGTTCTGCTCTTCGTGGCCCTGTGCCTCACGGTTCCTGCACCAGGGCCCGTGCTGGCGCAGGACGATATGCCCGCCGCGCCCTATGCCTATCGCCAGCTGGACGACCCGGCGCAGGAGGCGGCTGCGCGCGAGTTGATGCACACCCTGCGCTGCCTCACCTGCCAGAGCCAGTCGATCGCGGATTCGGACGCCACCATGGCGGGCGACATGCGCCATCAGGTCCGCACCCGCATCGCCGCGGGCGAGAGCCCCAAGGCGATCCGCGCATGGCTGGTCGCGCGCTATGGTGACTATATCAGCTACGAACCGCGCGTGACGGCCAGCACCTGGCCGCTGTTCGCCATTCCGCTGGTGATTCTCGCGCTGGTCGGGCTGGTGCTCGCGCGCCGGCTGGGCAAGCGCAAGAGCGGGGAGAGCGGCCAATGATCTGGTTCGCCGTCATCGCGCTGGCCGTAATTGCCTTCGCCATCGCCGCATTTGCCTTCCGCCTGCCGCGCGCGGTCTGGACCGTGTTTGCCGCCGCGCTGGCGCTGGGGCTGGCGGGCTATTCGACGCAAGGGAAGCCCGGCCTCCCGGCAGCGCCCGGCGTCCCGAGCGCCGACATGGGGGCAGGCATCTGGATGGATGTCGAATCGCGCCGCGAATTCATTCCCTCCGATGACCAATCGCGCGCTGACATGCTGCTCGTCGCCGATGCGATGTCGCGGCGCGGGCGGCAGGTGCAGGCAGCCGGATTCCTGCGCGGCGTCGTGGAAAAGGATCCCGAAGATTTCGAGGCGTGGCTCGCGCTGGGCAATGCACTGGTCGCGCAAACCGGCGGACGGCTGACCCCGCCGGCCATGCTGGCGTTCCGCCGCGCGGCGGCATTGCAGCCCGACAGCCTTGCCCCGGGCTACACGGTCGGACTGGCGCTGGTGATGGAGGGGCAGTTGTTGCCTGCGCGCGATGCCTGGGCCGAAACGCTGGCGCAGGCAGGCGAGGAGGCTTACGGGCGCGATGTCCTTGCTCTGCGGCTCCAACGGCTCGACGAACTGCTGGCGCAGGTGGCCGCCGCGCAACAGGCCGCTGGGGAGTGATACCCCTTTTGGGTCGTTCGCCAGCCGGTCATTGCGGGGGCCACGACACACTGCTAAGCGCGCGCCTTCGTTCGCCGAACCGATGCGGTGGGGCTAAGAACTTTTGATGAGTGCAACCAACGGCAATGATCGCGCATCCGCCAAGGTAAAACTTGCCGTGGGCGCCATCGGTATCGTCTTCGGCGATATCGGCACGAGCCCGCTTTATGCCTTCCGCGAGACCTTTCGCGGGCCGCACACGCTGCCGATCGACGATCTGCATATCCTTGGCGTTGTCAGCCTGATCTTCTGGTCGATGACGCTGGTCGTGGCGATCCAGTACGTCTCGATCCTGATGCGCGCCGACAATAACGGGCAGGGCGGCAGCCTGGCGCTGGTCGCGCTGCTCTCGCGCCATGTCGGCAAGAGCAGCTACGGCTGGCTGGTCGTCTTGCTCGGCGTTTTCGCCACGGCGCTGTTCTACGGCGACAGCATGATCACGCCCGCGATCTCGGTCCTGTCCTCGGTCGAGGGTCTGACCGTGGTCGACCACCGGCTTGACAAGTTCGTCATTCCCATCGCGCTGGTGCTGCTGGTGGGGCTGTTCGTGCTGCAAAAGCGCGGGACGGAGAAGGTCGGGACGCTGTTCGCCCCGGTGATGATCATCTATTTCACCACCATCGCCATCCTGGGCGGCATCCAGATCATCAACACGCCGCAGATCATTGAGGCGCTGAACCCCTGGTATGCGGTGCAGTTCTTCATCGTCGACAAGGGGCTGGCCTTCCTCGCGCTAGGCTCGGTCGTGCTGGCGGTGACCGGGTCGGAGGCGCTTTATTCCGACATGGGCCATTTCGGGCGCGGGCCGATGCGCCTGTCGTGGTTCGGCTTCGTCATGCCGTGCCTGCTGATCAACTATTTCGGGCAGGGTGCGATGATCCTGGGGATGGGCGATGCGAGCGCGGAAGAGGCGATCCTCAACCCGTTCTTCTTCCTCGCGCCCGAGGCCTATCGCCTGCCGCTGGTGATCCTCGCCACCTGCGCCACCTTCATCGCCAGTCAGGCGGTGATCTCGGGCGCGTTCTCGATCACCCATCAGGCGGTCCAGCTGGGCTTCGTCCCGCGCCTGTCGATCCGCCATACGAGCGACGAGCATTCGGGCCAGATCTACATCCCGGTGATCAACTGGGCGCTGATGATCGCTGTGATCATTCTGGTGCTGACCTTCCGCAATTCCTCCAACCTTGCCAGCGCCTATGGCATCGCGGTGACCGGCGCGGTCACGCTCGATACGCTGCTGATGGCGGTGCTGCTGGTTGGTGTGTGGAAATGGCGCTGGTGGTATGCCGCGCCGGTGGTGATCCTGTTCCTGATCGTCGACGGGGCCTATTTCGCGGCCAACCTCACCAAGGTGCCCGATGGCGGCTGGTTCCCGCTGATGGTGGGCGGTATCGCCTTCACCTTGCTGACCACCTGGTCGAAGGGCCGCAAGCTCATGCGTGAGCGCATGGCCGAGATGGGCCTGCCGCTGGAAATCTTCGCCAAGTCGGCGCGCAACAGCTGCGCCAAGGTGAAGGGCACGGCGATCTTCATGAACTCGGGCGCGCATGGCACCCCCTCCGCGCTGCTCCACAACATCAAGCACAACAAGGTGCTGCATGAGCGCGTGGTGGTGCTGACCGTGAAGATCGAGGACGTGCCCTATGTCGATCCGGACGACCGTTGCCGGGTGACCGAGATGGGTGACGGCTTCTACCGCCTGATCCTGCGCTACGGCTTCATGGAAGAGACCGACATTCCCAAGGCGCTCGACCGCTACAAGATCTGCGGCGGCCCGTTCGAGATGATGCAGACCAGCTTCTTCCTCTCGCGCCAGACGCTGCTCAGTTCGGACAAGCCGGGCATGCCGCTGTGGCGGGAAAAGCTGTTCGCCTGGATGATGCGGAACGCGGCGGCACCGATGGAATTCTTCCGCCTGCCGACCAACCGCGTGGTCGAACTCGGCAGTCAGGTCGAAATCTAGGCTTGCGGTGATTGGCAGAAGCCCCCTTGCGTGAGGGCGCTTGCTTCTTATCTGGCATTGCGAATAATTCGCAATTGATACAGGCAGCTTCATGGCCGCAAAATCTCCGCCCCGTCCCGTTACCGTTCTCGCCAGCACCATGGTGACGCCTGCCATGCTGCGCCTGACGCTGGGCGGGGAGGGGATGCGCGATTTTCCGCCGAGGCAGCAGGGCGGCTATGTCAAGCTGATGTTCGCGCCCCAGCCGGGCAAGACCAAGCCGACGGTGCGGACCTATACAATCCGTCACCAGCGTGATGGCGAGATCGACGAGGATTTTGCGCTGCATGGTACGGACGCGGCCTCGGCCGGCCCCGCGACCGGATGGGCCACCAGCGTCACGGGCGGCGAAGGGATCGTCATCGGCGGACCCGGCGCGGCCAAGCCGCTGCCCGAGGGGCGCGATTTCTACCTCGTCGCGGGCGACATGACCGGCCTGCCGGCCATCAGCGTCAATCTCGAGGCCCTGCCGCGCGATGCGAAGGGCGTGGCCCTGATCGAGGTGCAGAGCGAGGCGGATTGCCAGTCGCTCGACGCGCCCGCTGGTGTCGAAATCCGCTGGCTGGTCAATCCCGCGCCCGGCACACGGCCCGAGCTGCTGGAACAGGCCGTGCGCGGCGTCGAGTGGCCCGCTGGCAGTCCCTACGGCTGGGTCGCGTGCGAATTCTCCGCCATGCAGCGTCTGCGCCAGTACTTGCGGGTCGAGCGCGGGTTGGGGCCGTCCGAGCTCTATATCTCCAGCTACTGGAAATGCGGGCTGGTCGAGGACGATCACAAGATCGCCAAGCGAGCGGATGCCGAGGCGAGCGCAGGCTAAGCCAAGCGGCTATTCGTGGGGCGGGTGCTGCTCGACCTCTTCCTTCGATTCCAGGCTCAGGCCATGCTTGAGCAGCATCGGGATCTGGGTGAAGGTGAACAGGAAACTGAGCGGCATGAACAGCCATAGCTTGGCCGCCAGCCACGCCTCGAAGCTGATCGTGTAGATCAGCACCGTGTTGAGCACGGCCAGCGCGAGGAAGAAAATCCCCCAGTTGCGCGACAGCTTGAGCCAGCCGGTTTCGGTCAGGCCCTCGAACGCGGCCTCCAGCAGATATCTGAGCAGCGGTTTGCCCTTCCAGTATCCGCCCAGCAGCAGCACGCCAAACCCGACATAGATCACGGTCGGCTTCCACTCGATGAAGCGCTCGTCCTGGAAATAGATCGTCAGCGCGCCGAACCCGACAATCAGGATCGTCGAGAGCCATAGCATCGGCGAGACCTTGCCGAACTTGATCCGGCTGAAGGCGAGGGCGAGGATCGCGGCGATGATGAAGGCGGCAGTGCCGCGCACGACGGCGAATATCTCGCCGCCCGCATCGTCGCCATCGGGCGAATAGAACTTGTAGGTCAGGAAGAAGACCAGCAGCGGGCCGTAATCGACCAGCACGTTGAGCCAGCCGGATTTGGGTTTGGAGGGCGTTTCAGATGTCATAAAAACTCCGCTCGCCCTGAGCCTGTCGAAGGGCCGCTTTTCCTTTTTGAAACCGGGCTATCTTTGGAGGAAGGACGATCCTTCGACAAGCTCAGGATCTGCGGGTTGGGCTAGGCTACCCCGGCAATCACTTTGGCGACGAGGTCCGGGTCGAAGGGCCGCAGATCATCGATCTTCTCGCCCACGCCGATCGCGTGGATCGGCAGGCCATATTGCTCGGCCGCCGCGACCAGCACGCCGCCACGCGCCGTGCCGTCGAGCTTGGTCATGACGAGCCCGGTAACGCCCGCCACCTCCTTGAACACGTCGATCTGGGCGAGCGCGTTCTGGCCATTGGTGGCGTCGAGCACGAGGATCACGTCATGCGGCGCCTCGGGGTTGAGGCGGCCCAGCACCTTCCTGATCTTGGCCAGTTCGTCCATCAGCTCGCGCTTGTTCTGCAACCGGCCTGCCGTGTCGACGATCAGTGCGTCGATGCCGGTACCGGTTGCCTGCTTGACCGCGTCGAACACCACGCTTGCCGGATCGCCGCCCTCCGCGCCCGAGACGATGGGTACGCCGATCCGGTCGGCCCAGACCTTGAGCTGGCCGATCGCGGCGGCGCGGAACGTGTCGCCCGCCGCCAGCATGACGCCGTAATCGTCTTCCTGCAGCCAGTGCGCGAGCTTGGCGATGGTGGTGGTCTTGCCACTGCCATTGACGCCGATCACCAGGATGACCTGCGGGCGCGGGAAGGCGGTCACCTCCAGCGGCACGGCGACCGGGCGCAGGATCGCGGCGATTTCCTCCGCCACGGCCTCTTTCAGTTCGCGCTCGGTCATGGTCAGGCCGAAGCGCTTTTCCGCCAGCTTGGCGCGGATGCGCGCGGCGGCACTGGGGCCGAGATCGGAGACGATCAGCGCGTCCTCGACCTCGTCCAGCGTGGCGTCGTCCAGCTTCGCCGTGCCCACGGCGGTGGTGAGGTTTTCGCCCAGCCGTTCGGACGTCTTGCGAAAGCCGCCGAACAGCCGCTCGGTCCAGCTCGGTCCGCTCATGCGAGGACTCCGTTATCGATAGTAGTGGGCGTCAAGCGGAGGATTTCTCCGGGTTGCGTTGCTTCCGGTACGGCGACCCGCGCGAAGTTGCCCGCATAGCCGGTGCCGTCGGTTTCGGCGAGCACGTCCAGTTCAAGACCCATCAATGTTTCCAGCCATTTACCGCGCATATTGGCCACGGCTTCGCGCATCTGCGCGGCCCTCTCGCGGATCACGGCCTTGTCGATCTGTGGCATCCGTGCGGCCGGCGTGCCGGGGCGCGGCGAATAGGGGAAGATGTGGCCGTGAACGATCTGCAATTCCTCTACAATTGAAAGGTTTGCCGCATGATGTTCAGCCGATTCGGTCGGGAACCCGGCGATCAGGTCGGCGCCAATGGCGATCTCCGGGCGCAGCATTTTCAGCCGCGTCACGAGGTCTACCGCATCGCCGCGCAAATGCCGCCGCTTCATCCGCTTGAGGATCAGGTCGTGCCCATGCTGCAGCGAGAGATGCAGGTGCGGCATCAGCCGGGGCTCGCTCGCAAGCAGGTCGAACAGCAACGGGTCGATCTCGATCCCGTCGACCGACGAGAGGCGCAGGCGCGGCAATTGCGGAAAGGCCTTGAGGATTGCCGCGACCAGATCGCCCAGCGCCGGGGCACCTGGCAGGTCATGCCCCCAGCTGGTCAGGTCGACCCCGGTCAGCACCACTTCGGGTGCGTTCTGGTCGAGGTGGGTTTCGATCTCGCGCAGCGCTTCGCGAACGCTCAGCGAGCGGCTTTTGCCGCGCCCCTGCGGGATCACGCAGAAGGTGCAGGCATGGTCGCAGCCATTCTGCACCCCGACAAAGGCGCGGGTGCGCGCCGGGGGCGGGGTGATTTCGGGCTCGGGCACGTTCCACGCCCTCGCATCAAGTTTGGCATTGTTGGCGATCACGCCGTCGACCTCGGGCATGGCCACGAGCTGATCGCGCTCGATATCCGCCGCACAGCCGGTGACCAGCAGGCGGGCATCGGGCCGCGCCTTGCGGAGCTTGCGGATCGTCTGGCGCGTCTGGCGCACCGCCTCTGCCGTCACCGCGCAGCTATTGACCACCACGGTATCGGGCGAGCCCGCCAGCAGCGCGTTGAGCCGCTCACCCTCGGCCATGTTCAGGCGGCAGCCCAGCGTCACCACCCGGTCGGAGACGGAGGCTGCGCTCACGCGTAATCGTCCCATTCGAAGCTGCCGCGAAAGCTTTCTTCCGCCGGGCCGATCATGGTGATGCGATCGTCCGCGCCCCATTCGATATCGAGCGAGCCGCCCGGCAGGATCACCTCGACGCTGCGGCCCACCAGGTCGCGGCGCATCGCGGCGACGGCGGTGGCGCAGGCCCCGGTGCCGCAGGCGCGGGTCAGGCCCGCCCCGCGCTCCCACACGCGCAGGCGAATGGTCTCGCGGTCCTCGACCGTGGCGACGTTGACGTTGACCTTCTCGGGGAACAGCGGATCAGCCTCGATCATCGGGCCGAGCCGATCCAGCTGCACCGCATCGTTGTCGGGCACAAAGAACACGACATGCGGATTGCCGACATTGACGCCGACCGGGCGCTCCAGCTCCTCCCAGCCGACCGGCATGGAGAGCGTGTCCATCGGGTACGATACCGGGATCGCGTCCCAGTCGAAGCGCGGCACGCCCATGTCCACTGCCGCGCCGCCATCGGTCGGCTTCAGCAGGATCACCCCGCCATCGGTGGCGACCGTCGCAGGCTCACCGTGCAGTAGGGCAACCGCGCGCGCGGCATTGCCGCAGCTTTCCACCTCTCCGCCGTCCGAGTTGAAAATCCGCATGCGAAAGTCGGCGTGGGCACTAGGTTCCAGCACGATCAGCTGGTCGCAGCCAATGCCCAGTCGCCGGTCAGCCAGCCCGCGGACGATATCGCTGTCGAGCGGGGGCAGGGCATGCGCGCGCGCGTCGAGCACGACAAAGTCGTTGCCCAGGCCATTCATCTTGGTGAAGTCGACGCGCATCCGCGCCAGTTAGGGGGCCCGTGGCCTGCGTGCAATGGTCTGCGGCTCGCCGGGGCGATTGCCGTGCCTATCCGGCCTTTCGAGCAGAAGATCGTTCGGGGGCGCCTGGTGTGGTCGAGCCGGTGGGCGCGGCCATGCCTTCAGGCAGTTCGATCCCCGGTAATGCCGCGGCAATACCATCCCCTTCGGTACGCAGCAGTTTCATCCGTTGAAGCCGCTCGCGCGTGGTCGCCGCATCCTCGGGCTTGCCGTAGAAATAGACTTGACCCTTGAGCTGCCCCATGTCGAGCAGCGCCTCGAGGATCTGGTTCGATTCGATACCCTCGGCGGTCACTGGCAGCGCCAGCCCCTTGCCCAGGCCAATGATCGCCTCGACGAGCTCCACATTGGCGCCGTCCTTCGACAGCTCGGCGACGAAGCTGCGATCTACCTTAAGCCGGTCGAACGGCAGGGTACGCAATTGCGAGATGCTGGAATAGCCGGTCCCGAAATCATCGAGACTGATCCGCATGCCCTGATTTTTCAGGCTCTGCACGATCGAGCGCACGCCGTGGATATTTTCATGCACGCAGCTTTCGGTGATCTCTATTTCCATCCGCTGCGGCGGGAAGCCCGCCTCGCTCAGCATTTGCAGCAGGCGCTGGGCAAACCACGGATCGCGCAGCTGGATCGGCGAGATATTGACCGACAGGGTGAGCGAGGAATCCCACTCCTCCGCGTCCTGCAGCGCCTGCCGGATCAGCGTTTCGGACAGCTCGGCGATCAGGTCGATATCCTCGGCAATCGGGATGAACACCTCCGGCCCGATCAGCCCCAGCGTCGGCGAATGCCAGCGGGCGAGCATCTCGAACCCGACCAGCTCGCCACTCTGCAGATCGACCTGCTGTTCGTAATAAGGCACGAATTCGCCTGCCGGGATGCCGAGGCGAATGCCCCGCTCCAGCTCGTTGCGGCGGCGCAGCGCGTCTTCCATGTGCGGCTCGAACCAGAAATAGCGGTTCCGGCCATGCGTCTTGGCCTGGTACATCGCGACATCGGCACGGTGGATCAGCGTCTCGCTGTCTGGCACCGCCTCGCCCGGCTCGATATCCGCGCTGGACGAGATGCCGAAGGAGACGGTGACATGGAGCCGGCTGCCGCTTTCCTCGATCGGGGCGGAGACGGCAACGATCAGGGCGGCGGCCAGCGTGTCGATCACCTCGTCCTCGCCCGGCATGTATTCGAAGGCGCAGACGAATTCGTCGCCGCCAATGCGGGCAATGAGGCTGTCCTCGGGCAGGCCATCGGTCAGGCGTCGGGCCATGGCGCTGAGCACCGCGTCGCCCATCTGGTGGCCGTTGAGGTCGTTGATCTGCTTGAAATTGTCGAGGTCGGCCATCAGTACCGCGACCGCCTTGCCGCGCGCATGGGCGGCGGTGACGAGCTCGTCGATGGCCGGGCCGCAGCTACGGCGGTTGAGGCTGCCGGTCAGCGGATCGCGCTCGGCCAGTTCGCGCGCCAGCTGCTCTGCGCGGCGGCGTTCGGTGACCTCGCTGTGAAGTTCGGCATAGCGACGCCAGCCGAAGATCAGCAGCGCGATGTTGAGCAGGACGGCATTGGTCAGCAACAGGTCGGGCATGTGGCCCGTGCCCATCCACGAGGCGATGATCTTGGGCAGCACCGACCCGCCCGTCACCACGAACAGGATGCATGCGGCGATCGCAATGCCCAGTGCGACGAGATCGCGCTCGGCCTTGCCCAGCCTTACCGTCTCCTCGCCTTCGTCATGCCCGAGCTTTTTTGCCAAAGCGCTTTACCCCTGAAAACTGGCGGGGTTATGGGATTGCTATGATCAAGATCGGGTTAACGCGGCCAGTGGGAAAGCCCCGGGGCGCGCCGCAACCTGCTGGAAGGAGCTTATGGCGTGCCGCGATACTGGCTGATGAAATCGGAGCCCGAGAAGTACAGCTGGGACGATCTGGTGCGCGAGGGCGAGACGGTGTGGGACGGCGTCCGCAACCACCGCGCTTCGAACAACATGCGCGAAATGCAGGTCGGTGAGCAGGTGTTCTACTATCACTCGGTCACCGGCAAGGAGATCGTCGGGATTGCTCAGGTCAGCAAGACTGGCATCACCGACCCGACCGATCCGGAAGGCAAGTGGGCGACCGTCTATATCAAGCCGGTGCGGCCGCTCGAGCGGCCCGTGACGCTGGCCGAGATCAAGGCTGACAAAGGCTTGGAAGGGATCGAGCTGGTGCGCCTCTCGCGGCTGTCCGTGGCTGAGATCTCCCCGGCCGAGTGGGACCATATCTGCGCGATGGCGAAGGGTTGAGGTGCGCTGATCTGTCCCGACCGTGGACAGGCGGGCCGGTGCCGTCGCGCGTGGTTAAAAAAGCGTTAACGTGGCGGCCATGCGTCGCGCCCTTGTCCTCACCTCCGAAGCCGCCCGCCACCCCTTCCGGGCCAGCTTCCCCCCGTTCGTCCTGACCCCGCACGAGGTCGAGAAGCGCCGGCCATGGCGCGCCGCGCTGACGCTCGACGCGGGCGATCTGCGCGATTTCCTGATGGCCTATTGCGCCTGCTTCCTCGCGGCGACGGCGTTCTTTTTCTGATTTGATTGCGGCTCCGGCCCGCTTCCCCTCCCGACCTCGCAAAGATTACCCTGTCGGGAGGCCCGCGAGGGGGAGTGGGCCGGCGCCGTACCCGCGTGAGCGGATAACTAGGCCGAGGCTACGCGCTTTTCTGCCGCGTAGAGCAGCGCGCCGAGCCATGCCGACACCAGACACATCGCCGAACTCAACAGTAATTGCTCGGTCAGCGGGATGTGCAGCGCGCTCAGCGCCAGCGCCAGCAATGATCCGCCCACCATTGCGCCTGCATTGACGATATTGTTCGCCGCCACCGCGCGGCTGGCCTGGTGCGGCTCCACCTTGGTCGTCAGGAAGGCATAGAGCGGCACCACGAACATCCCGCCGAACACTGCGATCAGCAGCAGTGCGCCCAGCACATAGGGCGCCAGCGGCTGGACGATGAATTCGCCAAGGCCCATCAGGTGGTCGACCTCCACATTGGCGCGCCAGCTGCGGCACACGAAGTAAAAGGCGGCGACGAATACGCCCATCAGCACCACCGAGCCGGTGGCATAGCGGGCCGAAACATTGCCCTTCTGCAGCGCATTGATCGCCACCGAGCCGATCGCCACGCCGACCGAGAAGACGACGAGGAACAGGCTGGCGACCTGCTGACTGGCGAACAGCACGTTCTTGGCCAGCGGCGGGAACTGGATGAACAGCACCGCGCCAATGGTCCAGAAGAAGCTGATCGCGAGGATCGCGTAGAACACTTCGTGCTTGTGCATCACGTCGCGCACGAGCGTGATCGAGGCGCGGACCGGGTGGAAGTCGATCGCCTGCTCGCACGCCAGCGGCGGCGCTGGCGGAATGGAGCGGCTGGTGAAATAGCCTGCAATGGCAACCACGATCACCAGCCCCGCGGCCAGCTCGACCGAAATGAAGCCCGCCAGGATCGTGCCCGACATGATCGCGATATAGGTGCCCGCCTCGACCAGCCCGGTGCCAGCCAGCACCTCCTCGTGCTTCAGGTGCTGCGGCAGGATCGAATATTTGATCGGTCCGATGAAGGTCGAATGCACGCCCATCGCCGCCAGCGCCAGGAACAGCAGCGGCATGGCCAGCGTCCTGACCATGATCCCTTCGGAGGCGAGCACGAGGCCGGTCGCCCCGACCAGCATGATGGCGATCTCCACCAGCTTCACCCAGCGGATGATGCTGGCCTTGTCGCGCATGTCGGCCAGTTGTCCCGCCAGCGCGGAGAACAGGAAGAACGGCAGCACGAAGATCGCCGAGGCGAGGCCCGAGAACATCGTTTCGTCCGTCGCGGACTGGTAGATGTTGTAGACCACGAACAGCACCATCGCGTTCTTGTACAGATTGTCGTTGAACGCGTTGAACATCTGCGTGGCGAACAGCGGCGCGAAACGCCGCTGGTGCAGCAGGTGGGTAGAGGTGAACATGCCTAGAAGTGCTGTATCCGGCTCATCTGGTAGGTGGCCTTAACGCCAATCTCTGCACAAACAAATGCCATGTGATCTTTTTTGCGGGCACCGTTACCGCTAGAGGCGGCGCTGAGATGCTGACACTGCCAAATATCCTCACGCTGACGCGGATTGCGATGATCCCGCTGCTCGCCGCGCTACTGTGGTGGCCCGGCTGGGACATGGGCTATATCGCCGCCTTCGTGCTCTACTGCGTGATGGGCATCACCGACTATTTCGACGGCATGCTCGCCCGGCAGAGCGGCAAGGTGTCCAAACTGGGCATCTTCCTCGATCCCATTGCCGACAAGATCATGGTGGTGAGTGTCGTATTGGTGCTGACCGCGATGGGCGTGCTGCGCGGGCCCTATGTCGGCGACATGCATGTGATCGCGGGCCTCATCATCGTGATCCGCGAGATCGCGGTGTCGGGCCTGCGCGAGTTCCTCGGCGGCCTGCAGGTCAGCGTGCCGGTGTCGAAGCTGGCCAAGTGGAAGACCACCTGCCAGCTGGTCGCGCTCGGCTCGCTGATCCTGGGGCAGGGGCTGCCCAACTGGAACGTGGTCTATGACGGCGTTGTCCATAACGTGCCGCATACGGTGGGGCTGGTGACCCTGTGGGCGGCCGCGATCCTGACGCTGATTACCGGCTGGGATTACCTGCGCGTTGGCCTGAAGCACATGGATTGAGGGGCAGGTGCTCCTGCGCCCTGAAGTAACGTAGCGGTAGGGCGGACAATAACGCCCTCACGCAGTGCAGCGGCAGGGCGAGAAGAGCGCCACATCCAAAAGGGCTGGCGGCGCCATCGATTTGCTGCTCGAACGGCTTGCGAACGCGGTGGTTTCACCGCGCCGACGGCTAAACCGGTCCCCGAATCGGGCCGCAAAACAACAAGGCGAGAGGCGCTTGCAGGCACGTCAACATTTCTGGGACACGCTGCGCGCGTGCCTGATGCTCCTTGGCATCCCCTATCATGTCGCTCTGTCGTACCGGCCCGGGCAGACATGGATCGTGCGTTCGGATGAAGGTCTGGCCGCCTTTGTCTGGATCGCCGAGTTCATCCATATCTTCCGCATGCCGGCATTCTTTCTCATTGCCGGGTATTTTTCCGCCCTGCTGCTGACCCGGCGCGAGCCGGTAACATGGCTGCGAGGGCGTTTCGTCAGGCTCGGTATTCCCTTCGTCGCGACCATTCTGACCCTCGTTCCCCTGATGAACCTGGCCTGCGAGTTTTCCAATCTCGCTTATCCCGATGCCATCACGTCGTTCCTGCACAACTCCGCGCAATCCGGCGGCTACTGGATAAGGCACCTGTGGTTTATTGTCGTGCTGCTCTATCTGAGCGTGGCCGCGGCCTTGCTGCACCAATGCATACCTGCCCTGCGTGCAGCGACCCTTTCGCCGCGTTTAGACGGGGCGATCGCGAGGCACTTTCTGGCCGCGACCGTGATTGTCGCCGTCATTGTCGGCGTGTGGGAAGGGGGCGCGGTAGAGCTGTTTTACATCGCGGGCCTCGCCACCAATCTCCCGCAGGAAATTCTCCGGCTGGACGAACTGATTACCTATGCGCCGTACTATCTGATCGGGGCCATCCTGCAGCGCGCGCCGCTGACGCTTGCGCGGATGTGCCGCCTGTCTGTGCCGATCGCGTTGCTGGCCACCCTGTTGGTGGGCTTCTGCACGATCCAGCCGATCCCCATGCACCCGGCTACCGGGCGGTTCTTCGCCACTCTTGCGGCGATTACCTCCACGCAGACCATCGTGGCGATCGCGCGCGAGGCGTTCGACCGACCGATGTACTGGGTGAAAGAGCTGACAGACGCCTCGTTCGTTATCTATCTGCTGCATCTGCCGATCATCTGCCTGCTGGTCTGGCTGGCGCAGGAGGTTGCCATTGCCGTCGCCCTGAAGGGGGTGGCGATCATGCTGCTGACGCTCGCCTTGTCCTATGTCGGGTGGCGCGCAATATCCCGCAATCGCCTCTTGTCGCTGCTGTTCGACGGCAGGATGCGGGTGTCCGCCTAGCCATCGGCTTTGGCCGAACTCCTTGCCAGCTCTTATTGATAGGGGTTCGCATTTGCAGCTGAGGTCGCTATGAGGCTCCGGTCACAAGGAGAGCCATCTTTATGCGTAAGACCGTTTTCGCCGCCGCCCTGATCACCGGAACCGCACTGGGCCTCGCGGCCTGCACGCCCGCCGCCGACGAGGCCGCCGAGCCTGCGGCCGAAGAAACCGTGGCGGAAGAGGTCGTGGAAGAGGCCAGCACTGTGCTCGACGCCAACACCGCCACTGCCGAGGAACTGGCCGCGGTCGAGGGCGTCTCCGCCGAACTCGCCGACGCGATTGCTGCCGGCGCGCCCTATGCCAGCGTGGTCGATCTCAACGCGGTGCTGACCGGGGCGCTGTCGGCCGAGGAAGCCGCTGCCGTGCTTGTCAACGTGTTCGTCCCGATCAACCTCAACGACACGACCGAGGAAGAGCTGAACCTCATCCCCGGCATGACGCCTAAGATGGTCCACGAGTTCGAGGAATATGTTCCTTACGAGGACATGGCCGAGTTCGACCGCGAAATCGGCAAATATGTCGACGAGGCCGAAGTGGCCCGCTTCCGCAATTACGTCACTCTCTGACGATATTGCAGAGCGATCCTGACGATCTCGATCACGGCCAGCCCGGCAATATGCAGGTAGGCCGTGGTCGGATCGAAGGCCGCCAGCGCCCAGTGCACGAAGGTCAGCACCGCCGCCGGATAGACGAGGCGGTGCAGGCTCTTCCATGCGCGCTTGAGCGCCCGCACTGATTTGTCGTTTGATGTCACCGCCAGCGGGATGAACAGCGCCAGCGCCAACCAGCCGACAATCAGCTCCTCCATATCGAGATCGGCGATCACGGCCTCCAAGGTGGCCCGGTCATATAGGTAGATGACCGTGTGGCCTGCCGCATAGGCGAAGCTGGCGACGCCAAGGTCGCGCCGGCGCCGCAGCAGCCAGTTCGTCCATTTGCGCGCCCGGAACAGCAGTCGGACCGGCGTCACCGCGAGCGTGGCCAGCAACAGCCAGGCCGCCCAGTCGCCGCTGTCGGCGATGGCATGCCCATAGCCATAGGTCTGCGGCGTCAGCGCCGAGTGGCCGAGGATCCACGCGCCCGGCAACGCGAGCAGCAGCCATAGCAGCGGGCGCGATGTGGTGAGGCTCGACATCAGCGTGCGGCTAGCCTGCGCGCAATTCCTCGGCCAGCAGCCGGAACTCGTCCTCGCGCGGGCTGTTCTTGCGCCAGATCAGTGCGATCTCGCGATAGGTGTTGCGCCCCTTCAGCGGCCGCGCGACCACATCGGTCTCGTGCAGGATGCCGGCTTCCACCGCCATTTCCGGCAGCATGGTGAGCCCCAGGCCATTGTCGACCATCTGCACCAGCGTGTGCAGCGACGTGCCGATCATCGTCGCGCTGGCGCGCAGTTCGGGCCGGTTGCAGGCGGCGAGCGCATGTTCCTTCAGGCAATGCCCGTCTTCCAGCAGCAGCAGCCGCCCCTCGTCGATCATCGAGGGCGGGACCTCGACCGGCGGATCGCGCGGGTCGTCCATGGGGAAGGCGACGAACAGCCGATCCTGACAGATCTCCTCCTTGTCGACATCGCCGGTGGCGAAGGGGAGGGCCAGCAGCACGCAATCGGCGCGCCCGTGATGCAGGCTCTCGACCGCGTGGTCGCTGGTCTCCTCGCGCAGGAACAGTTTGAGCTGCGGACGCTCTTTCCGCAGGCGCGGCAGGATGCGCGGCAGCATGAAGGGGGCGATGGTCGGGATCACGCTCATGCGGAGCTCGCCAGAGAGCGGCTTGCCCGCCGCCTGCACCAGTTCGGATAGCTCCTCCGCCTCGCGCAGCAGGCGATGCGCCTTGGCCACCACCGCATTGCCGAGCGGGGTGAAGCGCACCACCCGGCGGCTGCGCTCGACCAGCGTCACGCCAAGCAGCGATTCGAGCTCGCGAATGCCTGCCGACAGCGTCGATTGCGAGACATAGCTGGCCTCTGCCGCGCGCCCGAAATGCTGCTGCTCGTGTAGCGCGACGAGATATTGCAGCTGCTTGATAGTGGGCAGGTAGGTGGACATTAGCTGTTAGAGGTAGCGCCAATTCGCCCTTCGACAAGCTCAGGGCGAACGGAAAGCCACGAGGTCCGTTCGTGCTGAGCCTGTCGAAGCACGATAATAATGAACCTCATTCCGCCGCATCGGCATGGGCGGCGTGCATCTGCGCCGCGCCGCTTTCGATATCGTCGATATGCGTCATCTTCAGCTTGCCGTGCTCGACCGCGAAAGCGAGCTTGCCCTCGACCAGTTCCAGCGCGTCGCGCCCGAACACCTCGAAGCGCCAGCCCTCCAGAATCGACAGCTTGCGAACGCCTGCCGCCAGCGCCTCCAGCTCGTCCGATTTGGTCAGCAGGCGGCTGGCAACGTCGATTTCGCGGCTGCGGATCTTCAGCAGCAGCTTGAGCAGGTCGGCGACCAGCGCGCCTTCCTTGCCCAGCGGCGCACCGCGCTTGGGCTTGTCGGGCATTTCGTTGGCGGGCAGCGGCTCGGCATCGCGCAGCACGCGCATCAGCCGGTTGCCGATATCGTTGCCGGCCCAGGCCTGGCTCAGCCCGCGCACCTTGGCGAGGTCTTTCTGCGCCTTGGGCGGGTGGCTGGCGAGGTCGGCCAGCGTCTCGTCACGGATGATGCGCCCGCGCGGAATGTCCTTGTCCTGCGCCTCGGTCTCGCGCCAGGCGGCCAGCGCCTTGAGCCGCCCGAGCACCGGCGCGCCGCGGCTGGGCGCGCGGATGCGCCGCCAGGCGAGGTCGAGGTCGTTGGCATAATTAGCCGGATCGGCGAGCTTTTCCATCTCGGTGTCGAGCCACCCGCCGCGCCCGGTCTTGATCAGCTTTTTCAGGATCTTGGGGAAAATCTGCGCCAGATAGGTGACGTCGCCGATCGCATATTCGATCTGCCGCTCGGTCAGCGGGCGGCGGCTCCAGTCGGTGAAGCGCGCGCCCTTGTCGATCGTCTTGCCAAGCCAGCTCTCGACGAGGTTGGCATAGCCGATCTGTTCCGACTGGCTGATCGCCATCATCGCGATCTGCGTGTCGAAGATCGGGTGCGGGGTCTTGCCGGTCAGGTTGTAGATGATCTCCACATCCTGCCCGCCCGCGTGGAAGACCTTGAGCACGTCCTCGTTCTCGCACATCAGGTCGAGCAGCGGCGACAGGTCGATGTCGTCGGCCAGCGGGTCGATCGCCGCGGCCTCTTCCTCATTGCCGATCTGGATCAGGCACAGCAGCGGCCAATAGGTGCTCTCGCGCATGAATTCGGTGTCGACGCACACCGAGTCGCCCCTGGCCAGACGCTCGCACAATTCGGCCAGTTCTTCGCTTGTGGTAATCAGCGGGTGTATTTTCATCTTCGCTTTTCTATACGGCGCGCAAATCAGCAGGGCCCATGCGGGTCCGGGGCCGACTCTGCAAGGCTGCCGTCGTTCGCGATTCCCGTGACGGCCGCCGGTTCAGGGTCTGTCCGGTTAAGCGCCATAACGCGAAGTGAAGAAAGAGTCTCGATGCACGCCTATCGTTCCCACAACTGTTCCGCACTCGGGTTCGCCGATGTCGGTGCCGCTGTCCGCCTGTCGGGCTGGGTGCACCGCAAGCGCGACCATGGCGGCGTGCTGTTCGTCGACCTGCGCGACCATCACGGCATCACCCAGATCGTGGCGGACGAGGATTCGCCCGCATTGCCGGTGCTCGACGGGCTCAAGCTGGAAAGCGTCGTCACGATTGATGGCGAGGTGAAGGCGCGCGATGCCGAGGCGGTCAATCCGAACCTGCCGACCGGCGAGATCGAGGTGTTCGCGCGGTCCGTGACCGTGCAGAGCCGCGCCGAGGAGCTGCCGCTGCCGGTCGCGGGCGAGCAGGAATATCCGGAGGACATTCGCCTCAAGTACCGCTTCGTCGATCTGCGGCGCGAGACCATGCATGCCAACATCATGCTGCGTTCGCAGGTGATTGCTTCCTTACGCCGTCGGATGATCGAGCAGGGCTTCAACGAGTTCCAGACGCCGATCCTGGCCGCCTCCTCGCCCGAGGGCGCGCGCGACTATATCGTGCCCAGCCGCCTGCATCCGGGGACGTTCTATGCCCTCCCGCAGGCCCCGCAGATGTTCAAGCCTCTCAAGAGTCCCCTTTTCATC
>CAYOSE010000050.1:0-19603 GCA_964406535.1 uncultured Sphingomonadaceae bacterium
CGCCGGTCGAGATCAAGCCGGTCGAGGATCAGGTGCAGGACTGCATTGCCGAGTGCAAGGCAACGGCGGCCAAGGGCTATCGCACGCTCGTCACCACGCTTACCAAGCGCATGGCCGAGGATCTGACCGAGTTCATGCACGAACAGGGCGTGCGCGTGTGCTACATGCATTCGGACGTGGAGACGCTCGAACGCATCGAGCTGATCCGCGACCTGCGGCTCGGCGTCTATGACGTGCTCGTCGGCATCAATTTGCTGCGCGAAGGGCTCGACATTCCCGAATGCGGGCTGGTCTGCATCCTCGACGCCGACAAGGAGGGCTTCCTGCGCTCCGAAACCTCACTGATCCAGACGATCGGCCGCGCCGCGCGCAACGTGGATGGCAAGGTGATCCTCTATGCCGACCGCATCACCGGCAGCATGGAACGCGCCATGGCCGAGACCGAGCGGCGGCGCGAGAAGCAGCGCGCCTATAACGAGGAACACGGCATCACCCCGACCACGATCAAGCGCGCCATTGCCGATATCGTCGCGCATACGGCGTCGAAGGACGGCGTGGTGGTCGATACCGGCGATGATGAGGTCAACAACCTCGTCGGGCACAATCTGCGTTCGTACATCGAGGATCTGGAGAAGCGAATGCGCGCCGCCGCCGCCGATCTCGAATTCGAGGAAGCCGGTCGCCTGCGCGACGAGATCCGCCGCCTCGAAAACGACGAGCTTGGTCTGGGCGACGGTGAGAAGGTCGCCCCGCGCGTGGGCCGCTCGAACGAGGGTAAGCCGGGGACGCGCAAACTGCGCTACGGGCGCACGCAGCGGAAATTCGGGAAGTAGCTCACGGCCCGGCTGGCCACATCGTTCATCGTCATTACGAGGGGCCATGCCCCGAAGCAATCCAGAGCGCTCCCTCGCACCACTGGATTGCCGCGCGACCTGCGGTCGCTCGCAATGACGGACGTGCAGGACGCGGAGAAAGATGGGGCGAAAGAGCTGAAATTGGGGATAATCGTTGCTTCTTTAAGACGCAAATCTGAAATATCAAAAGCTTAGATGATATCTAGGACGCTGGGCTATTAGCCACGCTCCAAGACTGGGAATACATGGACGCTGCTCTGAATCACGAGGCAGCCATGACCCCCGCCGAAACCATCACTGCAATCATCGCCATCGTCGGCCTTGCTGGCGGCTTTACCTACGCCGGAATCCAGATCGGCAAATGGATCGGCGAGAAGAAGTGAGCCCATCCCTTCTCGTCATGCTGAACTCGTTTCAGCATCCATCGTGCATCATCGCCCCGTAGTCGCAGTTGGAGAAATGGGCCCTGAAACAAGTTCAGGGTGACGGTTTCCCCACCTACACAAACCTCTCCGGGCGGAACGTCGCCAGCAGGTCCGCTTTCGGGCCGCCGAGCAGCTCGGTCGCGACCAGTTCGCCGATCAGCGGCGCCATCGTCATCCCCGAATGCATCGCCACAACATAGGCGTTCGCGCTGCCCGGCAGATGCCCCACAATCGGGAAAGCATCTGCGGGCAGCACACGGTGGCCCAAAGTCACCTCGTCCAGCTTGAAGTCCGCCAGCGCGGGCACATACTCCCGCGCGCCCGCCAGCAGCATCTCGCCCGTCGCACTGTCCGCCACCATGTCGGGCGTCCCGCCAAACGAGGCTCCGGTCACGAAACTGCCATCGGGCGGCTGCTTCATGTTCGCGCCGGGTCCAAAGGCCAGACGCGGCAGGACAATCGCCCCCGGCTCGGTATGGGCGAGCAAGCCGACACTCGAATTGATTGGCACATTCGCGCCCAGCATGGCCGAGAGCGCCGTATTGCCCAGCCCCGCCGCCAGCACCACCGCATCGACCTCAAGCGCACCCTGCGAGGTCTGAACGGTACTCACCATACCGCCAGCCGCCTCGAAACCACTCACCTCGACCGGATACTCAACCACCGCACCAAGCCGCTGCGCCTCGGCCAGCAACACGTTGGTCGCCACGCGCGGATTGACCGTACCCTCGACCCCGCTGAAGCTGGCAATGCCGACCTCGCCCGGGGTCAGCCCCGGCATCAGCGCGAGCAATTGCTCCGGCGATATCTCCTGCACCGGATAGCCCCAAGCCTGCTGCGCGGCGATGCTGGCAGCGGTGCGCTCGACCGCGCCCTCGCCCTCGCGCCACTGGACGCAGCCATTCCACTGCATCGGCAGCGTCTCGACCCCGAGCTCGGTCTGCAGCCGGTGCCAGCCCAGAATGCCGAGCAGGTTCAGCGTGTGGTACGGGCGCGGCCGCTTCCCCCCGGCATTGAGCCAGGCGAAGCTGTTGCCCGTCGCCTCCGCTGCGGGCTTCGTCTTTTCCAGCACCGCGACCTCAGCCCCGTCACGCGCAAGATGGTAAGCGATCGAGGCCCCGAGGATGCCGCCGCCCACTACCGCCACCCGCATGCCCGCGCCGGGCAATGCAGAGCTCACGGGCGAGGAGGCGGCAAACGCACCCCCCGCCAGAATCGGAAACAGGCCACGCCGCGAGAGTGAGATCACTGGGAAATTCCTTGTGGTCGAGAGTGGTGCTCCACAAATTCGTACCATGCCGTCATGGCGTCAATCGGACGCGGCAACATTCCCGGAAAGCCGCGCATTTCGGGCCTGCGCGGGGCGAAATCGCCATCGGCTGCCCAAGCAACGCGGCACCATGCAGGAATGCTGCACGGTGCCTCTGCGACAGAACGCCATCCCCTCGCGCTACGTTGTTGATGATCCGTGCAGACAGACTTGATCGCACCGCACACACGAACCATCAGGCGCCATGTTTCGGCGCATTCTCCCCTCGGCCATGATGCTCGCCCTCGCGGCCTGCGGGCAGGACAATGCGCCCGAGCAGCCGGAGGCCGAGACGCAGCGTATCGCACTCGAGCCTCTGGCCGAGGCTCCGGCAATGGCCCTGCCCTCGCCCGATACCAGCGCTGCCTTGTGGAGCGTGAGCGCGAACGGGCAGGCCATCGCGTTCGGCGATCCGGAGGGCCCGACCCTGATGACCCTCGCCTGCCGCCTCGATGCCGACCCGCCGCTGATGGAAATCATCCGCCATGCCCCTGCCCGGCCCGGTCAGAAGGCGCTGTTCCCGGTGATCGGTAACGGCATGCGGAGCCGCTTCCCGGTCGATGCGATGCTGCAGGACGGCGAGTGGCGCTGGGTCGGCGCCGTAGCTGCAACCGACCCGATGCTCGACGTGTTTGGCGGCCCGCGCAAGCTGACCGCGACGCTGCCCGGCGGCGGAATGCTGGAGATTGCCGGCAGCCCGGTGCCGGGCGAATTCCTCGAATGGTGCCGCGCGGGCGGAGACGTGGCCGGGGCGCTGGCGGACGAGGCCGACGAAGCTACGGACGCTGCGCCCGCTCGATAAGCATGTCTGGCGTCAGCACCTGCGGTAATTGCTCAGGCGCGGCCCCGCCCGCCGGATACCACAGGTAAAGCGGCACACCCGCCACGCCCTGTTCTTCAAGGAATCGCGCAATTTCCGCATCGCGCCTGGTCCAGTCGCCGCGCATGGCGACGACGCCCGCCGCTTCGAAGGCTTCGCGGGTGGCCTCACGCTCGATCGCCACGCTTTCGTTGACCTTGCAGGTCAGGCACCAGTCGGCGGTGAACCACAGGAACACCGGCTTTCCCTGAGATTGCACGGTGTCCATGAGGACGAATTCGTCGAACGGCACCGGATCGAGAATAGAATCCTCGCCGCTGGGTGCCGCTTCGTCAAAGCTGGCTGGCAAGCCGATCCCCGCGAAAATCACGAAGGGAGCGATCACGAGGCCAAAAACGGGCCAGGCGAGCTTGCCGCGCCGTTGCAGCCTGCCCACGATCATCAGCGCCACGACCAGCCCGAACACCAGCACCAGCGCAATCAGGGCAAAACCCTGCCCGCCCAGCCGTGCCACCAGCCACACCAGCGCCAGCGCGGTCAGCCCCATCGGGATCGCCATCGCCTTGCGGAAGCGCTCCATCCACGGGCCCGGCTTCGGCAACCGGCTCCGCAGCGCGGGCACGAAGCCGAGCAGCAGGAACGGCAGTGCCAGCCCCAGCCCCAGCGCGGCGAACAACAGCAGGGCCTGCGCAGGTGGCAGCACCAGCGCCGCGCCCAGTGCCGCCGCCATGAACGGGCCGGTGCACGGCGTGGCGACAAAGGCGGCCAAGAGCCCCGTGACAAAGGCGGAGGACTTGCCGCCCGCCCGCGTGATCGAGACCGAGGGGAGCTCGAACAGCCCCGCCAGATTGGCAGTGATCGCCACCGCCAGCACCAGCAATGCCACGACAACGGCGGGTTGTTGCAGCTGGAACGCCCAGCCGACCTGCTCGCCTGCTGCGCGCAGGGCCAGCATCGCCGCGCCGAGCGCCAGACAAGCGATGATTGTGCCTGCAGTATAGGCCAGCCCCTCGCGCCGCGCCTGGGCCTCGCTCTCGCCCGCGCGGGCCAAGGTCAGCGCCTTGAGGCTGAGGATCGGGAACACGCAGGGCATCAGGTTAAGCAGCAATCCGCCCAGTAGCGCCCCGCCCGCCAGCAGCAGGAGTGACCCGCTGGCAGCACTGCCGCCCAGCCGCTCGCCACCGTTCGGTACGATGCCGGGTTCGGCATGGAAGCGCAGCCCGTCGCGCGCGCCGTCGATGGCCACGATCCCGGTCACGCTGTCGGGTATCTCCGGGTTCCTGCCCAATGCGATTTCAGCCACCAGCCGGTCGCCATTGCGGCGGAAGCTCTGCGGCGCGGCGTAGTCGACCACATCCTTGTCGGCGATAAAGACATGCGGCTCGCGGACCGCAACGCTGGCAGGCAGCGGGATCGCGATGTGCAACGTCTCCCCAACCACCTCGAACGCCCCGGCGGCATCGAGAAGCGGCGGCAATTGTGCGCGGTAAGTATCGAACCTGCGGCGCATTTCCGGGATCGCCACATCGGGCAGGCGCAGCGTCAGCGTGGCGCTTTCGGGCACGCAGATCTCGTCCGTGCAGGCAAGCCATTCGGCATCGAGCGTGATCGGCGCGAGGTTCATCACCGCCGCATCCTCGGGCACCAATATCGGCACGAGGACCGCATATTCGCCCTCATAGACGTGGTTCATCAGCCCGCTGATCAATAGCCGTTCGGGCACCGGATATTGCGGCGCGCCCGCCTCCCACCCCTCGGGCAGGTGCCAGTCGAGCACCATGCCATAGCCCGCATCGCCGGGGTTCGACCAATAGCCGTGCCAGCCATCCTCCGGGCGGAACACCAGCGCCACGTCCAACGTCCCGCCCGGCTCCACCGGGGCCTCGGCCACCAGATTTGCGGCGATATGGTTGGCCCCGCCCTGTGCCGGCAGCAGCGTCTGCGCGCTGACCGACGGGGACAGAACAGTCCCCAGCAGCACCAAGGCGGACAGAAAGACGCGTAAAAGGGGCGAGAGGCTTGCCTGCATATGGCTGAGCGATCTAGGAGCGGCAGCCATGGCGGACAAGAACAATCCCCTCCCCGGATCTACCAGAGCCGAGCTGCTGATCCTTGGCGGCGGGCTCGTCGGCATGGCGCTGGCGCTGGCAGCAGCGAAGAAGGGCATGGCGAGCCATGTCGTTGACCGCGCCGATCCGGCGGCGCTGACCGCAGAGGGGTTCGACGGCCGCGCCTCGGCCATCTCCACCGCCAGCTGGAACCTGTTCAAGAATATCGGCATCGCCGGCGCGCTCGAACCTTTCGCCTGCCCGATTGCCGACATCGCCGTCACCGATGGCATGAAGCCGGGGCGCATCGACTTCGCACCCGAACCGCATGAGGGCTCGCTCGGTCGGATGTTCGCCAATCGGCGGCTGCGGCTGGCACTGTTCGAAGCGGCGGAGCGCGAACCGCTGATAAGCTGGCACTCAAACGCCGAAATCACCGCGCGCCACCGCGGCGAACATGGCGTCTCGGCCACGCTGGCCGATGGCACGGTGCTGGAGGCGAGCCTGATAATCGCCGCCGAAGGGCGCATGTCGCCCACGCGCGAAGAGGCGGGCATCGCGATTGCCAGGTGGGACTATGGCCACCGCGCGATCATCACCGGGCTGACCCACGAAAAGCCGCATGAGAACGTGGCGTGGGAAATCTTCTATCCGGTTGGCCCCTTCGCCCTGCTGCCTTTGCTCGATGACGAGCAGGGCCGCCATCGCAGCGCGCTGGTCTGGACCGTGGACGAGGAGGACGCGGCGGGCGTGCTGGCTCTCGGCGAACGCGCCTTCATCGCCGAGGTCGAGAAGCGCATGCACGGTATTTTCGGCGCGATCGCGACCGAGGGCAGGCGCTCTTCCTATCCGCTCGGCTTCCATCACACGGCGAAGATCACCGGTCAGCGGCTCGCGCTGGTGGGCGATGCCGCGCACGGCATCCACCCGATTGCCGGGCAAGGCCTCAATCTCGGCCTGCGCGATGTCGGCGCACTGGTCGAGGTGCTGGCCGAGGGGCGCCGCATCGGGCTCGATCCGGGCGATGCACAATTGCTGGCGCGCTACGAGAAATGGCGCGGGCTCGACAGCTTCATGGTGGCCGCGGCGACCGACGGGCTGACCCGGCTGTTCGGCATCCCCGGCAAGCTGCCGAGTGCGATCAGGCGGCTGGGCATGGCGGCAGTGCAACGCACCCCGGCGCTGAAGCGCTTCTTCATGGATGAGGCGCGCGGGATGAGCGGCGACCTGCCCGAGCTGCTCAAAGGGTAACTCTCCGAACTTGGGGAAAAGACACAATCAGATGATGAGGTGACGAGAATGGTGATTTTTCGTGACCCGGAGCGCAGCGACCTTGTGTGGTCGTGAGCACCGGAAGCATGAAACATCGCCATTCGCAGGCCCTCAGGGCTGATTGTCCCAGTTTACCGCGCCGGACCGGCGGCCGGGCTGGTCTGCATCACCGACCGCCCTGTCGCATCGGGCACCGCGCGCGGTTCCAGCACGGCAGCGGTCTCCAGCGTTTCCAGTGCTCGCTGCACCAGCGCAAAGCGGCGCGCCTGCGCCAGCCATTCACGCGCGGCAGCGGCATTGGGCAGTGCCTCGACCTCGCCCACGGCAGCTTCGATGCGCCCGCTTTCAAGATAGCGCTTGGCGCGTTCCAGCCGCTGCTCGGTCACCGGCGAGGGGGTATCCTCGGTGCGAATGATGAACATCTGCGACATTTCGCGGCCCACGCGGGTGAAGAACCCTTCATCGGCGGGCATTTCGCGCAGCGCCGGGTCAAGCCCTTCGAGCTGCGCCATCAGCTGGTCGAGCGTGACCGGCGCGCGCGCGGAATCGATGATCGTCTGGACCATGTTGGGGCGCGTCTCGCCAAAGCGCATCCGCAGCTGGTCCGAGAGATAGCCAAGCTCGGTCCCCCGCTCGATCGCGCGGCGCACGGCGAACAGGATCAGCAGGTCCTCGGCACGCGCGGCATTGCCCGCAGCAGCCTGGGCCTGCAGGTCGAGCCGGGTGAGGCGCTGTTCCATCGCCGCCACGCGCTGGTCCAGACCGCCCTGCTGGACGACGACCTGTTCGACCCGCTCGACCGCCTGGCGCGTCTCTTCAGCCGTGGCGGGCGCGGACGGAACCGTCCCCTCGGCGACAGCCGGCGCTGCGGCCCCTGCGCCTTCGGCCACGGGCTCGCTCCGCAGGCGGAACACAGTACCCTCATCGAAGGGGTTGGCGTCACCATTGACGAGCACGAACATCGCCCCGCCACCGATAAGAAAGGCTGCGAACAGCGCAATGATGACGGAACGGGTGGAGAATCTACGCACCCGCGTCTGGGTATCAGGAAAGGTGTAACTTTCGTCCATTCTTGTCCTTCGCGACCCGGTGACGTTTTCGCCTGCTCGGTTGGTCTTGCTAATGGCACATGTCGCCGATCATGGCCAGTAGCGCCATGTCGGCGGGCCGCTCTGCATTGTGGACAGATTGCCAGCCCTCGCCAGCAGCGGCGGTGATGCGCGGCCCCAATGAGCCCAGCGTGATTGCGCCGCGATGAACACCCAGCCGGTCGCACTCGGCGGCGAAATGACGCGCGCTCGTGGCCGAATGCAGCAGCACGATGGCGGGGTCAGCCAAGCGCGCGACCAGTGCCTCCGGCATGAGCAGTTCCACGGTTTCGTAGGTAATGCAGGTGGTTATCGCGACCTGCTGCGGGGCAACCAGATCGACGTGCTCACGTCCGGCCAGCCGCAGATAGCGGAGCGCGTCGCCCGCATGGCTGTCGAGCAATCCCTGCAAGCCACCCTCGCCCACCCGTTCGACAGTGAAGCCCGCCGCCCGCGCCGCCTCGGCGGTTGCCTGTCCCACCGCATGAACCGGCAGGGACAAAAATTTTCGCAGCGCAGCACCGCCATGGCGAAAAACATTGGCGCTGCCCGCCAGTATGACATCGAAAGAGCCCGAATCCGGACTTTCCCACGCGACCGGCGCTACTTCCTGCAAGGGGAAGCCATGCGCCTCCAGACCGGCAGCACGCGCCGCCGCGACGGTCGCGCTGCAGCCCGGCTCGGGACGAATGACGATAACGGGTTTCATCCGGCCCCATTGAAAGTTGCGCGGATCGCCTCGGGGGCCTGCGCCAGCAAATGCGCGGCCAGCTCTGCCGGCGCGCGACTGTCGCCGGGGGCAAAGCGTGCCTCGCCCTCAACCTTGTCGCGCCCGTCGGGGCTGTAGAGCGCAGCGCTCAGGCGCAGTTCCTCGCCATCGTGGACGCACAGCACCGCCACGGGGCTGTGGCAGGTGCCGCCCAGCCCCTCCAGCAAGGCACGCTCGGCCAGCACTTCGGCCCGCGTAGGCACATGGTCGATGGTGGAAAGCAGGCCCAGCACTCGGTCGTCCCCTGCCCGGTACTCGACGGCAATCGCTCCTTGGGAGGGCGCGGGCAGCCAGTCGGCAGGATCCAGAGCGACGCCGACATCGTGCTGGCCCAGCCGCGACAGGCCCGCCGCCGCGAGGAAGGTCGCATCGACCTCACCCGCCGCCAGCTTGCCGAGCCGCGTCGCGACATTGCCGCGCAGAGACACGACCTTGAGATCGGGCCGCAGATGCAGCGCCTGCGCCGCGCGGCGCGGGGCGCTGGTGCCAAGCCGCGCACCCTGCGGCAGGTCGGCGAGGCTGGTCGCCCCGATAAGCCGGTCGCGCCGGTCCGCGCGCTCCAAAAACGCCCCGAACGCGAATTCTGCGGGGCGCAGGGTCTCGACATCCTTTAATGAATGGACCGAGGCGTCGATCCGCCCCTCCGCCAGCCATGCATCGAGCTCTTTCGTCCACAGCGCCTTACCGCCGATCTCGGCCAGCGGGCGGTCGAGCACCTTGTCGCCGCTCGCCACCACCGGCACCAGTTCCACCGCCTCTTCCGGCCAGCCATGCGCCGCGCACAGCCGCGCGCGCGTCTCCTCCGCCTGCACCATGGCGAGCGGCGAGCTGCGGGTTCCAAGGCGAATGAGCTGTGTATCGGAGGAAGCAATGGACATGGGCCGCTTGCCCTAATCGCCATTTGCGTCCAGTGGAAGCGCCGCCATGACACTGGTGCTGGGCATAGAAAGTTCGTGCGACGAAACCGCAGCCGCGCTGGTGACGGGGGAGCGGGTCATTCTCGCCCAGGCCATCGCCGGGCAGGAGGCCGCGCACGCGCCCTATGGCGGCGTCGTGCCGGAGATCGCCGCACGCGCCCATGCCGAGAAACTCGCCCCCCTGATCGAGCAGGTCCTGGCGGAAAGCGGCAAGACGCTCGCCGATTGCGACGCCATCGCCGCCACCGCCGGGCCGGGGCTGATCGGCGGGGTGATGGTCGGCCTTGTCAGTGCCAAGGCGCTGGCCATGGCGTCGGGCACGCCGCTCTATGCGATCAACCACCTGGAAGGCCACGCGCTGAGCCCGCGACTGGCCGACCCCGCGCTCGAATATCCTTACGCGCTGCTGCTGGTTTCTGGTGGCCATTGCCAGTTGCTGCGGGTCGAGGGCGTCGGGCGTTATCGCCGTTACGCTACCACGATCGACGATGCGCTGGGCGAAGCTTTCGACAAGACCGCCAAGATCCTCGGCCTCGGCTATCCGGGCGGGCCGGCGGTCGAACGGCTCGCGCGCGAGGGCGACCCCAAGGCCGTGCCCCTGCCCCGCCCGCTGGTCGGCAGCGGGGAACCGCATTTCTCCTTCGCCGGATTGAAGAGCGCGGTCCTGCGCGCGGTCGAAAGCGGCGCGCACCGGCCTGCCGACATCGCCGCCAGTTTCCAGCAGGCCGCCGTCGATTGCCTGATCGACCGGACGCGGATCGCGCTCGAGGCGATGGGCGACGTCAAAGCGCTCGTGCTGGCGGGCGGGGTCGCGGCAAACATCACTATTCGTACTGCGATAGAGGCGCTGGCGAGCGAGCATGATCTCGCCTTCACCGCGCCGCCGCTGGCATTGTGCACCGACAATGCCGCGATGATCGCATGGGCCGGGTGCGAGCGCATTGCCGCCGATCATGCACCCGATTCGCTGGAGATCGCCGCGAGACCGCGCTGGCCGCTCGATCCCGATGCTCTGCCGGCGCGCGGTGCTGGGGTTAAAGCATGACGATTACACTTGGAGTTATTGGCGCAGGTGCATGGGGCACCGCGCTGGCGCAGATGCTGGCGAGCGAGGGTCGCGAGGTCCTGCTCTGGGCGCGCGAGGACGGGTTGGCCGAGGCCATCAACAGCACCCGCGTGAACGAGCCCTTCCTGCCCAGCGCGACGCTGGCCGATACGCTGACCGCCACGCCTGATCTTGCCGATATCGAGGCCTGCGAGATCGCGCTCGTCGTCACCCCGGCACAGCACCTTGGCGCGACGCTCTCGACCATGAACAGCTTTCCGCGCGACCTCGTCCTGTGTTCGAAGGGGATCGAGGCGAGCACTGGCCGCATGATGCACGACGTAGCGCATGAGATCGCGCCCGACAGCGACATTGCGGTCCTCTCCGGCCCGACCTTCGCGCATGAAGTCGCGGCAGGCCTGCCCACGGCGGTGACGCTCGCCTGTGGCGGCGGCGAAGAGCAGTGGGAGCGGCTCGTCCCGGCTATCGCCCGGCGCGAGTTCCGCCCCTATTATGCTGACGACCTGGTCGGCGCCGAGGTTGGCGGCGCGGTCAAGAACGTGCTCGCCATCGGCTGCGGCGTGGTCGAGGGGCTGAAGCTCGGCCAGAACGCGCGCAACGCCCTCATCACCCGCGGCTTTGCCGAAATGCTGCGCTTCGGCGCGGCGCTGGGTGGCAGGCCCGAAACGCTGAACGGTCTGTGCGGCCTGGGCGATCTGGTGCTGACCTGCTCCTCCACCTCCAGCCGTAATTTCTCGCTCGGCAAGGCGCTGGGCGAAGGCGAGGATGCCGCCACGCTGATGGCCGACCGCCGCACTGTGGCCGAGGGCGCGCATACCGCGCCGGTGCTGCGCGACCTCGCAATCAGGCACGCGGTCGACATGCCGATCACCATGGCGGTCAACCACCTGCTCGAAGGCGCCTCGGCGCAGGATGTCGCCCGCGAACTGCTCGAACGCCCGCTGACCAGCGAGGACGAAGATCTTTGACGACGACCCCGCCCGGACCTTCGGCACCTGTGCCCGAAGCTGACAAGCCGGGCGCAGATCTCGCCGCGCTGGCCAAGGGCGGGCGCACCAATTTTCTCGGCTTCCTGCTGCGCCTCGCCGCGCGGCTGCCCTTCCTGTTTATCGCCGGTCGCCTTTACGGGGCTGAGGCGCTCGGGCGCTTCGCCTCCGCCCTGGTCGTGGTCGAGCTGGTCGCGCTGATCTGCTCGATTGGCGAGAAGCGCGGCCTCGCCCAGCGCCTGTCGGAAGGCGAGGAAAGCCATACCAATCTCGTTTTCGATTCGATGATCGTCGCACTGGCGCTGTCGCTGGTCGCCGCCGCGTTTTTCTATCTCGTGCCCGCGCCGCTCTTCCCGAGCGGGCAATATAGCGCGCTCGACCGGCTGATCGTGCTGGCCATTCCCGGCTATGCGCTGACCGAGATCGCACTCGCCGCGCAGGCTTATCGCTACGACATCGCCACCACGGTACGCGCCCGCGCCATTGTCGAGCCGTGGACGATCTCGATCCTCGCCGGGGTCTGCTACCTGTTCGAGCCGGTGTCGGGCCTGTCGCTCGCCTATCTCGCCTCGATCTATGCCGGGCTGCTGACCGCATTGATCCCGTTCTGGCGCGCCCATGGCCGCCCGCACAACTGGCGATTCCAGCCGATGCGCCTGTGGCGGATGACCCGTCGCGCCTTCCCGCTGGCGGTCGCCGATACGGTGGAATGGGGTACGCGCCGCCTCGACATCCTGATCCTTGGCCTGTTCGCCGCCACGCCGGCAGCAGTGGGCGTCTACTACGTCGCCCAGCAGGTCGCCAGCCTGCCGCAGAAGCTCAAGACCAGTTTCGAGCCGATCCTCGGCCCCGTTATCACCCGCAAGCTGAAAGAGCGCGACTATGCCGCGATCGCCAGGCAGGTGTGCCAGGTCGGCTTCTGGATTACCGCCGCGCAGGCCGGGGTGGCGCTGGCGCTGGGCATTCCGGGCGAAGCGATCATGGGCCTTGTCGGGCCGAACTTTGTCGGCGGCACCGGCGCGCTCGGCCTGCTGCTCGCCGCCGAAGTGATCGCCGCCACGGCCGTTGTTTCGGAAGCAGCGCTGATCTACGTCGCGCGGCTACGAAACCTGTGGGTCTCGCTGGGCACGATCGCCCTGCAGGCCGGACTGACCGTCGCCGCACTGATGATCGCCGAGCGCATGGGCCTGTCGGACTATTACCGCGCGGCCATGGCGGCAGGGGCGCTGATGCTATCGCTCGGCGTCGCCTCGCTGGTCAAGGCGTGGATGCTGTCGCGCATTCTGGGCGAGCGCGTGAACAACTGGCGCTGGGCGCTGGTCTGGGCGGCTGGCGCGGCGGTGCTGGTCGGACAGGTCATCATCCTGCTGCCCGAATGGCTCGAACTGGTGCTCGCCATCCCGCTGATCCTGGGCGTTTATGGCTGGGTGATCTGGACGCGCGGCTTCGGGCCGGAGGACCGCGTGCTGTTCACCCGCAAGATGACCGTCGAGCCCGAGCCGGAGGGCGGCCCTGCCCCGCCTGCCGCCCCGGTGCCAGCCGCCAACGGAGACAAGCAACAGTGATCGCCCGCTTCCTGACCCCGCGCGTCGCGATAGTCGCTGGCGGCCTGCTCGTGGCCATGCTCGCCATCCTGACCGCGCAGGCCAATGACAACCCGCTTGCCGACCGGCTGGCCGAGCGCACCGCCAGGGTCATCGCCGACACAAAGGGCGCGGAGAATGTCGTCGCCACCTTCCGCTCCACGCAGGGCTGGCCGACCCGCCACCCGGTGCTGTCGGGCGGCGAGAACCTCAACGAAGCGGCGCGCGACCGCATCGCCAAGACCGTCGCCGCGATCCCCGGCGTGGGCGGCATCCGCTGGGCCGACGGCAATGCGCTCGCCGCCAGCAGCGCCTACATCAGCAACCCGCTCCACTGTCAGGAGGATGTCGAGACCCTGCTGCATGCGCGCACCATCCGCTTCGAGGAAAGCGCCAGCCGCATCGACACGGCAAGCCTGACGCTGGTCGACGAGGTGGCGGAGGCGCTACGCCCGTGCCTTGGCAGCATCATCGCGATTACCGGCCACACCGACAATTCGGGCAACCGGGCAGGCAATCTGGAACTGTCGCGCGAGCGGGCCGCAGCGGTGCGCGATGCGCTGGTCGAGCGCGGCATCCCGGCCGATGGCCTGCGGGTGCGCGGGCTCGGATCGAAACGGCCCGCCGAAGGGCTCGACCCGGCCGACCCCGCCAACCGGCGGATCGAGTTCGAGGTCGTCTCGAGCGAGCAGCTCGTCCCCACCCCGGTCGATACACCGGGACCCTATTGATGGGTGCCGTGGCAGGTCCGCTGTTGCCAAGCCTGCGACCGTCCCGGTAGGAGGCCGCCCATGCCCATCTGGCTCGAACTGCTGGTGCTGATGCTGCTCGCCTACGGGATCGGGCTGGTGATCGGCTGGGCGATCTGGGGCCGGGAATAGAGGGGAGACGAGAGATGGCCGAATTGCTGCAGGCCAATTGGGTGCTGCTGGTCGTGGCGCTGCTGATCGGGGTGCTGGTTGCGTGGTGGATCTTCGGCATGACCCGGCGCACCACCATTACCCGCGAGGAGAGTGCTGACGATGGCGCCCCTGCCCGCCGCAATCAGGCGCTGATGGATGCCCCATCCAGTGCCGCCTCCGGTACTGCGCGAGAGCCCGTGATCCCGACACCCGCCGCCGAAATACTGGCCGGGGCCGGAATTGCCGCCGCTGCCGGGGCTGAGCTGGAGGTCGAGGACGCCGAGAACAAGGCCGCTCCCGACGCTACACCGGCCCCCGCCCCGACGCCCACCACGGACGGCACCGACGACCTGACCCGGATCAAGGGCGTCGGCCCCAAGCTCGCCGCGCTGCTGCACTCGCTCGGCGTCACCAGCTTCGCGCAGGTGGCCGCATGGGACGATGCCGAGATCGACCGCGTCGACGCACAACTTGGCCGCTTCGAGGGCCGCATCCGCCGCGACGACTGGCGGACACAGGCGCAGCTGCTCGCGGCAGGCGACATGGCCGCTTACGAGGCGCGCTTCGGCAAGCTTTGAGCGTCAGCGACAAGTCATGCGCGCGACCCGGCCCGTGACTATTTTGCCGCACCCGACAACAAACTGGTTTCAGTTGTAAAGACGGGGATAAAATCCCTCCCAATCTGCTACTTGCAACAATATTACGCCATTGGGGCAGCGAGGATCAGGTTCGAGGATTATCTTGCAGGAAACCTATCATCGCACATTGAATTCGGCAGGCCGTCAGCCGGTGCTGCGTAACAAAATCGGCCGGATGCGCCCGGTCCTCCCGCTGCTGGCGGCGCTGGCCCTGCCCGGTTGTGCCCTGCCCGGTCTGCTCGGCGGAACGGCCGCCGAGCCCGAGGCGGAGGTGGCGATTCCCACCGACTGGGCCGAGAGCGAAGTGGCCCCGGTCGAACTCGACATCGCGCAATATTGGCAGCGGCTCGACGACCCACTGGTGACCGAACTGGTCGAACAGGCAATCGCCGAAAACCGCGAGATCGCGCAGGCCCTTGCCCGGGTCGATCAGGCGCGCGCCGGCCTCAGGGCCTCGCGTGCGGGCTGGTTCCCGACCGTCTCCGCCGGGGGCAGTGCGGGCCGCAATTTCGGCAATGGCGCGAGCGACCGGGTCATCACCTCGGTGGGTGCCGATGTCGCGTGGGAGCTGGACCTGTTCGGGCAGATATCCTCCGACGTCGCCGCCTCGCACGCCGACCTCGCTGCCGCTGGCTATTCGCTCGCCGACCTGCAACGGCTGATCGTCGGGCAGGTGGCGCTGGCGACGATCTCGGCCCGCGCCACGGCTCAGCAACTCGACATCGCCCGCGACACGCTCGGCTATCAGGACGAAAACCTGCGGATCGCCGACTGGCGCAATCAGGCCGGGCTGGTCTCCACCCTCGATGTCGAGCAAGCCCGTACCCAGCGCGCGCAGACCGCCGCCACCATCCCTGCGCTCGAAAGCAATCTGGCCACCACGGCCAATTCGATCTCCACCCTGATCGGCGAGCCGCCCGGCAGGGTGCTGGAGGCGCTGCTGATGCCGCCGCCCCTGCCCGTCCCCGTGGCCGCGCAGCTTGACGGCTATGAGGCGCCACCCGCGATCCTCGCGCGCCGCCCGGACGTGCGCGCCGCCGAAGCCTCGCTGCTCTCCGCTGCCGCGCAGGTCGGCGTCGCCCGCGCGCAATTGCTGCCGCTGGTGCGCCTGACCGGCTCGGTCGATACCAGCTCGGTCGGGCTCGACGACCTGTTCGACGTCATCACCGGCAATATCTTTGCCAGCGTCAGCCAGCTGCTGTTCGATGGTGGGCGCACGCAAGCGCAGGTCGACATTGCCGAGGCCGGGGCCCGCAGCGCACAAGCGGCATGGGAGCAGGCGATCCTGTCCGCGCTGGAAGAGGTCGAGAGTGCCGCCGTCGATCAGCGCGCGGCCAATGAACGCGTCGTCCTGAACGAGGCTGCGGTCGAGGCGGCGAGCAATTCCGCCCTGCTGGCGCGCAGCCAGTACCAGGCCGGGCTGACCGACTTCCAGACGCTGCTCAATATCGAAAGCCAGCTGCTCTCGGCGCGCAATGCGCTGGTCGCTGCCGAGGCCGACCGGGCGAGCGCCTTCGTCCGCCTGACCCAGGCCCTTGGCGGCGGCTGGACCGAACCGACATCCGAATCCCCCCTTACCGACGGACCCGAAGCATGAGCCAGGACGCGACCAGCGACAGCGATCTCCAAGCCTATCTGCAGAGCGAGGCGGGCCAGCCGTTCTGGAAGCAGCGCAAGGTGCTGATCGGCATCGCGATTGCCGCGCTGGCGCTGCTCGCCTTCCTGCTGTGGGGGCGCGGCGACAGCGGGCCGCAATATATCACCCATGAGGTGGAACAGGGCTCGCTCGACATCACCGTCACCGCGACCGGCAACCTCAGGCCAACCAACCAGGTCGAGGTCGGCTCCGAAGTGTCGGGCCGGATCGACGACGTACTGGTCGACGTCAACGATGTCGTGACCCGCGGCCAGGTGCTGGCGCGGATCAATACCGACACGATCGAGGACCAGATCACGCAAGGGCAGGCGAGCCTGAATGCCGCGCGCGCCGCTGTGACGCAGGCCGAGGCGACACTGGAAGTCGACGAAGCCCAGCTCGCGCGCCTGCGCGAAGTGCACAAATTGTCGGGCGGCAAAGTCCCCTCCAAGGTGGAGATGGAACAGGCCGAAGGCACCGTCCGCCGCAGCGCCGCCGCTTTGGCCTCCGCCCGCGCCAACGTCACCTCGGCACAGGCCGCACTGGACAGCTCGGTCACCAATCGCGAGCGCGCCGTGATCCGCTCGCCGGTTTCGGGCGTGGTGCTGGTGCGCCAGGTCGAGCCGGGGCAGACCGTCGCCGCCAGCTTCACCACCCCGACCCTGTTCGTGCTCGCCGAAAACCTCGCAGTGATGCAGCTGCGCGTCGACCTCGACGAGGCCGATGTCGGCCAGGTCGAGAGCGGGCAGGAAGCGACCTTCACCGTCGATGCCTATCCGGGCGAGCGCTTCCCCGCGCGCGTCGAACGCGTCGACCTCGCCGCCAGCAATATCGCCGAGACCAACGAGCAGGCCCCGGCCAATGATGTGGTCAGTTACGAGGCGCGCCTCACCGTCGACAATGCCGATGGTCGCCTGCGTCCCGGTATGACCGGCACTGCCACCATCGCCACGCAAAGCACCGGCACGGCGCTGCTGGTGCCCAACGCCGCGCTGCGCTTCTCGCCCGAACAGGACGAGGCCAGCGGCGGCATCTTTGGCCCCGGCCCCGATTTTGGCCCCGAACAGGCCGAGGCGACGATCGGCGTCGGCAGCCGCCAGAGCGTCTATGTGCTGGGGGATGACGACGAACTGCGCCCCGTTCTCGTCACCACCGGACGCAGCAATGGCCTGCGGACCGCAGTCACCTCGGAGAAGCTGGCAGCGGGCATGATCGTGGTCACCGGCGAACGGGCTGAAGCCGAGTGACGCAACCGCCGCTCATCGAACTCAGGGGCATTACCAAGACCTTCGGCGAGGGCGAAGCCGCCTTCCAGGCGCTGAAGGGCGTCGACCTGACCATCGAGCGCGGCGATTTCGTGGCGATCATGGGGCCCTCGGGTTCGGGCAAGTCGACCACGATGAACATCCTCGGCTGCCTCGACGTCCCGACCACCGGCGTGTTCCGCTTTCACGGGGTCGAGGTGCAGGCGCTCAGCCGCGATCAGCGTTCGCTCCTGCGGCGGCGCTATCTCGGCTTCGTCTTTCAGGGCTTCAACCTGCTGGCCCGCACCAGCGCGCTGGAGAATGTCGAGCTGCCGCTGCTCTATCGCGGTGAGAGCAAGCCGGCGCGCAAGGCCGCGGCGGAAAAGGCCCTCGACCTCGTCGGGCTGCTGCCCTGGGCCGACCATACCCCGGCTGAACTGTCGGGTGGCCAGCAGCAACGCGTCGCCATCGCCCGCGCGCTGGTGTCGGAGCCCGACGTGCTGCTCGCCGACGAGCCGACGGGCAATCTCGATACCGAACGCTCGACCGAGATCATGCGATTGCTGCAGCAACTCAACGATAGCGGCATCACCGTGCTGATGGTCACGCATGAGGAAGAGATGGCCGCCTTCGCCAAGACCATCGTGCATTTCCGCGACGGGCTGGTCGAAAGCATCGTCCACAATAGCCACGGCCCGGATGCGGGCAGGACAGCGAGCCGGAACACAGGAGCATCCGCCTGATGTTCCGCATGTTCACCGCCACCCTGCTGCTGTCGCTGCGCGAAATCCGCCGCCACATCATGCGGAGTTTCCTGACGACGCTGGGCATCATCATCGGCGTCGCGGCGGTGATTACCATGGTGACGCTGGGCAACGGCCTGACCGCCAGCGTGCAGGAGGACATTTCGGACCTCGGCTCCGACGTGCTGATCGTCTTCCCCGTGGGTGACGATCAGGGCATCCAGCATCCGTTCCGGCAAGCCGACGTCGACATCATCACCCGCCAGCTGGCAGGGGTCGAGGGCGCGGCCGGATCGGTCAATGCACCGGCCATCGCCTTCTTCAACGGACAGGACTGGTCGACCTCGGTGCAGGGCGCGAACATGGCCTTTTTCGAGGCGCAGGCGATCGACATCGCCGAGGGGCGCGGCTTCTCTGAGCAAGAGGAAGAGGCCGGCAAGGCGGTCTGCGTACTCGGGCCGACGATCGTCGAGGAAATCTTCATCGAGGGCGAGAGCCCGCTCGGCCAGAACATGCGGATCGGCAATGTCGCCTGCAATGTCATCGGCGTAACCGGCGAACGCACCAATTCCATGGGGGGCGGCGGCGGCAACGATGCCAATGACGTGGTGCTGATGCCGCTCAAGGCCGTGCAGCGGCGCTTCACCGGCAGCACCGACCTGCAATTCGTCGTGATCAAATACGATCCGGCCTATTCCTCGGAGTGGATTCAGGAGCAGCTGCGCGCGCTGCTGCGCGAACGGCGCGTGTTGCAGGATGGTGAGAGCGACGATTTCAACATCATCGACACCGCCGAGATCAACGAGACGATCTCCACCGTCACCGGTACCATGACCGCCGTGGTCGGCGCGATTGCCGCGATCAGTCTGCTGGTCGGCGGCATCGGCATCATGAACATCATGCTTGTCTCGGTCACCGAGCGGACGCGCGAGATCGGCATCCGCCTTGCAATCGGCGCGCTGGGACGTGAGGTGCGGATGCAGTTCCTGACCGAAGCGGTGGTGCTGTGCTGTCTGGGCGGCATGGTGGGGATATTGCTGGCGCTGGGCCTGTCGATCATGCTGTCGAACGCTCTCGACATGCCGTTCATCTTCGATCCGGTGGTCAACATTATCAGCTTCGTGTTCAGCGCGCTGATGGGGATCGCCTTTGGCTATTACCCCGCGCACCGGGCCAGCCAGCTCGACCCGATCGAGGCGCTCAGGCACGAGTAGGGTGGCAGGAGAAGCGGATCACAATGGAACTCCACTAACGACCCAATTGCGGACGTTCCGAAATGCTGCTCAATATGGCGGATGAGCCT
>CAYOSE010000051.1:0-19482 GCA_964406535.1 uncultured Sphingomonadaceae bacterium
CCACAACCGCCGGAACTCTAACATAACCGGTGGACCACCTTAATGGGGCAGGCCACCGTTCGTTAGACGTGCGAACGTCTTAGTCGGTTAGTCGGCCCACGCACCACCTATCCAGTTTGCCCAAGCGACGCTCCTTACATTCGGACTTCGGCACCCACAGGGGTGCCCTGGATCATAAAGCCTTTGACGTGACCCCCTGACCTGACCCCCAGCTTTCCTCCAGCTGAGATTAGAGTCCGGCGGTTATTGTGCACTGCTACCCAACGTCGGACCACTCGGGTCTGGAGTTTTCCGCATTGCTCAGGTCCGGTGGGCTGGTTTCACCGACTGAGTTTGCCAGCATGATCGGAGGGATATTACCGATCGCGCTGTGCGGTCGCTCTTCGTTGTAGTGTCTACGCCACGCCTCCAGCTTTTCGCAAGCATCTTGCAGCGACAGGAACCAGTGCGCGTTCAGGCATTCGCTCCGTAGCTTGCTGTTGAACGCCTCGATGAACGCATTGTCTGTGGGCTTACCAGGGCGGGAGACCCGAAGGGCGGCGCAGCCAACTCCAGGGTTACACCGCGCTGGTAAGCCCACAGATCCATGTCACGAGAGATGAACTCGCTGCCATTGTCGACCCTGATCGTCTTGGGATAGCCGATCTTCCGGCAAGCCTTTTCCAAGGTTGCGACCACGTCCTCACCGCGGTAGCTGAACCGCGGATCGACCACCGGCGATAGCCGCGAGAACGTATCCACCACGGTCAGGATGCGCAGCTTGCGCCCCGTCGCCAGCTGGTCGTGAACGAAGTCCATTGCCCAGACATCATTCGGCCGGATGGCAGGGGCACGGTCCTCGCGCAGCTTCGCCTTGACCCGCCGCTTGGGAGTCTTGTTGCGCAGCTGCAAGCCCAACTCCCTGTAAAGCCTATAGACCTTCTTGGCGTTCACGACCCAGCCCTCCCGGCGCAGGATGTGATAGACACGACGATAGCCGTAGCGGACGTGCGTCGCGCAGATCTCCTTGATACGCTTCTTCAGGAAGGCCGGATCGGTGCGGCGGGACTGATAGTGGTAACTGGAAGTGTCGAACGGCAGAACCCGGCAGGCCCTCCGGATCGACACGCCCCAGTCCAACAGCATCCCGTCGACCAGCTCGCGCTTCCGATCCGGCCTCAGAGCTTTCGTTTGATAACATCCTGCAGCATCTCGCGATCGAGCGTCAGATCCGCGACGATCTTCTTCAGCCGGCTGTTCTCGTCCTCCAACTCGCGCAGCCGCCGCATCTCCGATGGCAGCAGCCCCGCATATTTCTTCTTCCAGTTGAAGTAGGTCGCCTGGCTGATCCCCGCCTTGCGGCAGATCTCCGCCACCGGCGTTCCTTCCTCACCCTGCTTGATGACGAACGCCTTCTGTGCGTCCGTGAACCTCGATGCTTTCATGCCGTAACTCCTCCAGCCAAGGATATCTACGGCGGAAAACTCTAACCTGAAATGGTCCAGAATTCAGGTGGCAGGGCAGGTCACGTCAGGCACCCTAGACAACTCACCTCCATTGAAGGCGTAACGTGCTGGCGTGGGCGGACCGCGCACTAATTGAAGTGAGGCTTGACATCATCCCACTGTTCTAGTCCACACATTGGAAAGCTCAAAAAAACCCGCCCAATTTCAGGGCTCTCTTTTGGTGAATTAATGATACCTTCCATTGTGAAATTCGGACGTTCGAGGATCAAGAACCTTCTCCAGATCAGCGCTCTCAATAAAGTGAAATCCATCGAATCAAATACGTCCAACCTTCGAGCAGTATCGGCGAATGAAATTCGTGGTATATTCGCTGATGAAAGCTTAGAAGCCGACTGGCATGAGGCAAATAGGCAGATCAATTCTGTTATACAAGTCGGCCACATAGGAGCTGGCGGAGTTAATAAAGGTGACCGTCGTGCACTATACTATCTTGCTCGACATTTTCGTTTTGAGAGCTTTTTGGAAGTCGGCACCAATATCGGCACCTCTACCCGCTCCATTGCGAAAGCCCTCGAGAAGAATGGCCGGCTCGACGCGAATTTGACGACTGTCGACATCCTGGATGTAAACGACGGGGCCGATGCAGTCTGGAAATCCGTAGGATTACCGATGTCCCCGAGAGAGTCGCTACGACGTCTCGGCCTAGAGAGCATAGTCAACTTTGTTATCTCAGATTCCATCAGCTATCTTTCAAGCACCGATAAGAAATTCGACGGCGTATTCCTTGATGGCTCTCACGACGCGGCGATCGTCTATCGAGAAATCCCTCTGGTCTTGAACGCTCTCAAGCCTGGCGGGGTTGTAATCATGCACGATTTTCTCCCGCCCGAGCTGGTCGGCATAAGGTTCACGAAAGGCGGCGTGGGTCCCAGCCATGCGGCAATTCGGCTTGCCAGGGAAAATTCGAAGCTGGAGATCGTCCCAGTAGACACGCTGCCATGGCCGACACGTCCCCGCTCGAACAACACTTCATTGGCGCTGCTCGTAAAGGCCTAGGCTTCAGGCCATCATTTCGTCCGAGTAGACTGAAGTATCCCAAGTGTTCCCCGTTGGTCTGAGCCCCTAGATTTCCTCCAATAATAAGTAGAGTCCGGCCCTGACAAGGAGATGGACGAATGAAGCGGAGCAGGTTCAGCGAGGAACAGATCATCGCTGTGTTGAAGGAGCAAGAAGCGGGGATGCCAACGGCGGATGTGTGCCGCCGCCACGGGATCAGCTCGGCGACCTTCTACAAGTGGAAGTCGAAGTACGACGGGCTGGAGGTATCCGATGCCCGGCGACTGCGGCAGCTGGAGCAGGAGAACGCGCGGCTCAAGAAGCTGCTGGCGGACTCGATGCTGGACAACGCCATGCTCAAGGAGATCAGCGCAAAAAAATTCTAGCGCCCGGTGCCAGGCGGCAGGCGGTGGCTCATCTCCAGAAGGTCTTCGAGGTGAGCCAGCGCCGTGCCTGCACGGTGCTGGGCGTGGACCGGACCATGGTGCGATATGTCAGTTGTCGGCCCGACGATGCAGAGGCGCGCGAGCGCATGCGCGAGCTGGCCAGCCAGCGCCGCCGGTTCGGTTATCGGCGACTGCACTGGCTGCTGTACCGGGAAGGATGGGCGATGAACCACAAGAAGTTCCGACGGCTCTATCGCGAGGAACGTTTGCAGGTGCGCCGTCGCGGTGGTCGTAAGCGGGCCTTGGGCACGCGGGCGCCGATGATGGTCCCGCATGGCCCCAATCAGCGCTGGAGCCTCGACTTCGTGTCGGATGCCTTTGCCTGCGGACGGCGGTTCCGGATCTTTGCCGTGGTTGATGATTATAGCCGAGAGTGCGTCCGACTGATCGCCGACACATCGATCTCCGGCGCCAGGGTCGGGCGGGAGCTCAATGCAGCGGTCTTTGATCGGATGGCGCGGCCCCACACGATTGTCAGCGACAATGGGACAGAACTCACCAGCATGGCGATCCTGCGCTGGTCCAAGGAGCGCAATGTGGAATGGCACTACATTGCACCGGGCAAGCCATACCAGAATGGGTTCATCGAGAGCTTCAACGCGCGGTTGCGGGATGAGTTCTTGAACGAGACGATCTTCACCAGCCTCGCCCATGCCCGCCAGGAACTGGAAGCCTGGCGGCACGACTACAACCACTTCCGGCCCCACTCGAGCCTCGGGAACCAAACCCCGGCAGATATCGGGGCAGGATCAAGCGGTAAACCGTATCGGGGGCATGCCCCCGATACGGTTGTTGCCATCACGCCTAATGATGGGCATCAAAACGGCCCAAGGCTCTACTCGTAACTGGTAGAAACTTGGGCTCAGACCAAGGTCTACGTATTGTCCAATCAGCGAGTCAAACGACACCCTAAACGGCCAATTGCTAATAAGTGGACCGGAACGTTCAATCCAAGCGCTCAAATTCTATGTTAGAAATCTCGGCTTGCAGCGGCGTTCGCCGATCCCAAGCAGACCCGAGAAGCTTGAGCCAATAGACCTCGCACATGTCGTCAATGAGCCACTCGGCGGTGGCATCCAGTCCAATAACGTCCAGGCTGCCCGCATCGCCAACCGCGCACTCCAGCGATACCTGGACATTTTCGGCTTCATTCGCCGGGATTACCTGCGCCGACAGGCCGTATCGACCGGGCCGCAGGCGGACCAGTTGTCTTCCCAGTTCGCCAGAGGTCTGGTCGACGACAAAGACGCCGAATCTATTGGCACCGCGCGGCGAAAAAGACCTTTCGCCTGAAGATATGGTCCGCCATCCAATTGGCTGGAAATCGCTAGTCGGCACAAAGGCCATGGAGTTGCCTTGATCATCGAAAGCTTCGTCCCAGAAGTCGAGCGCTTCTTCAAACATGCCCGTCCTGGCCAAACCTGCCAAGAGTCTCTTATCTGATTCTTCGGTCGTACCGACGGATGTAAGACCCCTAAGCGCCAGCATGTTCACGATACCCTGCTCGGTTGAAGGAATGCGGCGCCAGAAGGCTTCGCGCCAAATCGGTCCGCGCTCGAGCGCTTCACGCAGCAGTTCAAGAGAGCTCCCGTCTTCGAGAGCCAAGGTCAAAGGGGCCACAAAATCAGGGGTCAGGCGCGGATTGGTGGTCGCGAGACGGTCTAGTACGTCGAAAGTTTCTGATATATTCCCGGAAATGGCGGCCTGCTCAAGCTGCATAGTACCAAGATTGCGATTGCGCTTGTCGAGCGAAACACCGATACTCAAGACTTCCTGCATCGTGTCGAGATCTGTCTGCGCGCGATAGTCCGCTGCCAACAGAAACAACGCATCCGACGCGAGAGGCTCCTTGGCGAAGGCTCTCTTGGCAGTTTCCACGCCACCTTCTCGGACGGTCATGTTAAACTGTTGCTCTTCCTGCTCCACTTGAAGAGAGTTTAGAGAAAGCTCAGACTGCCAGAAACCATTCCAATTCACTGGCCCGGGAGTGATCTCGGCGTTGGCCAGCCCCTGCAAAAGGAATAGGGGCGATGTCAGCCCAATGAGAATCGAAACCAGCAGCCGCCATCGCGTCACGCTGCCTGTGCTCCTTCGTGTTCATGCGAGTTACGACCAGCGCCATAACCGTAGCCGTAGCCGTAGCCGTAGCCGTAGCCGTACATGACGTTGCGATCGTCGAGTTTTGTGACTGCCGCACCGATCAAGTCGGCATTGGCATTCCTGAGCCGCGCGACGGCCCCTTCAAGATAGCGCCACTTGCCCTCATTGGCTTCGATGACGAGCACAACGCCCGCGATCGAAGATGCAATAAGGGGGGCATCCACCAGACCGAGAACTGGTGGCCCATCAATCACTATATGATCATAGTCCAGCTCGACCTCGTCCAGCAGGCGCTGGAAACGGCCGCTAGATAGCAGTTCAGCCGGAGACAGGCTCTTGCGGCCCGCCGTGATGACGTCAAAACCTTTCAACGGATCCGGCTTGCATATCATGGAACGCCAATCGTCATTCCCAAGTAGATACTGGCTAACACCAATTGGGTTATTCGCATTTACGTATTTGTTCATTCCCGACTTACGCAAATCACAGTCGAGTAGGAGCACTTTCTTGCCTTGTCTCGCCAACAGGTACGCCAAAGCGACCGAAGTCAGGCTCTTGCCTTCGCCCGGCCTGGACGACGTGATCATAACCGAACGTGGGACTAAACCACCGGCGTTGAATGCCAGGGTGGACGTCATACTGAAATAGCTTTCGTAAAGCTCCGAGTAAGATTGCCTGAGATCATCCATGATCTCATTCTCTTCTGTTCGAGGAATGCTAGCTAGCAAGGGAAGGCCAAGGCGGTCTTTGACCTGACGAGGGTCACGGAGACTCTGATTCATTAAGTCGTAAAGATACAATCCAGCGCCAACGATAACAAATGCCACAACCAATGAGATAAGCAGGTTTTGTATTAGGTTTGGCGAAAACGGTTCCCTGGGAACCCGTGCCTCATCGACAATGAGGATATTACTTTCGCCGACGCCAACAACCCCGATTTCCCGATAACGCTGCAACAGACCTGCATAGAGCTGCCGATTAGTATCCACTTCTCTCAGCAGAATATTATACTGAACGCTATCCTGCTGCTGCGTCAAAAACTGCTCGCGCAGTTCCGACACACGTGCGCGTAGCCGCTCCTCTAACGCAAGAGCCTCTCGGTAATTGGCCTCAAGACGCGAGACAGCATCGTTCTGTTCTTGGGAGATAACTTGCTCAATTCCTTGCAATTCAGCACGAACGGCTTGCACTTGTGGATAATCTTCTCCAAAACGAGAAAGCAGTTTTGCCAATTGTGTTTGAAGGACAGCGCGTTTCGTACGCAGCTCTGCAATAGAGCCAGAGCCAAAATCAGAATCAGACACCGCTGCCGCCCCTTCCCTCGATGCAAGAGCGGCCTCGGCAGCTATTTTCGTGGCCGAAGCTTGCAGGAGTGCCTGATTAAACTCAGCAAGATCGTTCGCTACCAATGTTTGATTAGCTGTGTCGGAGCTATTACCTTCGCTGGACCCGGACGTGACTGTGACAAGCCCCTGATCCGATGCATAGGCAATGAGTTCGCGCTCCGCATCTTCGAGACGTTCCCTGGTCTGCTGAAGCCGTTCTTCGAGGAAATCGCGCGCCTCAATGGTCGCACCAAAACGTCGGGAGAGGTTCTCTTCAATATAGGCATCAGCCCATGCATTCGCGATTGTCGCCGAAAGTCGAGGAGAGGGGCTGCTGAAACTGATGTCGGCAAGTATGCTGTTGGCGATCGGGGAAATCGAGATGTGGTCGAAGAGGACGGAAACGATCGCTCCCTCCAGATCATCAGGCGATTCTGGCGCTATGTCGAAGCTGGTCTGAAACTCCTCACTGTTTGTAAGATCCAGTTCCCGCACGACTCTCGCTGCCAGTGAATAAGATTCGAGCAACTCATATTGGGTCGGCAGATAAGCCCTGTCGGTCATCAGCGCCTCGCTCTGGAGGCCTTCGACATTGGTCACGTTCTGCTCGGCGGGGCTGATTTCGATCCTTGACGTGGCTCGGAACTGCGGGGTCGCCAGCAGAGTCACAACGAGTCCGACTGCCAAGGCGCAGGCAAACACTCCCGCGATCAGAAGCTTGTTAGTGCGAGCGAGATCGAAATATTTCTCGAGCTGTTGGAGGGCAAAAGACTCCTCGGCAACGTCCGGATAGAACAGCTCTGGATTGGTGCCGGAGTCACCGGGGCTCCGAAGATCATGCGCTTGGTCATTCATCGCTGTCACCTCAAGGTCCGCTCAAGCAGTATCAGCGGATTAGTGATCAAGGGCACGAATTGTGCGAGGCGCGCGATACGTCGGAACCCGGGGGATTCTCCAACCACGATTACATCGTGCGGATAGACCTCGGGATCAGGATAATTCCCTCGCTGAATGGCCGTCATGTCGTAAACGCCAATATAGCGCTGGTCATCGACTTCTCTGAAAATCATCACTTCACGCAACTGGGCATATTCAGTGCGTCCCTGACCGATAGCCACAGCCTGCAAGAGCGTTATCGGCTGGATTATCGGATATTGACCAGGTTGCTGTACTTCTCCGCCAATTGTGAAGACCTGTGCCTCTCTTGAAACGAAGCTAACTTGGATGTCCGGGTTGCGAACATAGACGCCCGCAAAACGCGCCTCCATTTCATAAGAGATTTCAACCAGAGAGCGACCATCTGCTTGAACGGCGCCGATCAAGGGATAGTCAAAATTGCCGTCAAGTCCGACACGTATCTCCTCGCGGGAAAGCTCTTCAACGCCGAAAACTGAGACCGATAGAACATCGAGAGGACGCACAAGCTCAACAGCGTTCACTTTTGAAGATCCGGCGCTCCTTGGCGCAGGCAATGTGGTCAGATCGGTAACGGAAACCGAAGGATCTTCCCCGATCGGGCCGCCGCCCCCACCGCAACCAACTAAAAAAATGGCCGCAAGGAGGCCCAGAGATTGTATTCTGAGATCACTTTTCACTTTAATAATCCGAACTTTAGAAAAGAAGATCATTGGCGATCGGATGCTCCTCATGGGCCAAGCGAGCAACCATCGCAACCATCAAACTTGCCCCATTCTGGTGTGATGCTGAAAAATCAAGCCAAGCGCGATCGCCGCGACAACCATCAAGGAGGGAACGCGAAGCGGATAATCGACAAGGCTGTGCATGCCGATGACCAGCAATGTCAGAAACCCAAGTGTGGCGGGCCCGAGCTTCCCGGCCATCGCCGCTCTGGACCTCCAGGTCCACCACCCGCGTTTCAGGATCAGAAAGACGCCAAGCGCCAGGATGATGACCGCCGGCAGACCACCCTCGACCACGATTTGCAGCCAATCATTGTGCGCCTGATTAAAATATGTCGGACTTAATAGTTCATCTCTCTCGATTGTCCGGTAGGCTTGTTCGAAAGCGCCAAAGCCCACGCCAAACGGAAAATGACCGATCGCTAGGTCAAGGACATCTGAAAAGCTTCTTGCCCTTAGGTCCTGAGCCACTCCTACTTCAAATAGCCTGCCAAGAGCCGGAATTCGTTCCATTGCGGCGAAAAATGCGATCAACGCGATCGCCGCGACCCCGGCAGAAATTCCGGCAATTTTCTCGGATAATCTCCGCCTCGTACGAGGCGTTCGAGAGTCGCCTCGAGTCACTAGCATCGCGCCAGCGGCAAAGACCGATGCAACGACGGCTAGCAGGGCAAATCCGAAACGCGAGCCGGTGATGAGCACACCCACGAGAAGGACCATCTGGCCAGCTGCCATGAACAGATCTGCAGGCGCCAAGCGAGATTTCGATCCGCGGGCGCGAAATATGCTGAACAGTAGAGCGATATTGAGGAACAGTGCATTGTGATTGCGGTTGGAAAACAGCCCTACAGCGTTGTCGCTGTTGGTGATCTCATACAGATACAGGCCCGGAGAACCACGCAGAGTGATTTGCGCGATGCCCAACAAGGCACTCACTACACCGATCGCAATGATCAGGCTCCGCATGCGACGCCAGCCGTTGTCGTCCAGCAACGAAAGCAGCATAAATGCCGCCAGGGGCACGACCAGCGAGGCCAGCGAATTGAAGGTTCTCATGGGCGAGAACGTGATCGGCCTCCAGACCTCCGCCAAGCCGACCAACTCCCCGGCTTGGGCGATGTTCTCCCGTCCGTGAAGCGAGGTCCACCAGGATGGTGGAAGCGGGAGGAGTTGGACGGCCATCCACAGACCAAGAAGCAGGATCAACGCCACGGGACGCGCTACCAGTCTAAAACTCTGACCGGTCTGGCAGTAGACCCCGATCCCCAGGAAAATGGCCGACATCGCTCGGAGCGGCCCTACGCTATCGATATCGTAGCGGGAGCCGCCACCCATCAGGAACACCAGCACAACGAAGGCGGCAAAAGTCCAAAACGCCTTGTCCGGCGTCATGACGTGCCAGGCGATCTTGGGGCGATGGCGTCGGCTGTCGCGCCCCCGGGACCGGTCGGAGGAGCCGCGTGCGCTGCTGCCGCTCGTACTGGTGCTTGGTGTGTTCATTTGCCTTGTCTGACCGAGTCTGACCGAACGGAATGCCTGACCGCCGGGGATCAGCGCGCTCCCCGAAAATGGACCATCACGGCCAGCGTACGCAGCGCAATCAGCAGGTCGAGCCAGGCCGAGATGTTCTTGATGTAGTAGAAGTCGTACTGGAGCTTGACGTAGACGTCCTCCAGTTCGGTTACGTGGCCCTGATTGACCTGCGCCCAGCCGGTAATGCCAGGCCGTACGACGTGGCGGTATTCGTAGAAATCGAGATGTTCGTGATACCATTTCGACAGCGCCAACGCCTCGGGCCGGGGGCCGATCAGACTCATCTCGCCGCGCAGAACATTGATCAACTGGGGCAGCTCATCGAGCCGTGTCCGGCGCAGGAATGATCCCACCGGCGTGATGCGCGGGTCATTGTCGGTCGTCTTCTGGCTTTCCAGATCGTGATCGTCACGCTCGCGCGAGATCATGGTCCGGAACTTGTACGCCTCGAACGGTCGGCCACGATAGCCGGTCCGGCGATGGCGGAAAAAGGCCTCCCCCGGCGAGGTCAGCCGGATGGCGAGCGCGATCAGCACCATGGGCAGCGCGAACACGATGAGCCCCAGCAGGCTGCCGAGGATGTCGGTCAGGCGCTTGACGATGAAGTAGCTGTGCGAGGGGACCAGCGCGCCGAAGGAATTTTCCGACAGCCGTTTGATCTGGACCTTGCCGGTGATCGATTCCCTGACCTGCTGCACGTTGTACACCGCGATTCCGTGGATCACGGCATTGGCAATGCCCCGCTCCCATTCCGGAGACAGCTCCTGGTGCAGGTCGGCAACGACAGCGCCATGCTCGGCCAGCAGGAGACTATCGGGGGCATCGAGGAACTGGATCGTTTCATGGACCAACTCCTTCGCGAGCTCACTCGTACGCTCGCCAGGCACGAGGAACAACACACGGCCGGCATTCGGGCGCTGCAGCAAGCCAAGAAGCAGCAGAAAAAAGGCACCGATGCCAAGCCCCGTCCACAGCACCACGTTGGAATAGGGGACCCGGAAGGCCAGCAGCACCCCCGCGAGCACCAGCACCGGCAAGCCGTAGGAGGTCAGGATGAAGGCAAAGCGCTTGGTCCCCGGTGTCTTGCGGAATTCGCGATAGGTCAGCACCGCAGCGACATTGACCACCATCGCGCCGATTATGGAGTTGACGGTCGTCTGCTGATCGAATGGCGCGGCATTCAGGAAGTACGCCACGATCGTCTGTGCGCCCAATACCAACGCGAGCAACAGGGGGAGGATAAAGGTGAAGCGCTCGATCAGCCTTCTGCGCCCCAGGCTGGCACTGCCCGCCCAACCGTCCTGCGGCATGAGCCGCGGCGGTGGGGTGACCGATTCGTGGGCGTGTAGGTTCACGATTCCAACCGTTTATGCCTCAAGCGCGCAGCTCCCTGAGTCACGACTGTCGCCAGCTCGCCGGCGGCGGCAGCCTCATTTGCTGCAATGCAATGGCTGTAGGGTTGTCCGGGAGATATGGCAAGGCAACGGCCTGACGCCTGCGCCGGACTTGCTATTCGCTCCGGCGGTTGCCATTGGGACTTTCTCGTCGTCACATCATAAAAAGAGCGGCCCCTTGCGGATGACCTCTTCCGAACATTTCGCCTTCGATCCCGATGGCGACAAGCTGCGCGAGGAATGCGGCATTTTTGGCGTCATCGGCGCCGCTGATGCCGCTGCTGCCTGCGCCCTTGGCTTGCATGCGCTGCAACACCGCGGGCAAGAGGCGGTGGGCATAACCAGCTTTGACGGCAGCGAATTTTTCACCCGCCGGGGCCTTGGCCATGTGGCGGATAACTTTTCCACCGGAGAATCGATCGCGGAACTGCCGGGCACGATGGCGGCGGGGCACGTACGCTATTCCACCACTGGCGGCGCGGGCCTGAGGAACGTGCAACCGCTTTATGCCGACCTCGCCTCGGGCGGCTTCGCGGTCGCGCACAATGGCAACATTTCCAATGCCATGGCGCTACGGCAGGAACTGGTCCAGAATGGAGCCATCTTCCAGTCCACCTCCGATACGGAGGTGATTATCCACCTCGTTGCGACCAGCCGCTACCCCACGCTGCTCGACAAAATCGTCGATGCGCTACGGCTGGTCGAGGGTGCCTTCTCGCTGGTGCTGATGACGCCCAAGGGCATGATCGCCTGCCGCGACCCGCTGGGTATCCGCCCACTGGTCATGGGCAGACTGGGTGATGCGGTGCTGTTCGCCAGCGAAACCGTGGCTTTCGACGTGGTCGGCGCGGAATTCATCCGCCAGATCGATCCGGGCGAGCTGGTCGAGGTCACGCTCGACGGCAAGGTCAACTCGCACCGCCCGTTCGGGACGCACAAGCCCCGCCCCTGCATCTTCGAGCATGTCTATTTCAGCCGCCCCGATTCGATCTTCAACGGCCGCTCGGTCTACGGATCGCGCCGCAATATCGGCCTGGAGCTGGCCAAGGAAAGCCCGTGCGACGCGGACCTGGTCGTCCCGGTCCCCGACAGCGGCGTGCCCGCAGCGATCGGCTATTCGCAGGAATCGGGCATTCCGTTCGAACTGGGCATCATCCGCTCGCACTATGTCGGGCGCACCTTCATCCAGCCCTCCGATGGTGCGCGCAATGCCGGCGTCAAGCGCAAGCACAATGCCAATCGGGCGCTGGTCGAAGGCAAGCGCATCGTCCTGATCGACGATTCGATCGTTCGGGGCACTACCAGCCTCAAGATCGTGCAGATGATGCGCGATGCGGGCGCGAAGGAAGTCCACTTCCGCGTCGCCAGCCCGCCGACGGGCAATGGCTGTTATTACGGCGTCGACACGCCGGAACGCTCCAAGCTGCTGGCCGGCCGGATGGACATCGCCGCCATGCGCGACTTCATCCAGGCCGACAGCCTCGCCTTCGTCTCGATCGACGGGCTCTATCGCGCCGTGGGGCTTGAGGGCCGCGACAATGGCTGCCCGCAATATTGCGACGCCTGCTTTACCGGCGACTATCCGACCGCGCTGACCGACCTGGGCGCACGTGAGACGGACGACGCGCAGCTGACCTTCCCCGTCGGCAAGGTCGCCTGATGGCCGATACCGGAGCAAACGGCCCGCTGGCCGGGCGCGTGGCGCTCGTCACCGGCGCAAGCCGGGGAATTGGCGCCGCCACCGCTCAGGCGCTGGCCGCCGCGGGCGCACATGTCGTGCTGACGGGACGCAATGTGCGCGAGCTGGAAAGCGTGGAGGACGCGATTCATGCAGCGGGCGGGACCTCAACCATCGCTCCGCTCGACTTGACGGAGAGCGATTCGATCGGCCGCCTCGCCGCCGCGATTGCCGAACGCTGGGACCGGCTCGACATCCTCGTCATCAATGCCGCGAACCTGCCGACGCTAACGCCGGTGGCGCAGATCGACCCCAAGCAGTTCAACACCGCGCTCACGCTCAACGTGCTGGCAACGCAGGCGCTGATTGCCGCCTTTGACGGCCTGCTCAAGCGCAGCGAGGCGGGCCGGGTGATCGGCCTGACCAGCTCGGTCGGGGCTAAGCCGCGCGCCTATTGGGGAGCATACGCCTCGAGCAAGGCGGCGTTCGACAATCTGCTCGCCTGCTACGCGCAGGAAATCGAGCGGATTGCCAACACCCGCGTGGCGATCCTTGATCCGGGGGCCACGCGCACCGACATGCGCGCCCGCGCCTTTCCGGGCGAGGACCCCGCGACGGTCAAGCCGCCCGAAACGGTAGCCGCACGGATCGTGGAACTGCTGGTCGACGGGTTCGAAAACGGCTCGCGCCAGAGTGGGCCAACCAGTTAGGCCTCTGTTTCAGCCAAGCTGAGCCACGCGCCGGCCAGCCCGTTCGCCCTCGCGGGCCTCCTGACAGGGTAAATTTTGGGAGGCCGCGAGGGAGTGCGAGCCGTTACCGCTCCGACCCGAGCGCGACATCACCCTTAAATCGCGCTTAACCCTTCCCGGCAGCAAATCGGTAAGCAGGATGGGTGATGTTGTGCAAAGCATCGCCGGAGCGCCGGAATGCCAGAGTCACAGTATTGTACGTCGACACTCCATCTACGGGATCCACTGCCATGACCATGCAGAACACGCTGGGCCGTTACGAGATTGCCGCGCAGGAGGACCGCTCCGCGCCGCGTACCAAGATCATGATCCCCGCCCAGCTGCGCGCTTCGGGCATGCGTGCCTTCCAGACCGTGGTGAACGACCTGTCGCTGTCGGGCTTCTCGGCCACAGCGGTGAACCGCATGCACCCCGGCTCCGTCTGCTGGCTGACGCTGCCGGGTCTCGAGTCGCTGCAGGCCGAAGTCGTGTGGTGGGAAAACGGCCTGTGCGGCTGCGCCTTCGCCAGCCTGCTGTCGCCGATCGTGCATGACAACATCCTCGCCCGTTATCGCGGCGAGACGGGTTATCGCGGGTAAGGCATCAGCTTTTCACCAGTGTCACCTGGCTGACGGTGATCCCGCCGCCCCGGAACCCACCTTCGCAGTATTGCAGGTAATAGCGCCACAGGTCGCAGAACCGGTCATCGAATCCTTGCGGCAGGCGACCCTGTGCTGCCGCCGCGTCGAAGCGAGTGCGCCATTCGCGCAGGGTGTCGGCGTAGTCGAGGCCGAAATCCTCCTGATCCTGCCAGACGAGGCCCCGCGCCTCGGCCAGCTGGCGGAATTCGCTCGTGCGGATCAGCAGGCCGCCGGGAAAGACATAGGCCTGGATGAAGTCCGCATTGCGCGCATAGGCGTCGAACAGCTCGTCGCGGATGGCGATGAACTGGATCGCCGCCCTGCCCCCCGGCTTCAGGTTGCGGGCGATGCAGTCCATGAAGGTCGGCCAGTATTCGCGCCCCAGCGCCTCGACCATCTCGACGCTGACGATAGCATCGAACTGGCCATCGGTGTCACGATAATCCCGCTTGCGAAAGTCGACGCCGGGGTGACGCGCGCGCGCCCATGCCAGTTGCTCGCCCGAGAGGCTGATCGCGGTGACCGCGCTGCCATGGCCTGCGAAATGGTCGGCCAGCGCGCCCCAGCCGCAGCCGATCTCCAGCAGTGTCACCGGATTGCCGAGCCGTTCGGACAGGCGCGCCCATTTGTGCCGCTGGGCGGCCTCCAGCCCGTCTTCGCCCCCAAGATCGCTAAGGCCGTAGCCGCTCGATTAGCTCATCGTCGGGTCGAGCCAGACGCGGTAGAAGTCATTGCCGAGGTCGTAATGCGCGTGAATGTTGCGCGCCGCGCCTTCGCGCGTGTTGCGGTTGAAGCAGTGCAGCAGGTGCGAGACGAGCCGCCACGGCCCCTTGGCGCGGCCCGTATCCCCCAGGCTCGTGGCATTGGCCATGAACAGCGCGAACAGCGGCACAGGGTCGGGGCTCGACCATTCGCCCGCCTCCCACGCCTGGTACCACCCGACCGATCCCGCCGTCGCCAGCCGCAGCAGCGCCCGCCAGTCGGTGAGCTTGACCTGCGCCTCAAAGCCCGGCGCGTGCCCGCCCAGTGTGCGGCGCGTACCGTCGGGCAGCTCGGCATGAATGGCGCCGGTGGCGAGCCCGGCGTCGATGCGGTCGAGAACCTTGTGAAATCCGGGGGCGAACAGGCGCGCGAACAGGCCCGGCCTTACGCCAAACCGCTGCCCTGCTTCGAGCAGCACCTCTCCCCTCGCCCGCTCCGCTTCCATAGGGCCTTATGTCGCATGGGATCGCTGCGGTTCAAGGGTCTGAGATCAAAGGTACCGATCAAACGGCGCCGCTATTCGCCCTTCATCGCCTTGTAGGCGGCCAGCGCCCGCTCGCGCGCTTCCTTGTGGCCGATCATCTTCGCCGGATAGGTTGAGGGCCGCATGTCGTCGGGCGGATCGTGGATATGCTCGTCCGACAGCTCGGCCAGTTCGGGCACATAGGTGCGGATGTAATCGCCCGCGTCGAACTTCTCCGATTGCGAGAGCGGGGCCATGATCCGCACGAACATGTTCGAATCGACGCCGGTTCCGGCCACCCACTGCCAGTTGGTGCCGTTATTGCCGTAATCGGCATCGACCAGCGTGTCCCAGAACCAGCGCTCGCCATGGCGCCAGTCGATCAGCAGATGCTTCACGAGGAAACTGGCGGCGATCATACGCACGCGGTTGTGCATCCAACCGGTCTGCCACAACTGTCGCATCCCGGCATCGACGATGGGGTAGCCGGTGCGCCCCCGCTTCCACGCCTCCAAATCCTCGGCGATCAGGTGGCCACGATCCGGGTTGCGCCAGAAGTCCGAAGAATAGCCCTCGCGATAGGATTCGGACGGATAGGCGGGAAACTGGCAGATCACGTTCTGGGCATAATCGCGCCAGATCAGTTCGCCGCGAAAGGTCGTCGCGCCTGCGCTGGTGTATCCGCTCATCGCCTCCCACAGCATCCGCGCGCTGACCGACCCGAAGTGCAGATGCGGGCTCATCCGTGAGGAGCCGTCCTTCGCCGGGAGATTTCGGTCCTCATCATAGGCGGAGACGACATCGAGGAAGTCCTCGAAGCGCTCCATCGCCGCCTTGGTGCCATAGCTGCCCGCCCAGAAGTCGCGCATGCCGCCTGCCCAGTCGGGATCGGACGGCAGCAGGTCCAGATCGGCGAGGGTTGCGCTGTCGGGCCAGCTGTCGGGGCTGGAGAAGGATGGCTCGGGCACAATCTCGAAGCCGTCGATCGCCGCTTCGGTCGCGCGGCGGAACGGGGTGTAGATCTTGTACGGATCGCCCGAGCGCGTCGTTACCGCGCCCGGCGGCAGCAGGTAATTGCCGTCGTGCAATTCGAGGTCGAGCTGCTTGGCCAGCGCCCCCTGCGCCTTCCTCCACCAGGGCTCGTAATGGCGCAGCGCATGGACGGTGGTTGCGCCCGACTCCTCGGCGATCTCGCACAATTGCTCCACCGCATCGCCGCGCCGCAGGATCAGCCGAGAATGGTGGCGCGCGAGATCGCTCTCCAGCGCCTCCAGCGCATTGTGCAGGAACCAGCGCGAGGCGCCGCCCATCGCCCGGTCCTTCGCGCAGTCGTCGTCGAGCACATAGACCGGGATCACCGGCCCCTGCTCGGCGGCGGCACAGAAGGCTGCCTGATCGACAAGACGCAGGTCACGGCGCAGCCAGACGATTTGCGGAGATGCCATTGCTACGGAACCCTCCCTCATGCGACATGGTTCCAGCCATGATGACTCCGCCCCATCAGGACAAGGTTACCCCGCAAGAACCGCCCATCCCCGCCGAGGATGTCCACCTCCCAAAGCGCGGTTTTACGGTCAACCGGGTCAAGGCGCTGGCCGCGGGGCTCGTCCTGTGGGCTGGCTGGGCGTTCATGGTCTGGGCGGTTCTGAACGGGAAGACCGAGGCCCTCGACCGCTCCGGCCTGCTGCTCTACCGCACCGGCGTGGAGTTTCACCCCATGGGCGGCACCATGCTGGAGGAGGCAGTGCGCGACGTCACCGCGCTGGGCGGCGTGCTGCTGACCACGCTGGTCACCATCGCAGCCTGTGTGGCGCTGCTATTCCTCAAGCTACGGCGCGAGGCGTTGCTGTTCGCTGTGACGGTGGCGCTGGGCTGGCTGCTCAACAACACGATGAAGGCGCTGGTGGGCCGCGACCGGCCCGATCTGGTACCGCGCCTGACCGAGGCAGCGGGCTACAGCTTCCCCAGCGGCCACTCCTTTGCCTCGGCCATGGTCTATACCGGCATGGCGCTGGCCTTCGCCTCGATGAGCGACCGGCACTCGGTGCGCCACACGATGATCGGCGCGGCGATGTTGCTGTCGGCGATGATCGCGTGGAGCCGGGTGATGCTGGGCGTGCATTACCCCAGCGATGCGCTGGCCGGGTGGTCGGGCGGCGCGGCCTGGGCCTTCACCGCCGCAGCTTTACTCTACAAGCCCGCCCGCGCCGCTGCCGAGAGCGAGTTGGGGCACAGGCTCGATCCCATTAATCACTGAGCGGCTCGCAAGCTACCTCCGGCAGAGCGACGAAGAAGCTGCTGCGCGTCGGGCCTCCGGCGAAGCGCGCATCGCGGATGACGACCGAGCCATCCTCCGCGGCTTCGGCAAAGGGCGCGCGCGACCAGAAGAGGAAGGCGTCGAGATCAGCATTGGTTCGGCGCAAGGCGTCGGTGTCCGGCAGGCGGCAGAGCGTGGCCGCTACGAAGCCATAGCCGTAACCGAAAGAACCGCCCTCGCCTTTGGAAGAGAGCCACACGCCCTCACCCAGTTTCGCCAGCCTTTCGCGATCCCAGAACGCCACCAGGACGGGCGATGCGATCGCGACGACTGGATAAGGTTCCGCCAGACGCCCGTTCACGCCCTCCTGATACCAGGTAATTCCCGCATTCACCCCGATGTATGCCAGCGAAGCCGCTATCGCGATGCGCGCGGGCTTCTTCCAATCCCCGCCCCGCTTCTCGCGCCGAAGCGACAGCCAGGTGGCAAAGCCCATCCCCAGCCACAGCCAGAGATCGATGATGAACAGTACATCGCCATAGAACCACCGGCTCGAAAACGGTTCGAGCAGGCGGATGCCGTAGCTGTTCATCCAGTCGAGCGCGGGATGCGTCAGGCAGGCGATGAAGCTGAGCAGGTACAGCCATGGGAAACTGACCGGCAGCCGCGCCGCCGGTCGTTTGCCGCGACGGGCCTGCCAGCGGTCGAAGCCCCATAACAGCCCGGCCAAAGCGAGCGGCAGCAGCACCCAGGCAATCGGCCCGTGGGTAATGCCCCGGCGGAAGGCGAGATGCTCCGAGCCCGAAAGCCACAGGAAACAGGTGACATCGACATCCGGCAGGTTCGCGCCGATGATCAGCGCGGGCATGGCCAGCCCCGTCTTCCGCTTAAGGCCCGCTTGCCCGATCAGCGCGCCGGTGAGCGAATGGGTGAGGTTGTCCATCCCCAAACTGTAATTGGCTGTGGGCAGGACGCAATCGCGCCATGCCCTTTTATCCGATCCGGATGATGATCGAGCGAAAATGCCGATCCGGAGCGACCCGGCGCGCATCCTTCGACAAGCTCAGGATGATCGGCATTCCGGGTCGTGAGCACCGGAAGCGCGAGGGATCGGTATTTGCAGCCGGTCAGCGCCGGATCAGACCGGGTCTTGTGCCGTACCGCTGACCGTCCAGGTCTGCCCCTTGGCGAGCAGATGCGCGAGGCTGATATCCTTGCCCTTGGTGGCGCGCTCGCGCTCTTCGATCACACCGCTCTCATAGGTCGGGCGCGGATCGTCATAGAGTACGCCCAGCGCCATCGGGAACTCTCCGAAGGGCAGTTCGACCAGCATATGCGCGATCGAGCAGTTCTTGACGTTATGGACGATGACGCCAGCCGCTTCCCAATCGGGTGTCCCGTCTTCCTTGGCGGGCACATCGACCACGCGCAGTTCCAGCGCCTCGCGGTCGAGGGTCAGGCCCTTCACGCCGCCCGTCTTCTCGCTGCCGAACAGCATCGGCTGGCCGTCTTCCAGCCAGAGCTGGCGATCCTCGGCCCCCTTGGGCATGGCGAAATCGTTGAACACGTCCTTGTTGTAGACGATGCAGTTCTGGAAGATCTCGATGAAGGCCGCGCCCTGATGGGCATGGGCGGCCTTGAGCACCTCGGGCAAGTTCTTGCTGACGTCGAAGCCGCGCGCCACGAAGCGCGCGCCCGCCCCCAGCGCGAAGGCGCAAGGGTTGGCGGGCCGGTCGACCGAGCCGATCGGGGTCGAGGGGCTCTTGGTGCCCACGCGGCTGGTCGGCGAGTACTGCCCCTTGGTCAGGCCGTAGATCTCGTTGTTGAACAGCATGATCTGCAGGTTCACGTTCCGGCGCAGAACGTGCAGCAAATGGTTGCCGCCAATCGACAATCCGTCACCGTCGCCGGTCACCATCCACACGTCGAGATCGGGGTTGGCCAGCTTGATGCCGGTGGCAAAGGTCGGCGCGCGGCCGTGGATCGTGTGGAAGCCGTAGGTGTCCATGTAATA
>CAYOSE010000052.1:0-18976 GCA_964406535.1 uncultured Sphingomonadaceae bacterium
CGAATACGGCGTCTCGGTGCAGCCGATCAATTACCCGACCGTGCCGCGCGGCACGGAGCGCCTGCGCTTCACCCCCGGCCCTGCCCATACCGAGGCGATGATGGACTCGCTGGTGACCGCGCTGGTCGAGATCTGGAGCCGGATGGAGCTGGAGCTGGCGAAGGCGGCTTAGGGCCGACGCTAGACTCTGGTCGAGGAGCGGTCGCCTACCTAACCACTGTTTTTGGCCCTTTCATCGGCATCGCGTCGAGCGGCACGCTCGCGCTCGGCCTTGGCGCGGTCGATCATCACCCGCTGCGCCTGATCCGCCAGCCCGCGCCAGGTCTTCTCGGCGCGAAGGTTTCTATCGCGGACATTCTGTAATGTCGCCGCTTTCGCCTCGGCGGCGGCTTCGCGGGCACGGGCATCATAGAAATCGAACGTCTGGCTCATGGGTCGCTCCGTCTGGTGGAAATTTGCCCCGAGTTCCCGGACCGCGTCTGGCAGTACGGGTACTCGGGGCGCTTTTACCTAGTCGGCAGAGGTCAGGTTTACCGCGCTCTCCTTGCCATTGCGGCCCTGCTCAACCTCGTAATTGAGGCGCTGATCCTTATCGAGCGTCTGCATGCCGGCGGCCTGCACCGCGCTGATGTGGACGAAGCTGTCGTTCGACCCGTCATCCGGCTGAATGAAGCCATAGCCCTTGTCGGTATTGAAGAATTTCACGGTTCCGGTCTTGCTCATGGTGGTTCCTTTCAAGAACGCGAGAGGTTGCCGCGCCGCGACATGCGGTGCGGCCGTGCGTCAAATCGTCCGATGAAAGGAAGTCGTCGTCTGGTTTGCGCCGCAGCCATCAAGGCAGCAAGGCGGTCGTCATAAGCCGAAGTCCGTCGCAAATTTCGACGTCAGCGCGGTCCCTGTACCACCCTTTGCAGACGATCCCTAATCCTCATTTGCGAGATCAGTGCCGTCAACCGCAGGCGGCGGAAATCGGCGCCTCCTCAGGGGCTCAGCGCAAGCTCAATTCGCAGCCTCGGGCCCGACATGATGCAGCCGGTCAGCCATCACGCTCTGCCATAGTTTCGCATCGCCCGCGTAATGGGCCAGCACGTTGGCCGGTATGTCCGGCTGGTCAACGGTCCGGGCGGAGGCATTCTTGCGCGTGATCTCGCTCGGCGTACCGAACAGCTCCTTCAGCTTCCTCAGGCCGGGGCGCATGTCTTCGACCGGGAAGAGGTAATCGACAATCAGCTGGCCATCGCGCGTTGTGACGAAGTCGGCCTGCCTGCGGAAATGATGCGACTGCATGATCTCGAGCCGGTCCAGATCCTCTGCATCCGCCAGATAGCGCATGAAATCGTCGAAGGTCCCGTTGTCGCCAATTGCATCCTGCAACAGCGCTTTCTCCTCCTCGATGGGGCTGGTGTGCCGGTACCAGTTGAACGCCGAGACAAGCCGCGCGACCGGCTCGCGCATCGGCGCGATCACCGTGGCCAAATCGTAAAAGCCCGGCGCCATGGCGCGGAAATACTCGGCCGAGACATGGGGCGGCCATTGGGCGTCCGACAGCCCCGGAAAGATGAACTCGCACAGCGAGGTCGAGGCGTTCTTCGGCGTGCGAATGAAAATGGCTTTCTGAGCCTGGTAGCGGCGGAAATAGCTCGGCCTGCTGCGCTGCCATCTCGTCTTTGCCAGCTGCCGCTTCAGCGTAGCGGTGCCCGGAATCTGCCGCGCGAGCTTGTGGCCAATCTCAAGGCCCGGAGAGGGGTGTCGCGATCTTTTAACCCTGGCGCCCATCGCAATCGCTCCAATACGTGACTGGAAAGTGCGCGGATGCCGCGCTGTGGCGACAGCGTAACGGCAACCGGGGCCAAATCAATTAACCATAAGGTATAGCAGTTGGTCGTCGGGTTCTCGCAGCGGCGAAAGGCCGGTACTCTGCTGCACGCGCGCCCCGGCCGATCGGCTCAGCGCAGGCTCACCACATTGTCGCTGCTGCGCGGATCGGGCCGGTCGCCGCGATAGAGGCTCGCCATCGGCTCGTCCTCGACAATCGCCACCTCGCCCGCGCCAAAGCCGTTGAACGCGGTCTTCATCGCCGCGCCATAGGCGCCAAGCATCCCGATCTCGATATAGTCATTCGCCTGAATGTCCTCGGGCAGCATGAAGGGGCCCTTCATGTAGTCGGCATCGTCGCAGGTCGGGCCGTAGAACGAGAACTCGGCGAGTGGCTTCGTCAGGTCGTCCTCGAGCGCCACCACCGGGAACCGCCAGTCGACATGCGCCGCATCGAACAGCGCGCCATAGGCGCCGTCGTTGATGTAGAGTTCCTCGCCCCGCCGCTTCTCGACCTTGACGATGACGCTCGAATATTCGGCGCACAAAGCGCGGCCCGGCTCGGCCCACAGCTCTGCCGAATAGGAAATCGGCAGCGCCTCGAAATGGCGGTGGATCAGCGCGAAGTAATCTTCGAGCGGCGGCGGCTCCATTCCCGGATAGGAGGACGGGAAGCCCCCACCCACATCGACGATGTCCACGGTGACCGCCGCATCGGCGATGGCCGCGCGAACGCGTTCCAGCGCCTGCACATAGGCGAACGGCGTCATCGCCTGGCTGCCGACATGGAAGCACACGCCCAGCGCGTCGCAATACTGGCGCGTCTCGCGCAGCAGCGGCGCGGCATCGGCAAGGTCGGTGCCGAACTTGCTCGCGAGCGAGAGCAGCGAATGTTCGGATGAGACGCGCAGGCGCACCAGCAGGTTGAGGTCCTTCGCGGCCTCCCCGCTCTCGCTGGCGGTCGCGGTGACGATCTTCTCCAGCTCCTCGCGCGTGTCGAGGCTGAAGGTGCGGACGCCATGCTGGTGGTACGCCTCGGCAATGGCGCCGCGCGTCTTCACCGGGTGCATGAAACACAGCTTGGCCTCGGGCAGGACCGAGCGGACCATGCGGACCTCGCCGATCGAGGCAACGTCGTAATGGGTGATGCCATTGTCCCACAGGATCTGGATCAGGTCGGGCGACGGATTGGCCTTCACCGCATACATCGCCTTGCCCGGAAACTTCTCGGTAAAGAAGCGGGCAGCGCGCGCCGCGGCATGCGGGCGGTTGAGGATCACAGGTTCGTCCGGCGCGAGGGCGCGGACTACAGCCTTGGCGTCAGGGAAGTGGTGCAACTCAAGGGACCTCCGGTACGTAACGCGACAGTAAGCTGCCTTGCGGTGGAAGTCCCTTGGGGCAGCGGAAGGGCGCATATAAATCCGCAGCCATGAATCGCAAGTGAATTTCGCTTGCAGGAACGTGGCGCGTCAGGGCGCGTCGACATTCAGAAGATGACGAGCCGGAAGCGAAGCTGGCCAAAGGCCAATATAGGGGGTTTTCGCGACCCGGAGCGCAGCGACCTTTTGCGGTCGTGAGCACCGGAAGCGCGGAAACGCACCGTTTGCAGGCCGTCAGGGCTGGATGTCGACGCGCCCTAGAACTGGACGTTGGGTACCTGGTCGACCACACCCTGCTCGCTGTCGTCGAGCTGGTTGAAGTCGGCCGGCGTGAAACCCAGCATTGCCGCAAACAACACCGCCGGGAAGCTTTCGATCCCGGTATTGTAGCGCGACACGGCAGCATTGAGCGCGCGCCGGGCGGCAGCGAGCTTGTCCTCCAGCGTGGACAGTTCGCGCTGCAGAGCATTGAAATTGGCGCTCGCCTTCAGATCGGGATAATTCTCCGCCAGCGCCAGCAGCCGGTCGAGCGCAACACGCAGCTTGGCCTCATCGCCTGAACTCAGGTCACCGCTGGCCGCACTGTTGCGCGCCGAGATCACCTCTTCCAGCGTTTCGCGCTCGTGCCCGGCATAGCCCTTCACCGTATTGACGAGATTGGGGACCAGATCGTGCCGCTGGCGCAGTTGCGCGTCAATATCGGCCGCGCCCTGCCGGACGCTCTGCCGCAGCGCGACCAGCCGGTTGTAGATGCCGATCACAATAATCACGAGCAGGACGACAACGCCCAATGCCACGAATTCCATGCGCCAAGCCCCTTTTTGTCGCCTGAGCCCCTTTTCCCTGTCGGCCCGCTGCTGATGTGACATAAAGGCGGACGGGATTGAAGGGGGGCTGCACAGTCAGCAACATGATCGAGAGACCCGATGTCGACGCTCTGATGGCCGGGCCGCTGGGCGACTGGCTGGACGAGCGGGCCGTCACGCGTGAGGCGGCTCGCAAAGACACCAACAACCGCCGCTTCATCGTCGTGCTGGTGCTGCTGGTGCTGGCGGTATTCGCGCTGATCGCTTTCCGGATCGAACTGGGCACGGTGCTGGCGGGCGCATGCTTCCTCGGCGGGCTCGGCTGGGTCTGGGCCGAGGGCCCCAAGCGCAAGGCCATTAAGACGGTCAAGATCGGCATCAACGACGCCATCGCCGGAGCGCTCGGCATGACCTACAGCCACGACTGCGAGGCTGGGATGCCGTTCGAGCTGGCCAAGACCTGCAAGCTCGTGCCCCACCACGACCGCGCGAAGTTCGAGGACCGGTGGAGCGGGCATTTCGGCGAAATCCCCTTCACCCTGCACGAGGCGCGCCTGGAAGAGCGGCGCGGGTCGGGCAAGAACCGCCGCTGGGTGACCGTCTTTCGCGGCCTGATCATGGATGTGGGCTACTCGCGCCGCTTCCACGGCACGACGCTGCTGGTGCGCGACAATTTCTTCCGCAAGATCTGGGGCAGCAAAAAGGACTCGATCAAGGTCGAGGGGATGCAGCTCGATTATGCGGCGATGGTGCACCCCGATTTCGAGGACATCTACGACATATACACCAGCGACCAGGCCGAGGCGCGCTATCTGATCGACCCGCTTTATGTCGAACAGCTGATTGCGCTGGAACGCAGCTATTCAGGGCAGGACGCGGCGACGATCTTCCACGAGGGGCACCTCGTGATCGCGCTCAAGTCACCCAATCTGTTCGAGAGCGGCTCGATCGACGCCAGCGACGACCGCGCGCGGATGACGCGCACGATCGACCAGTTCGAAAACCTCGCCCGGCTAGCGGCGATGGTGAATGCCCGCCACGCCGCCCAAGGCTGAGCGGTAAGCGGGCGCTCTTATCTGTTTCAGCGCAGCTGGAACAGTGGCGGCTCCGGCCCACTTCCGTCCCGAAGGTCACGAAAACGTCCGGGGGACGTTTTCGCTGAGGGGGCCGACCTCCCAAAACCTACCTTGTCGGGAGGCTGGGAGGGGGAGCGGGATGGTGCCGAAACCGCGTCAGCGGAAAAAGGGCCTCAATCCCCTTCGAAGATCTTCGCCCAGCGGTGCTCCGGACGGTGCTTCCACGCGCCGCGGTGGTAGGCGTCGCTGGCGAGCAGCGGCAGCACCGAACCCGCCTCGGCAAAGACCATCTGCTCGATCGCGGTGTTGACCTTGCCCCAGCTCGCCGCCTCCTGCAGCGTCGAGGACGAGCAGGCACCGTCGCGCACGTCGGCAACGGTGATCTGCACCGCATATTTGTGCACGCCGACATCGTCATGGCCGAGGATTTCGGCGCAAACCACGGTGTCCTGCACGAAGTTCTTGGGCACGCCGCCGCCGATCATCAGCAGGCCGGTCGTCCCCGCCTCAATCTTGATCTGGGTCAGCTCGCGGAAGTCGGCAATGGCATCGAGCACCATATAGGGCTTGCCTTCCTTCATCCGGTCGACCTGGTGCTTGACCAGCCCGAACCCGGCGGAGCTGTCGACAAAAGCCGGGCAGAAGATCGGCACATCATGCTCATAGGCGAGCTTGACGAGGCTGTTCTGCTTCTTGCCATGCTCCTGCAGATACTTGCCCATCTCGCGGATGAAGGCGCGGCTGGAATAGGCGCCCGGCTCCAGGCTGTCGGCGATCCGGCCGATGGTGAAGTCGCAGTCCTGCAGCTGCTCCTCGTCGATATAGGTGTCGTAGATGCGGTCGATGTAAAGCGAGCGCAGCGTGTTATCGTCGGGGATCTCGCCCAGCGCCTGATAGTGCTTGTGGCCGAGCCCTTCGAAGAAATCCATGTCGACGATGCTGGCGCCCGTGGCGACGACGGCGTCAACCATGTTCGAGCGGATCAGCTCGGCATAGGCATCCATGCAGCCGCCCGCGCTGGTCGAACCGGCGATGACGAGGAAGATCGTGCAGTCACGGTCTTCGAGCATCGTGTTGTAGATCTTGGTCGCGCGGGCAAGATCGCGGCTGGTGAAGCTCATCTTGCCCATCGCATCGACGATCGGGCGCGCATCGAAGCTCGTGATGTCGATATGCTCGACCTCGGACGACAGCAGTTCTGCCTTGCGGACATCGTTGGGGCGGGTGTCGGTTGTGTCGCTCATCTGGCGGGAATCTCCGTGGGAGGGGGTATGCACGGCCCCATAGCAAAACGGGCGCGCGCCAACAGCGCTTTTCGCTATGCCGGGGCCGGTCTATGTGTCCAATCCGGCAAACGGAGAGGTTTTCGATGGACAATCCCATTCTCGCACCGGCGGCGGTGCTCGTCGCCTGGACTCTGGTGATGCTGTTATGGACGGCGGTGACGCGTTTTTCCGCCCTGGCCAGGGTGGATCTGAAAGGGCAGGATTCGCGCGGCGCACGCGGTTCCGACCTCGACAATATCCTGCCGCGCGAGGTGCAGTGGAAATCGCACAATTACAACCACCTGATGGAACAGCCGACGATCTTCTACGCGGTCGTTCTGATCCTGGCGCTGGCCGGTGCGAGCGCGCTCGATGTGTGGTTTGCCTGGGCCTATGTGGTGCTGCGGGTGATCCACTCGTTCTGGCAATCGCTGGTCAACACCATCCCGGTGCGCCTGACGCTGTTCGTGCTGTCGAGCGCCATGCTCATCGTATTGTCGGTGCGGGCGCTGATGCTGACGCTGTGAGAGCGGGCCGGTGCCGTTATCGCATGAGAGTAACGAACGCTAGGAAGCAACAGCCACCATGTCGGCGAGGAAGCTGTCGGTCCAGCGATGGACGTTATCCTCGCGCACGGTGACGATCTGGTTGTCCCACCGCGCCTTGCGTTCCGCCGGCCCCATGTCGAGCGCGAGGCGGATGGCATGGGCCATGTCGTCGGCGCTGTGCGGATTGACGAGCAGCGCGCCCTCCCCGCCGCAATCGAGCTGCGCGGCAGCCCCGGCAAAACGCGACAGGATCAGCACGCCTGGATCCTCCGGGTCCTGCGCGGCGATATATTCCTTCGCCACCAGGTTCATGCCGTCGCGCAGGGGCGTCACCAGACCGATCTTGGACCCGCGATAGAAACCGTACAGCTCTGCCTGACTGTAGCCATGGTTCACATACCGGATCGGCACGATGTCCACCTCTGACCGCGCGCCGTTGATCTGCCCCGTCTTCTGTTCGAGCAGCGTCCTGATCTTCTGGTACGAGCCAACATCCTCGCGGCTCGGCGGTGCAATCTGGATATAGACGAGCTGGCGGACCCGCTCCGGATGGTTGTCGAAGAAGCGCCCGATACCATCGATCCGCTCGGGCAGACCCTTCGAATAATCGAGCCGGTCGACGCCCAGCATCGCGGTCCGGTGGCGGGTGCTGGAGATCAGGCGCTGGGCGGCCTGCCGCGCCTCGCCACTATCGCCCTGCGCCATGAAATGTTCGTAGTCGATCCCGATCGGATAGGCCTTGGTCAGCACCTCACGCCCCTCGAACGTGATGATGCCGCTGTCCTCGTCGACGGGCAGGCCCAGCTCCTTGCCGCAATAATGGCGGAAGCTGTCGAGCCATTGCTGGGTCTGGAAACCGATCAGGTCATAGCTCAGCAGCGCGCGCACCAGCCGCTCGTGATAGGGGAGCGAGACCAGCAGGTTCGTCGCGGGCCAGGGAATATGCAGGAAGAAGCCGAGCGTGTTTGTCAGCCCACGCGCGCGCAGCCCGTCGGCCAGCGGCATCAGGTGATAATCGTGCACCCAGACCTGGTCGTCAGCGTCGATCAGCGGGGCGACCGCCTCGGCAAAGCGCTCGTTCACCCGCTCATAGCCCTTGCCGAACTCGCGTTCGTATTCGGTAAGGTCGATGCGGTAATGGAACAACGGCCACAGCGTGGAATTGGCGTAGCCGTTGTAATATTCCTCGATGTCCTGCGTTTCGAGGTCGATCGTGGCCGTCGTCACCGCGTCATCGGAGGTCTGGACATTCAGCGCGCCGGTAAAGGTCTCGCATTCCTGCCCCGACCAGCCGAACCAGATGCCGCCTCTTTTCCTGAGCGCAGCATTGAGCGCGCCGGCCAGCCCGCCTTGCGCGCCGGCGGCACCGCGGGCCTTGGGGACGGCGACGCGGTTGGAGATGACGACCAGTCGGTTCATGTTTCCCTCTAGGGCTAGCGCCCTATCTGACCGAGCCCCATGTCTTGGACAGGATCCCGGCGCAGTTGATTACCCCTACGAGCGAGTAGGTCTGCGGGAAGTTCCCCCACAATTCGCCGGTCTTGAAATCCATGTCTTCGCTGAGCAGGCCCGATCCGGTGCGGTGATCGAGCATCGTCTCGAACAGCTCGCGCGCTTCTTCCTCGCGGCCCATCATCGCCAGCCCCTCGATCAGCCAGAAGGTGCAGATGTTGAACGCCGTTTCGGGCGCGCCGAAATCGTCCTCCGCCGCATAGCGCAGCATGTGTTCGCCCCGCCTCAGATCGCGCTCGACCATGGTGAAGGTCTGCCGGAACCGCTCGTCATTGGCATTGAGGAACCGCAATTCGAGCAATTGCAGCAGGCTGGCATCGAGATAGGGCGTCTGGAAGCTGGCGCCGTAATGGCTGTCCTCGCCATTCTCGTGCCAGGCCTGTTCCTCGATTGTGGCGCGGATCGTGTCGGCCCGCTCTCGCCAGACTGCCTCGCGCCCGCTCTTGCCCAGCAGCCCGGCGGTGGTCGCCAGCCGGTCGCAGGCGGCCCAGCACATCACGGCGGTATAGGTGTGGACCTCCTGCCGCGTGCGAAATTCCCACAGGCCCGCATCGGGCGTGTCGTGCAGCTTCCACGCCATCTCGCCGACCTGTTCCAGCGCCTCGAAATCGCGGTCGTCGGCAAGCCGCAGCAGCCGCTTGTCAAGAAAGCCCTGCACGGTCGGCAGCACGATCTGGCCATAGACGTCGTGCTGCACCTGTTTGTAGGCGGCATTGCCACGCCGCACCGGGCCCATCCCGCGATAGCCCGCCAGATAGGGCGCGGTCAGCTCATCCAGCTCAGCGACGCCCATCACTGAATAGAGCGGCTGAATCTGCCCGCCCTTGGACTTCGCATCGTCGACGATGTTCCGCAGGAAGCCGAGATATTTCTCCAGCACGTCGAGCGCCCCCAGCCGGTTCAGCGCCTGCACCGTGTAATAGGAATCGCGCATCCAGCAGTAGCGATAGTCCCAGTTGCGCTCCGAGAAGGCGGCTTCGGGGATCGACGTGGTCAGCGCGGCGACGATCGCCCCGGTTTCCTCATGCTGGCACAGCTTCAGCGTGATGGCGCAGCGGATCACCTCCTCCTGCCATTCGAACGGCGTCGCGAGGCTGCGGACCCACAGCTGCCAGTATTTGCGCGTCAGCTGCTCCATATGGCGCACTTCTTCGCGCAGATTGCCAACAAAGGGCTCATCCGGGCCGAGGAAGAAATGTGTGTCGTGCTCGATGCGGAAGGTTCGGTCGGCCATGATATAGCCGACCGGCGCATCGGTGCTGAGACGCAGCGCCTGATCGGGCATCAGGTAGCGGATATGGTTGGTGCCGTTGGTCGTCTCCGCCAGCGCAGCGCCGTAATGCTTCATCGGCCGCAGAACGACGCGGATGCGGGGATTGCCAGAAATGGGCCGCACGATCCGGCAATAGGCGACCGGGCGGTACATCCGGCCCGACCGCTCGAAGCGGGGGCAGAAGTCGAGGATCTCGACCGCACTGCCGTCCTCCGCCTCCAGCGTGGTGACCAGATTGGGCGTATTGCGGATATATTCCTGCCGCGCGGCTACCTGCCCTTCCAGCTCGAAACGCCAGACGCCCGCGTCCCGCGCCTCGCCGTTCAGCAGCGCGCAAAAGGCCGGGTCGCCATCCACGCGCGGGACGCAGCCCCAGACCAGGCCGCCGCGACTGTCGATCAGCCCCGATACCTGGCAATTGCCGATGGGCCACAGCTCGAGATCGCTTTGCGTCGTCGTCATAGCTGCAACCAATGGTGCACCGCAGCAGGATGTGCAAGCCGATATCGGGCAATGGTGGGCTGACGATCGCCGACCATCAGGCCGAAGCCGCCCTGCTCCACGGCCACGCGAAAGCCATCCTCGTCGGTCACATCATCGCCGACAAACACCGGCAGCGCCCCGACAAATGGCGCGGCGGCCATGAAGGCAGCGACGGCGGCGCCCTTGTTCGCGCCCTTCCCGACCAGTTCGATCACGCATTTGCCGCGCTTGATGTCGAGCCCCTGCGCCGCAGCCAGCGCGCTGGCGAAGGCGAGCGACTCGTCCTCCAGCGTGGGATCGTGGCGGTAATGCAGCGCCGCGCCATGCGGCTTGCGCTCGACCATCAGGCCCCGGCCGGTTGCGAAGGATTCCAGAGTCCCCAGCAGTTCGGGTGAGAACGGCGCCGGCGGATCGCCCATCGGCCTGCCTGCCGCATCGCGCATGTCGGCCCCGTGGGAACCCGCACAGGCGATGGCGAGCCGGCCGGTATGGCGTTCGATATCGCTGATCGCGCGCCCGCTGATCAGCGCCAGCCGCCCCTCGAGCCGCTCGGCCAGCGCCGCCAGACCGGCAGCGAGGCCGTCAGGCACGAAAATCGCATCCGGGCGGGGCGCAATGTCGACCAGCGTGCCGTCGAAATCGAGGAAGAGTGCGACCGGCGATCCTTGCGCCAGTTGCGCGAGCGGTGGCGGCAGCGGAAGGCTGTGTGGCATCCTCTCCGGGATAGGGATGTGGCCGCCCGCGTCAATCGCGCAGGCCACCAGAAAGGAGATCACGCGAGCCGCAAGATAATCCCGTCCACTTCCAGGCTATCGCCCACCTGCTTCTCGATCTTGTCGATCGTGGCCGATTTCTCGGCGCGCAGGATGTTCTCCATCTTCATCGCCTCGACCGTGGCCAGCGGCTGGCCGGGCTCGACCTTGTCGCCCTCGGCCACGTGCAGCGAGACGAGCAGCCCCGGCATCGGGCACAGCAGCAGGTTGGAGGTATCGGGCGGCACCTTCTCGATCATATGCGCGGCGTAAGGCGCGAGCCGCGCCGGCAGCACCCGCACCTCGTGCCGGTGGCCGTGGGTAGTGATCGTCCACAGATTGCGACGGCGGGCGACCTGCAAGCCCAGCGTCAGGCCCGCGCCGGTCGCGGTGGCCTGCACCATGCCCGGCTGCCAGTCGCAGGTGCCCTCGACCCGCACGCCGTTGATCATCGCATGGCCATCGCCCAGCGTGACGGCATATTCCGCGCCCGAATTCCAGACGACCCAGTCCTGCCCGACATGCGGGGTGCCGTCGATCTGGCCGGAGATCGTGCCCGCCGCAGCCTGCGCGGTGAACTCCAACCCGGCAGCCACTGCCGCGACGACGCGCAGCAGCTCTTCGCTGGGCGCGGCGCCCTCGAACCCTTCCGGATATTCCTCGGCGATAAAGCCCGTGGTCAGTTCTCCGCTGCGGAAGCGCGGGTGCTGCATCAGCGCGGAGAGAAAGTCGATATTGTGGCCCGGCCCCTCGATCAGGAAATGGTCGAGCGCCTGCACCTGCAAATCCGCCGCCTCGTCGCGCGTCGGCGCCCAGGTAATCAGCTTGGCGATCATCGGGTCGTAGAACATCGACACCTCGCCGCCTTCCTCGACGCCGTCGTCGACGCGGATATAGGCCGCATCCGGGGTGCCCGCGACCGGCTGCTGGTTCGCGCTCGCCGCCGGCGGATCGTAGCGGATCAGCCGCCCGATGCTGGGCAGGAAGCCGCGATAGGGATCCTCGGCATAGACGCGGTTCTCGATCGACCAGCCATTGATGCCGATATCGTCCTGCGTCAGCGCCAGCTTCTCACCATAGGCGACACGGATCATCTGCTCGACCAGGTCGATGCCGGTGATCGCCTCGGTCACCGGATGCTCGACCTGCAGGCGGGTGTTCATTTCGAGGAAGTAGAAGCTCTCGCCCGTCGGGTCCTTGCCGCTGACGATCAGCTCGACCGTACCCGCCGAGTGGTAGTCCACCGCCTTGGCCAGCGCGACGCACTGCTCGCCCATGGCTTTCCGCATCTTGGGTGTGACGAAGGGCGACGGGGCCTCTTCCACCACCTTCTGGTGGCGGCGCTGGATGCTGCATTCGCGCTCGTTCAGGTAGAGCACATTGCCGTGCTTGTCGCCGAGCACCTGGATCTCGATATGGCGCGGGTCCTCGATGAACTTCTCGATGAAGACGCGGTCGTCGCCGAAGGAGTTGAGGCCTTCGCGTTTCACGCTTTCGAAGCCCTCGCGCACGTCCTTTTCCGAATAGGCGAGGCGCATGCCCTTGCCGCCACCGCCCGCGCTGGCCTTCATCATCACCGGATAGCCGATGTCGTTCGATATCTTAACCGCGTGCTCGGTGTCGTCGATCTCGCCGACATAGCCGGGGACGACATTGACCCCGGCCTCACGCGCGAGTTTCTTGGACTCGATCTTGTCGCCCATCGCCGCGATGGCGTTCACCGGCGGGCCGATGAAGGCGATGTTTTCCTTTGCCAGCGCCTCGACGAAGCTCGCGCGCTCGGACAGGAAACCATAGCCCGGATGCACGGCCTCGGCCCCGGTCTGCTTGGCCGCGGCGATGATCTTTTCGGGGATCAGATAGCTTTCGGCGGCGGGCGACGGCCCGATATGCACGGCCTCGTCGGCCAGCTGCACGAAGGGCGCGCGCGCATCGGCGTCGGAATAGACCGCGACGGTGGCGATACCCATGCGCCGCGCGGTGCGGATGACACGGCAGGCGATTTCGCCGCGATTGGCAATGAGGATTTTTGTGAACATCAGATGCTTGCCAGTCCCTGTTCCAGATCGGCGATGATATCGTCGACATGCTCGATGCCGACGGAGATGCGAACTACGTCCGGGCCTGCACCCGCCGCCACCAGTTCCTCTTCGGAAAGCTGGCTGTGCGTGGTCGAGGCCGGGTGGATGATGAGCGAGCGCGTGTCGCCAATATTGGCGAGGTGGCTGAACAGCTCAACACTGGAGACGAGCTTCACGCCCGCCTCGTAGCCGCCCTTCACGCCGAAGGTGAACACCGCCCCGCCCTTGCCGCCAAGATATTTGTCGGCGAGCGGCTTGTACGCATTGCCCTCCAGACCGGCATAGGAAACCCAGGCGATCTTCTCATGGCCCTGCAGCCACTTGGCGACGGCCAGCGCGTTGTCGCAATGCCGCTCCATCCGCAGCGCCAGCGTCTCCATGCCGGTCAGCGCCAGCCAGGCATTCTGCGGCGCCATGGCCGGGCCAAGGTCGCGCAGACCCAGAATGCGGCAGCCGATGATGAAGGCGATCGGGCCGACCGGCTCCAGCGCGTCGACCAGCACCGCGCCGTGATACGAGCCATTGGGCTGCGTCAGGCTGGGGAACTTGTCGCCTTGCGCTTTCCAGTCGAACTTGCCGCTGTCGACGATCACCCCGCCAATGGCATTGCCATGGCCATTGAGGAACTTGGTGGTCGAGTGGGTGACGATATCCGCACCATGTTCGAACGGGCGGCACAGCGCGGGGCTGGCCATGGTGTTGTCGACGATCAGCGGCACTCCCCCGTTTCCTGGGCCATCGTGAGCAACCGCCGCAATCGCGGCGATATCGGTGACCACACCGCCGGGATTGGCGAGACTTTCGATGAATACGCAGCGCGTCTTGTCGTCCATCGCCGCGCGGATGTTCTCCGGATCGTCGGCGTCGACAAAGCGCGTTTCCCAGCCGAATTTCTTGAAGCTCTCGCCCATCTGGTTGAGCGAGCCGCCATACAGCTTGTTCGCCGCGACGATGTTGCAGCCCGGCTCCATCAGCGTGTGGAATGCGATCAGCTGCGCCGCATGGCCCGAGGCCACGCCCAAAGCCGCGACCCCGCCTTCGAGCGCGGCGATCTTCTGCTCCAGCGCATCGTTGGTCGGGTTCATGATGCGCGAGTAGATGTTGCCGAATTCCTTCAGCGCGAACAGGTTCGCCGCGTGCTCGGTACTGTCGAAGACATAGCTCGCCGTCTGGTAGATCGGCGTGATCCGCGCATTGGTGGTCGGGTCAGGCTGCTGCCCGGCGTGGATGGTAAGCGTCTCGATCCTGTGGTCGGCCATGGTCTCTTCCCTCTCTCTATTGCGCCGCGTCGAGCGCTTCGTCGGCGGGCGGCATGTTGTGCCCCAGCAGACGCAGCAGGTCGGCCGCGCATTCGACGACATTGCTGCCCGGACCATAAATGCCCTGTACGCCCGCGTCGCGCAGGAAATCATAGTCCTGGGGCGGGATAACGCCGCCCGCAACGACCTTGATATCGGCGCGCCCGGCATCCTTCAGATGGCCGATCAGTTCGGGGATCAGCGTCTTGTGCCCGGCGGCGAGCGAGGACGCCCCCACCGCGTCGACTTCATGCTCAAGCGCCATCTGCGCGGTTTCTGCCGGCGTCTGGAACAGCGGGCCGGAGATCACCTCGAAACCCATGTCGGCAAAGGCGCTGGCGATCACATTGGCGCCGCGATCGTGACCGTCCTGCCCCATCTTGGCGACAAGCACACGCGGTTTGTGGCCGAGCCGCCGCCCGACCGCCTCGACGCCCGCAACCACGGCCTCGTAGCGCTCGTCACCGGCATAGGAGGCGGAGTAGACCCCACGCACGGGCTTGGGCACGGTGTCATAGCGCCCGAAGACCACCTCCATCGCCGCCGAAATCTCGCCCAGGGTAGCGTCGTGGCGTGCCGCCTCGACCGCGAGGGCGAGGAGATTGGTTGAAAGGTCCGTTCGTGCTGAGCTTGTCGAAGCATGAATGGACCGTTCGTGAGACCCTTCGACTGGCTCAGGGCGAACGGTCCTTGAGGCTCCTTCGCTCAGCGCTTTCAGGGCCGCCGCGCAGGCCGCCTCGTCGCGTTCGCTGCGGACGCGCTCGATCCGGGCGATCTGGCTCGTGCGGACCGCGTGGTTATCGATGTCGAGCGTGTCGAGATGATCTTCCTTGGCGAGGCGGTACTTGTTGACGCCCACGATCACCGTCTCGCCGCGATCAACCTTGGCCTGCTTGGCGGCGGCGGCCTCCTCGATGGCGGCCTTGGGCTTGCCGGTGGCGACATAGGCGGTCATCCCGCCCGCCGCGTCAACCTCGGCGATCATCGCGCGCGCCTGCTCGGTGATCTGGGCTGTCAATGCCTCGATATACCACGAGCCGCCGAGCGGATCGGCAACATTGGTGACGCCCGATTCCTCCTGCAGCACCAGCTGGGTGTTTCGCGCGATGCGGGCCGAGAAGTCGGTCGGCAGCGCAATCGCTTCGTCGAGCGCATTGGTATGCAGCGACTGCGTTCCGCCCAGCACCGCCGACAGCGCCTCCAAAGTAGTGCGGATGACGTTGTTGTAGGGGTCCTGCTCCCGCAGCGAGACACCGCTGGTCTGGCAATGCGTCCGCAGCATCTTCGACTTGGGGTTCTTGGCGCCCAGCCCGGTCATGACATCATGCCACAGTGTGCGCGCGGCGCGCATCTTGGCGATCTCCATGAAGAAGTTCATGCCGATGCCCCAGAAGAAGCTCAGGCGCGGCGCGAAGGCATCGATATCGAGCCCGGTCGCCATCGCGCGCATAGCATATTCCTTGCCGTCGGCGATGGTGAAGGCCAGTTCCTGCACCGCGGTCGCCCCGGCCTCGTGCATGTGATAGCCGCTGATCGAAATGCTGTTGAATTTCGGCATGTTGGCCGGGGTATAGGCGATGATGTCGGAGACGATCCGCATGCTCGGCTCGGGCGGATAGATATAGGTGTTGCGGACCATGAACTCCTTCAGGATGTCGTTCTGGATGGTCCCGGCGAGTTTCTCCTGCGCCACGCCCTGCCGCTCCGCCGCGACGATGTAGAAGGCCAGCACGGGGATCACCGCGCCGTTCATCGTCATCGACACGCTCATCGTGTCGAGCGGGATCTGGTCGAACAGGATTTCCATGTCGCGCACGGTGTCGATGGCGACGCCCGCTTTGCCCACGTCACCGACCACGCGCGGGTGATCGGAATCGTAGCCGCGATGTGTGGCGAGATCGAAGGCGACCGACAGGCCCTTCTGCCCCGCCGCCAGGTTGCGGCGATAGAAGGCGTTCGATTCCTCGGCGGTCGAGAAGCCCGCATATTGCCGGATCGTCCACGGGCGGCCTGTGTACATGCTGGCATAGGGGCCGCGCGTGAACGGCGCGATGCCCGGCACGCCGCTGTCGATCCCCGCCGCATCCTCGCTGGTATAGAGCGGCTTGACGTCAATGCCCTCTGGCGTGTGCCAGGTCAGGTCGCGTCCTTTCACCTCCTTGTCGGCAAGGGGCTTCCAGTCGGCATAGGTCGGGGTTGTCTTGTCAGCCATAATATCCGTTCGCCCTGAGCTTGTCGAAGGGCCGTCCTTTACTTCTCGAACAAAAACAGGCTCAGCCCGAGCGGGTTTGGTTGCGTTGGGATCAAGGTCAGTTCGACCAGTGCGCGCCCGACTTGGGCGTTTCCATGATCTCGGTCAGTTGACCCATCATGTCCTTGGGGTGGAGGAAGAAGATCGGGGTGCCATGCGCGCCGATGCGCGTGGGGCCGAGGATGCGCTTGCCCATCCCCTCGAAATGCGCGCGCGCGGCCTCGATATCCTCCACTTCGTAGCACAGGTGATGCTGGCCACCGGCGGGGTTCTTGGCGAGGAACGAGTTGATCGGACTGTCGGGGCCGAGCGGTTCGATCAGCTCGATCTGGGTGCCCTTGCCGACCTCGCCCGCGCTGTCGGGGGTGTCGACGAAGCACACCTTCACGCCCTGCGCCTCCAGGTCGAAGGGCTTGTGGAACTTTGTCGCGCCCATCACCTCGCGGAAATAGCGGATCGATTCCTCGATGGACGGCGTGGCGACGCCGATGTGATTCAATCTTCCCAGTTTCATGCGCCAACTCCCGGCATATCGTCATGCTGAACTCGTTTCAGCATCCATCCCTCGGCCCGCCCGGTCCGCGCAATCGGAGAAATCGACCCTGAAACAAGTTCAGGTTGACGGAAGGATGATGGCGTGGCGACGCCGATGTGGTTGAGACGTCCGAGTTTCATTTATCTACCTTCGTCATTGCGACCCCGGCCTTGAGCCGGGGGCAGCAATCCAGTCCGAGTCTATCCATGAGCAATTTCCTCATACAGATCGCGCCACTGCGGGTTCATTGCCTCGATCAAACCCAGCTTCGCCTTTCGACTGCCTGCCTTGATCTGTTTCTCGCGCACAATTGCGGATTCCATCGTTTCGTGTTGCTCGAACCAGACCAGCAGCTTGCAGCCATACCGCTTTGTGAACCCGTCCGCGACGCCCTCGCGGTGTTGCCAGACACGCTTTGGTAAGTCCGAAGTGAGGCCCGTGTAGAGTGTGCCGTTGCGTTTGCTCGCCATGATGTAGACGCAAGGTGCCTTCTCCCACGTCATTACGAGGCGACGCAGGGCAAGCGAAGCTTAAGGCAACCCTCGCCAATCGTCATTGCGAGGACCCCGGACTTGCTCCGGGGGCCGCGGCAATCCAGCCGAGAGTTCAGCCTCAAGCGCCATGGCCGGAACTGGATTGCTTCGCTACGCTCGCAATGACGGTTGAGACGCCCGAGTTTCATGTCAATTCATCCATTGAAAGCCCAAGATACCGATCGATCCGACAAAAATGAGCAAGGCAACTGCGAGGCTGAAGAAATAACGGACCGGCGCCTCCTCACATCGAACCTCCTTCATCCAATCCGACCAATCAGGTGAAAAGATCGCCCCACGGGTTAAAAGGTGAAATGCACCAAAACCGGAGAATACCGCGACGAGCATTAAAAACGGTGCCGGAGTATTTAGAATTGCGCCCATCACAACGGCAGATTATCGTGCTTCTTCCACGGGTTCTCGAGCTGCTTGTTCCGCAGCTTCCGCAGGCCCAGCGCGATGCGCCGCCGCGTGGAATGCGGGTAGATCACCTCGTCGATATAGCCGCGCTGCGCCGCCACGAAGGGGTTGGCGAAGGCGTCCTCATATTCCTTGGTCTTGGCCGCGATCTTCTCCGGGTCGTCGCGATCCTGGCGGAAGATGATCTCCACCGCGCCCTTCGCGCCCATCACCGCGATCTCGGCGGTAGGCCAGGCATAGTTGAGGTCACCACGCAGGTGCTTTGAAGCCATCACGTCATACGCCCCGCCATAAGCCTTGCGGGTGATGATCGTGATCTTGGGCACAGTCGCCTCGGCATAGGCGAACAGCAGCTTCGCGCCGTGCTTGATGATGCCGTTATGCTCCTGCGCGGTGCCCGGCAGGAAGCCCGGCACATCGACGAAGGTGATGATCGGGATGTTGAACGCATCGCAGAAACGCACAAAGCGCGCCGCCTTGCGGCTGGCATTGATGTCGAGCACGCCCGCCAGCACCATCGGCTGGTTGGCGACCACGCCCACCGTGCGCCCCTCGACCCGACCGAACCCGGTCAGGATATTGCCGCCATGCGCGGGCTGGACCTCGAAGAACTCGCCGTGGTCGAGCACTTTGCGGATCAGTTCGTGCATGTCGTAGGGCTGGTTGGCATTGGCCGGGATCAGCGTGTCGAGGCTGTCCTCCAGCCGGTCCCACGGATCCGCGCAGGGCAGTTCGGGCACGCCGCTGCGATTGTCCGAGGGCAGCAGGCTGACGAATTCGCGGGTCGCCAGCAGCGCCTCGATATCGTTGTCAAACGCGACATCGGCCACGCTGGTCTTGGTGGTGTGGGTGACCGCCCCGCCCAGCTCTTCCTGCGTGACCACCTCGTTGGTGACCGTCTTGACCACGTCCGGACCCGTCACGAACCTGTAGGAGCTGTACTCCACCA
>CAYOSE010000053.1:0-18189 GCA_964406535.1 uncultured Sphingomonadaceae bacterium
ACCTGATGAAGAAGAACAAGATCACCGTCCATATGGGCGAGGGCACGCTGACCGGCCCGACCTCGCTGATGGTGAAGGGCGAGAAGGGCGAAGAGAAGCTCACCGCCAAGCATGTGATCGTCGCCACCGGTGCGCGGGCGCGCGACCTGCCCTTCGCGCCTGCGGACGGCAAGAAGGTATGGACCTATCGCACCGCGATGACCCCGCCCGAAATGCCCAAGAAGCTGCTGGTCATCGGCTCGGGCGCCATTGGGATCGAGTTCGCCAGCTTCTATAACGACATGGGCTGTGATGTGACCGTGGTCGAAATGCTCGACCGGATCGTGCCGGTGGAGGACAAGGACGTCTCCGCCTTCCTCGAAAAGTCGCTCACCAAGCAGGGCATGACGATCATGACCGGCGCGGGCGTCGAGGAGTTGAAGGTCACCGACAAGGGCGTTTCGGCCAAGATCAAGGGCAAGGACGGCAAGATCCAGTCGGGCGAATACACCCACTGCATCACCGCCATCGGGATCGTGCCCAACACCGAGAATATCGGGATCGAGAAGCTGGCCGACCTCGACCGGGGCTTCATCCAGATCGATCCCTATGGCCGCACCAAGTCGAAGGGGCTGTGGGCCATTGGCGACTGCACGCCGGGGCCTTGGCTGGCGCACAAGGCGTCGCATGAGGGCGTGACCTGTGCCGAGGCCATCGCCAGGGAACTGGGCAACAAGGAGGTGCATCCGCATCCGCTCGACCGCGGCAATATTCCGGGCTGCACCTATTGCCACCCGCAGATTGCCAGCGTCGGCCTGACCGAGGCCAAGGCGAAAGAGGCTGGCTACACCGTGAAGGCGGGCACCTTCCCCTTCATCGGCAATGGCAAGGCCATCGCGCTGGGCGAGGCCGAGGGCTTCGTCAAAACCGTGTTCGATGCGAAGACCGGTGAACTGCTCGGCGCGCACATGGTGGGCGCGGAAGTGACCGAGATGATCCAGGGCTTTGTCGTCGGCAAGACGCTGGAAACCACCGAGGCGGAGCTGATGCAGACCGTCTTCCCGCATCCGACGATCTCGGAATCGATGCATGAAAGCGTGCTCGCCAGCTACGGGCGGGCATTGCATATTTAGTTTGGATCGCGGCACCAGCCCGCTCCCCCTCCCGACCTCCCAAATTTTAGCCTGTCGGGAGGTTGGGAGGGGGAGTGGGCCTGAACCGCGCCTGTTTCAGCCACGCTGAAACAGCGATTAAGGCGCGGCGGCTCTCAACGCTTCGATATCGGCGCTGGTGATGGCGCCGATATTCGCCTCGATCACCTCGGTAGGCCAGTCCCACCGGCGATGTCGAGGAGCGCGGCAATGGTCGCCTCGTCAAATCGGGCACGGATCGGTTTGGCCGGATTCCCGCCGACGATGGTGTAGGGCGCAACGTCCTTGGCAACCACCGACCGGGCGGAGATGATCGCGCCGTCGCCAATGGTGACGCCGGGCATGATCAGCGCCTCCATGCCGATCCACACGTCGTTGCCGATGACGGTATCGCCCTTGCGACCGGGCAGGTTGAACAGCGCCTTGATGTCGTCAAACCCGATGCTCTCATCCATCATGAAGTTGGCGAAGGGATAGGTCGAGAAGCCGCTGGTGTCGTGATTGGCGCTGCTGGTGACGATCCGCACCCCGTGAGCGATCTGGCAGAACTTGCCGATGACGAGCTGCTCAGGGCTCAGCGGAAACAGATAGGGCGCGAGGTAGTCGGCATAGTCCTCCAGCTCTTCCAGATGGCCGAAATAGCTGAAATCGCCGATGGCAATGCGCCGATGGTCGATCACCCGGTTTAGCTGGACGACCGTCCTGATGACGGTGCCGTCGGGCAAGACCATGGGATGTGGCGTTGTCGGGTCGAGTTTTGCCATGGTCAGCTTGCTATCAGCATTCCGCAGGCAGGTCGTCAGCGGTTTCCGTCACCGTCCCCTGTAGCAGTAGTGGGGCCATCAGTCGGGCCGCCAGCTGGGTTTGACCGCCACCGCTCAAGGTCCTGATCCGGTCATCGCGCCGGTAGATGTCGTCGAGCAGCGTGACGTCACCCTCGCCGTCGCTGATGGCGGTGAAATAGGTGATGTAGACGGGTATCGGATGGGCGATGGAGACGGTTTTCGTTTCGCGCGAGACGAGGATCGCATCGACCTCCTCACGCGTCAGCACGCCGTCGAGCAAGGTCGCGGCATAGCCGATCGCGTCGTCGGTGCGGATGCAGCCATGGCTGAAGGCGCGCACCTCCTCGTCGAACAGAGTCTTGTTCGGCGTATCATGCATGAACACCGAATAGGGGTTGGGCATCACTAGCTTCATCTGGCCCAGCGCATTTTTCGGCCCCGGCTTCTGGCGATAGCGCCCGTCCTGCACGACATAGCCACGCGCAGCCGCCACGGCGGGCCGGTTGCGGACCAGCGCGCCGACGCTCTCACGCACGATGCTGTCGGGGATCTCCCACCAGGGATTGAGCACGACCCCGCCGATCGTTGCCTGGAAGACGGGGGTGGGGGTACTCGTCTTGCCGACAATGACTCGCCAGGTGCCAACATGCTCGCCGCCGCGCACTAGCTCCGCCTCGAAGCGGGCGGCGTTGACGAGCACGTAATCCTCGCCCAGCGAGCGTGGCATCCAGCGCCACCGCTCCATGTTGCGGGCAATGGTCGCGCGCCGCTCGGGCTCCGTCTCGGCGTCATAGGCCGCCAGCAGCGCAGCATATTCGCGTCCCGCTGGCCGCATCAGCGCAAAGAACGTGTCGAGCGTATCGCTGGCGACGGCCTGGGCGAGCATCTCCTCCAGCGGCAGTTCCGCGTCCGTGTCGACGATATGCCACCCGCTACGCTCTGCCGGGGCGGCATTGCCGAGCAGGTGCATGCGCGCCAGCCTGAGCGCCAAAGCATCCGCCGCCGCGTCGACTGCCAGCGGATCGTCGCCCTCGCGGGCTGCGTCCAGTTCTGCGGCCGGAAGTTCGGGCAACCCTTCAAGCAGGGCCGCCTCGCGCCAGCGACCCAGCGTCGCGAGGTCGGCAGACGACCATTGCGCGCCCTCGCCGGCGACCGCCTGAACCGGATTAGCGGCCAGCAGAAACGCGGCCAGTAGTGTATGCTTCCAGCTCACAATTAGTTCCCAAACTTGCATCGGGGTAAGTAGGCCCCTATTTTCAGGAGAACAATATATCGGGTCTACCATCGGATCTGCACAAGCGGATTGATCAAAGATGAAGCTAAATCGGCGGAATTTCCTCGGCACCACGGTGGCAGCAGGCGGCGGCTTGCTGGCGTCGTCGCGTGCCGTGGCGGCTGCGCTGGTCGAGCCGCCGACCGCCCCGCTGGCCGATATCGTGCAAGATGCGCTGGGCGCGCTGGATCGCCATGCCGACCGGATCACCGACCATCGGCGGATGGGGATTGCCGATTTTCGCGTCCATTCGGGCAAGTACCGGTTTCACATCGTCGATGTCGAACGCGGCAAGATCATGCGCTCGCTGCTGGTCTCGCACGGAAGGGGTTCGGACCCGCAGAACAGCGGTTATGTCCAGCGCTTCTCCAATGTCGAAGGATCGAATGCCTCGTCGCGCGGCAGCTATATGTGCGGCGCAGCCTATGTCGGACAGCATGGCCGCTCGCGCCGCCTCCACGGGCTCGAGCCGCAAAACAACAATGCCTATGACCGCGCGATCGTGATCCACGGCGCATCCTATGTCGATGCCGCAATGGCGAGCGATTATGGTCGCGTGGGGCGCAGCTTTGGCTGTTTCGCGTTCGAGAAGAGCGAGATCGCGAGTGTGCTCGAACTTCTGGGTGAGGGGCAGTTGCTTTACGCCACCGGGCGCGAGGCCTGAGCCTGCTTCTGGCGGTAGCGCTGGCTAGACGCCAACGACGCCGATCAGGCGGCCCGAACTGCTCTTCTCCCGCAAATGCTTGAGGCCCTGATAGGCGTCGCTTTCGTAAAAGCGTTCCCACACATCGAGCGAGGGTAACTCCAGCAGCACGATGCGATGCGGCTGCCAGTCGCCTTCATACACCCGGTGTTCGCCACCGCGGACCAGATAGCTGCCGCCGATGGCTTCCAGGGCGGGTTTCACCTGGGCCATGTATTCCCGGTAGATTTCCGGATCGAGGATTTCGACGTCGAAGATGATATAGGCGCTCATGGGTGCAGGTCCTCCACGTGCCCGGCGGCGTTGCGGGCAGTCATTTCAGCAATTGTCCGCGTCACGGCACCAGCACTATCTTGCCGAATGCACCGCGCTCAAGCACCGCAACATGGGCCGCAGCCGCCTCGGCCAGCGGGAATTTCCTGCCAATGATGGGCCGCAAGGTTCCGTCGGCGACGCCTGCCAGAATATCGTCCATCATTGGCCCGACCTGTTCGGGCGTAGCGTTCCACAACGAAATGCCGCGAATATCGAGTTCCTTGACCATCGCGACCCGCGGGCTGAGGGTGATTTCGCCACGATTGCCGATGATCACCACGCGCCCGAACTTGGCGACCAGATCCATGTCGGCGGCGAGATTGACGTTGGCGAGCATCTCCACGATCAGCTCCGGGCCCTTGCCCCCGGTCAGGTGTCGCACCTCTTCGATGTAGCCGGACTGCGTGTGATCGACCGCATGATCGGCGCCTTCCTGAAGGACCAGCTCCATCCCCCTGGCTGTCCCGGCGCTGCCGATCACCGTCAGCCCGGCGCGACGCGCCAACTGAATGGCGCAGGTGCCGACCGAGCCGCTGGCACCATGGATGAACACGGTTTCTCCCGCCTTCGCCCCGCCGCGTTCGAACAGCGCATAATGGGCGGTCGGATAGGATACGCCAAAGGCGACCCCCTCTTCAAAGCTGACATTATCAGGCAATGGCAGGACGTGCTCGGCCTTGCGCTTGACCTTTTGCGCGTAACAGCCGGTCATGTCGAAACTCAGTGCGAGGCCAGTCATTACCCGGTCACCGACCGCAAGCCGCTCCACGCCGGGTCCAACCGCCGAGATAACTCCGCTGGCGTCTCCCCCCGGGATCAGCGGAAGGGGCGGTTTGACGGCGTATTCACCGGCCCGCAGATAGGTATCCGCAGGATTGACCCCGGCCGCGCGCACATCTATCACCACCTCGCCCGCGCCCGAAACCGGATCGGGCACATCCACCAGCCGCATGACGTCCGGCGCGCCGAAGGTGGCGATCTGTATTGCCTTCATCTCGAACTCCCAATCCCGCTGTACCGGATGCGCCGAACTCCGCGTTGCTGCCAGAAGCCTTGTAGATGTTCACTCGCTGCGGGCCGATCCAATAATCCCGCGATGCAGTAACAACACGCGGTACGTCGCGCCACTGCATCCTGGTGCACCGTGACACGAAACGGGGCGGTGGAAAGGGTGGGACCATCCAGCAGGGTCTGCCGGGTTTACTTACAGCCCCGCTTCACGGACGTAATCGGCCATCGACATCGGTTTGACGTGCGGGTAGCGATCGTTGCCGATCGATTGCAGCGCGACCTTTCCCGACAGCATTGCCCGCCAGTACATCAGCGGCAACCAGGCGAAAAAGTTTTGCGGCTCTGCCTGCATGCGCCGACCGATCTCGTCATCGAGATCCGCCATGGTTCCCAGCTGCTGCACGGCAATGGATTTGCCCGAGCCCGCTTCGTAAGCCTGAACGAGTTCATGGAACGTCAGGCTGTCGCCGGCAAACTGGAGGATATCGGGCAATACCGCATCGTCGATTGCCGCCTCCGCCGTGAACCGCGCGGTGTCGAGATAGGTCGTGAAATCCATCCGGGCGTTGCCGTCGCCCCAGAGGAACGCCTCTCCGGCGGCAAGGTCGAACGCGCCGAGAAAACCGAACAGGATGGCCGGGTCGGCATAGGCGCCGATCTGGATCTGTACCAGCTCGACATCCCCGCGCACCTGCTGCGCGGCGTGCAAAAAGGCGCGGAGAATATCGGAATTGAGGTTCTCGCCCTGTTCGAGCCCGGAGATATCATAGGAAAAGCAGGACGGTATGAAGCGCCGGACACCCGCATCTCGGGCCGCTTGCAGCAGGCGCAGCTGTGTGCCGATCATGACGTCAGGCCCCGCCTGCGCGCCGATGGTGGAAACGACGCAAAAGGCATCCTGCATGGCCTGTGCCAGCAGAGCATCATTGTCCGGAGCCTCCAGGTCGATTGCGACGACTTCGGCACCTTTGGCCTGCAGTGCCGACAGCTTTTCCGTGCTCTCAGGCCGTGCCAGCAGGCGCAGTTGCACGCCCGGCCTTTCCAGCAGGATCCGCGCCGTCATCATGCCCAGTCTGCCGGTCGCGCCGGCCATTACCACGATCTTGGTGGCGTCAGCCATGGTTGATCTCCTCCATGTGTCTCACATCTATCCTTGGTTCTCTTTTGTAACTAAGGGCAGCTAAGACCCTGCGGCGAACGCCACAAGACGACACAAGATTGATACGGAGGTCACATGGATGAAACCGAGCCGGTGATCCGCGCGACGGAGGACTGCCTGCGAATCTCGCGCGTACTGTCGAGCATCGCCAGTAAATGGAGCGTGCTTGTCATCATGCTGCTGCGCCAGAAATCATGGCGGTTCAGCGAGTTGAAGCGCGGGGTTGATGGTATTTCGCAGCGGATGCTGACATTGACGCTCCGCAACCTCGAGCGCGACGGCCTGGTCAAACGAACGGTGACGCCATCAATCCCGCCCAGGGTGGATTACGAGCTGACGCAACTTGGATATTCGCTGGCCGAACCCATTCAGGCATTGGGCATGTGGGCGTCTCACCATCTTTCCCAGATCGAGAATTCGCAAACAGACTATGACCGGAAACAGCAGATGCCGTGAAGGCGATTGGCGGACAGGGTGGGATAGACCTTCGCTACGCTCCGGTCGTCTCCGCGCTCCGACTCCGAACCTGTGGGTTCTTGCCTCACCGCGATCCACCATCGCTGCCAGCCTGCGGCGGCAGCGCTGGCGGACAGGGTGGGATTCGAACCCACGGTGGGCTTGCACCCACGACGGTTTTCAAGACCGTTGCATTCAACCGCTCTGCCACCTGTCCGCATCGCGAGCGCTTGGCCGTTAGCTTCCTCGGCCACCCTTGTCACCTGCGGCGACAAAGACCGTTGATTGTGGCCTGCGGCCACGCCTCCGGCTCCAACCGCTCTGCCACCTGTCCGCATCGCGAGCGCAAGGCCGTTAGCCGCAAGTCGCCAGCCTGTCGACTGTCCACCAGCCCGGTTCAGCGGGCTTTCATCGCCACCTGCCTAAACTTCCACGGTATTTTTCGCGGTGTACGAGGCTGGGGGATTCCCAAGCGCGGCGCGCACTGGCAGGAGAGGCCGCATGAAAGCACTGACCCGACAGCTCCTGCCGATCCTCGCCGTCGCCGCGCTGGTTCCCACTGCCGCCTGCGCGCAAAGCGAGAGCTTTGCAGACTATCTGGAAGACGTCTCTGCCAAGGCTCGCGCAGAGGGTGTATCGGACGGCGCGATTCGCACCGTTACCGCCGGCCTTGAGCCGAGCCGCCGGGTGATGGCGCTCGACCAGGACAATGTCTCCTCGGGCGGCCGGGTCAATCCGGCCACGGGGTTCGCCTATCTTTCCAGCTATATCGCCCGCCACAATACGCAGGCGCGGATCACTGCCGGGCGGCGCAAGATGGCGCAGGTCCGCTATCTCGCTGCCGAGGTCGAGGAGGCGTACGGCGTGCCCGAACAGATCCTCGTCGCGATCTGGGGACATGAGACCGCCTATGGTGCGGTCAAGGGCAATTTCGACCTCCCGCAGGCGCTCGCCACGCTGGCCTGGGAAGGCCGCCGCCGGGAGTTGTTCGAGGGGGAGCTGATCGCGACGATGCAAATGGTGGACGAGGGTGTGCCGCGCAGCGCGCTCAAGGGCAGCTGGGCCGGGGCCTTCGGCAATCCGCAATTCCTCCCCAGCGTCTATCTGCGCATCGCCGTCGACGGCGACGGGGATGGCGACCGTGACATCTGGGATTCGGATGCGGACACTCTCCATTCGATCGGCAATTACTTCCGCGCCTCCGGCTGGCGTCCGGGCGAACCGTGGGGCGTACGGGCGTTCGTGCCCAACAGTGTCGATGTCCCGGGTGTTGAGGCGGGTGCGAACCTGTCCGACTGCCCGCGCGTCCATAACCGCCATGGCCCGTGGATGACGGTGCGCGAATATCGCGAGGCGGGGGTGACGCCGCGCGCACCGATTGGCGACGACGTGCTGGTCAGCCTGTTCGAGCCCGATGGCCGCGCCGCGCCCGGTTACCTCATCACCCGCAATTACGAGGCGATCCTCAAATATAATTGCTCGAACTATTACGCGATGAGCGTGGGGTTGCTGGCGGACGAGATCGTGCGCTGAGGAAAGCCTCGCGTCCGGGGCGTTCAGGGATTGGGCAGCGCGCGCGCGGCGCGTTATAGCGGGTAGCGAATCTGCCTCATGCGCCCGAGAGGACTGTCCTTGCGCCCCCAATTACCGCGTTTCCTGCCGGCTATCGCCACAGCCGTCCTGCTGAGTCTGGGGGCTGGCCTGCTGACGACGGGCCTGCGTGCCGATCCGGTCGCGCCGGTGGAACAGCTGGGCGAGGCCGAGCAGATTGTCACCCGCGCGATGCCGCCCGCGCCGGTGGGGCCCGACATCCCCATCGCTCTGCTGGTCGACATGGCGAGCGGACAGGTGCTGTTTGCGCGCGAGGCGGACCGGCGCTTTATTCCGGCTTCGGTTACCAAGGTGATGACCGCCTATACCGCCTTCCAGCAGGTCGAGAGCGGCAATCTGCCGCTGGAGCGCCCGTTCCTTGTCAGCCAGCAGCTGGAGGACGAGTGGTCGGGCGAGGGGTCCTCGATGTTCCTCAAGGCTGGCGACCGCCCGACCATTGACGAATTGCTGATGGGGGCCACCACCGTGTCGGGCAACGATGCGAGCGTGGCGCTGGCGCAGGCCTCGGTCGGGACTCTCGATGCATGGCTGGAACTGATGAACGACAATGCCCGCGCGCTGGGCATGAAGAACACGCATTTCGGCTCACCCAACGGCTTTCCCGATGGCGGCAGTACCTACACCTCGGCGGAGGACCTTGTGCATCTGGCGAGCGCGATCATCCGCAAATATCCCGCCTATTACGACCGCTATTTTGGCAATCACGGCTTTCGCTGGAACAATATCACGCAGGCCAACCACGATCCGCTGACCGGTAAGGTCGAAGGCGCCGACGGGCTCAAGACCGGCTACACCAACGAGGCAGGGTATACCTTCGTCGGCTCCGCCGAGCGCGAGGGACGGCGACTGATCGTGGTCATCGCGGGCGCGCCGACTGGCCGCGAACGCGACACGACCGCCCGCGCGCTCGTCGAATGGGGCTTTGCCGCCTTTGCCCCGGCGCGCCTGTTCGCGGAGGGGCAGCAAGTGGCCACGGCGCAGGTCCAGCTCGGCGCAGTCGACACGCTGACGCTGGTGGCCGATCATGACGTCATGGCGAGCCTGCCGGCCGCACCCGGCCCGGTGGAGGCCAAGGTGACCTATCGCGGCCCGCTGAGCGCCCCCATCAAGGCCGGGCAGGAGGTGGCGGCGCTCGATGTCACCATCGGCGAGCAGCCCGCTTTCACTGTGCCGTTGGTGGCCGGGCGCGATGTGGCCGAGGCCGGGCTGCTGCGCCGTATCGTCGCCGGTCTGCGCGGGCTGGCCTCATGAGCCCGCAGAGGAAACGCGGTGTCTTCATCACGCTTGAGGGTGGGGAAGGGGCAGGCAAGTCCACCCAGGCGCGGCTGCTGGCGCAGGCGATTGCCCTGCGCGGTATTCCGGTGACCCTCACGCGCGAGCCGGGCGGTACGCCGGGGGCCGAGGCGATCCGTGTGCTGCTGCTCGATCCCGCGCAGAAATGGACGCCGCGCAGCGACGCGCTGCTGTTTGCCGCCGCGCGCGGCGAGCATGTTGCGAAACTGATCCGGCCGGCACTCGGCGATGGCGAATGGGTGGTGTGCGACCGCTATGTCGATTCCTCACGTGCCTACCAAGGTGGCCACGGGGTGCTGAGCGACGATGACGTGCTCGCCATGCATGCCATCGGCTCGAATGGGTTGATGCCCGACCTGACCTTCCTGCTCGAGGCCGAGAGCGAGGCTGTGCAGGCACGTCTGCTTGCGCGGGATGGCAATGACAGTGACCGCATCGGCGGGCGCGATGCCGCCTATCACGCGCGCGTCGCCGAGCGCTTTCGCGAGATTGCCGGGGGTGATCCATCGCGTTTCGTGCGGGTCGATGCCTCCGGCAGTGTGGAGGAGGTCCATGCGCGGATCATGCACGCCATGGCGAGCTATCTTGGCGAGGGCGGATGAGCGAGGGGCAGGCGCCCGATATCTCGGCCTATATCGGCCATGAGGACGCGTGGGCCCAGTGGCACCGTGCGCTGGCGGGCAGCCGCATGCATCATGGCTGGATCCTTGCCGGGCGGCGCGGGCTGGGCAAGTCCGCCTTTGCGCTCGCCGCCGCGCGTGAGCTGGTGGCCGAGCCGGGCGTTCCGCAACCGCCGGGCGAACACCCGGATATCCTCTATGTCACCCATCCGCCCAAGAATGATGCCGAGGCGAGGAAACGCGACGACGGCAAACCGTACGAGGTCGCGCGCAACATCCGCATCGACCAGATCCGCCAGCTGCAGCGCCGCCTGACCACGCGGCCCACGATGGGTTCGCGCCGCGCGGTCATTATCGACCCGGCGGACGACATGGAAGCGCCCACCGCCAACGCGCTGCTCAAGAGCTTGGAGGAGCCGCCGGTGGGCACGTTTTTCCTGCTGGTCGCGCATCGTCTGGGGCGGCTGCTGCCGACGATCCGCTCGCGTTGCCGGGTGCTGTCCTTCCCGCGCGTGAGCGAGAGCGACATGCGCGCCATTCTTGCGCGGGAGGAGCCCAATGCCGATCCGGCGGTGCAGGAGGCGGCGATTGCCGCCGCCGCCGGTTCACCGGGTGTCGCAATCGATTTCGTCAAGCTCGACCTGGGCAAGGTCCACCGGGTGATGAAGGAAATCGCCGAGCACGGCGACCCGGACTTTACCGCACGGGGTCGGCTGGTCGAGGCGATGGGCACCCGCCCGAGCCGCGAGAAGCAGCTGGCCGCCATCGAGCTCGCCCGTGCCGTCGTGGCTGCCCGGATGGTGGGCGTCACCCCTGCGGCCATCCCCGCCTTGGCCGAAACCCATGCCGGGCTCGTCCAGCTCGGCGCGCAGGCCCCGACCTATAATTTTGATCCCAGCCTGCTGGCGATGGAAATCGGCACCTTGCTCGCCTCGCTCGCCGCATCTAGGGAGGCCGCGCATGGCTGACCCCTATTACATTACCACCGCGATCCACTACCCCAATGGCAAGCCGCATATCGGCCATGCCTATGAGACGATTGCCGCCGACGTGATGGCCCGTTTCCAGCGCCTGCAGGGGCGCGAGGTGCGCTTCCAGACCGGTACGGACGAGCACGGCCTGAAGATGGCGCAGAAGGCGCGCGACCTGGGCATGACCCCGCGCGAGCTGGCCGACGAAATGTCCGGCTATTTCCACGATCTGTTCGACAAACTTGATATCTCGTATGATCGCTTCATCCGCACGACCGAGCCCGAGCATCACGCCTCGGTGCAGGAACTCTGGCGGCGGATGGAGGCCAATGGTGATCTTTACCTGGACCGTTACGAGGGCTGGTACTCGGTCCGCGATGAAGCCTATTACGACGAAAGCGAGCTGACTGAGGGTGAGGGCGGTGAGAAGCTCTCACCGCAGGGCACGCCGGTCGAGTGGACGGTTGAGGAAAGCTGGTTCTTCCGCTTGTCCAATTATCAGGACAAGCTGCTCGCCCTGTACAACGAACAGCCTGACTTCATCCGGCCCGAAAGCCGCCGCAACGAAGTCGTGCGTTTCGTCGAGGGCGGCCTGCGCGATCTTTCGGTCAGCCGGACCAGTTTCGACTGGGGCGTAAAGGTGCCGGGTGCCGACGATCACGTCATGTATGTCTGGGTCGACGCCCTCACCAATTACCTCACCGGGCTTGGTTTTCCGGACGAGGGCGGGGACATGGCGAAGTTCTGGCCCGCCGACCTGCACCTGATCGGCAAGGACATCGTCCGCTTCCATGCAGTCTACTGGCCTGCCTTCCTGATGAGTGCCGGGATTGCGACGCCCAGGCAGGTATTCGGCCACGGCTTCCTGCTCAATCGCGGGGTCAAGGAATCGAAGTCGCTCGGCAATGTCACAGATCCGGGCGAGCTGGCGGACCAGTTCGGCGTCGATGTGCTGCGCTATTACCTGCTGCGCGAATTCTCCTTCGGGCAAGACGGCAGCTGGTCGGCGGAAAGCATCGTCATGCGCGCCAATGCCGAGCTGGCCAATAGCTTCGGCAATCTGGCGCAACGCACCTTGTCGATGATTTTCAAGAATCTGGATGGCAAAGTTCCCGGCGTTGGTGAAGCGCCGGAAGATCGGCAATTGCTGGCGCTGGTGCGCGAGGCGGTGCTGGGCGATCTGCGCGCCGAGTTCGACCAGCTGGCCTTCGCCGCCGGGCTGGAGGCATGGATGAAGGCGGTCTTCGCCTGCAACCAATATGTCGATGAAATGGCCCCCTGGGCGCTCAGGAAGACCGACCCGGAGCGGATGGCGGCCGTGCTGGGCACGCTCTACCGCTGCATTATCGACCTTGCCATCGGCCTGTTGCCCGTCGCTCCGGCAGCGGCAACAAAGTTGCTCAATGCGATGGGCATTCCGGCAGAAGAACGCGCTTTCCCGGCGCTGGCCGAGGGTGGGGCGGGCAATCCGGCGGGGCATGTGCTCGACAAGCCCGAACCGATTTTCCCGCGCCTCGAACTGCCCGAGGCCGAAGCGAGCGCCGCCTGATGCTCGTCGATAGCCATTGCCACCTCAATTACGAGGGCCTGATCGAACGGCAGGGCGAGGTGCTCGCCAGTGCCCGCGCAGCGGGCGTCGGCACATTCCTAAATATTTCAACCCGCCAGAGCGAATGGGAAGCCGTGGTCGGCACCGCCGAGCGCGAGGATGACGTTTACGCCACTGTCGGTATCCATCCGCATGAGGCGGACAAGCATGCCGATCTCGGTGCCGAGGTGCTCCTCAAGGCGACCGAGCATCCGCGCGTCATCGGCATCGGTGAGAGCGGGCTCGACTATTATTACGACCATTCGGACCGCACCGTGCAGCGCGACCTGTTCCGCATGCATATTGGCGTGGCGCGCGAGACCGGGCTGCCGCTGGTCATCCACACACGCGATGCCGAGGAGGATACGCTGGCAATCCTCGAGGACGAAATGGGGAAGGGGGCCTTTCCGGCGCTGATCCACTGTTTCACCGCCTCGCGCGGCTTTGGCGAACGCGTGCTGGACCTCGGCCTGACGATCTCTCTGTCGGGGATAGTCACTTTCAAGAATGCGAAGGAAATACAGGAATTCGCAGCCGAAATTCCTGTCGAGCGCCTGCTGGTCGAGACCGACAGCCCGTTCCTCGCGCCGGTCCCGCATCGCGGCAAGACCTGCGAACCGGCCTTTGTCAGCGACACGGCCAGTTTTGTCGCGCAGCTGCGCGGGGTGACACCCGAGCAGCTGGCCGCGCAGACCAGCGCCAATTTCTTCGCGCTGTTTTCGAAAGCCTCCGCGTGAAACTGCTGATGCTCGGCACCGGCACCTCAACGGGTGTCCCGCGCATCGGCAACGAATGGGGCGAGTGCGACCCGCATGATCCGCGCAACACGCGCATGCGTGTTTCGATCATGGTCGAAAGCGACGCCGGCGACCGGCTGCTGGTCGATACGTCGCCTGACCTCCGCCAACAAATGCTGGTCAACCGCATCGACCGGGTCGACGCGGTCTTGTGGACGCATGACCATGCCGACCATTGCCACGGGATCGACGATCTCAGGCCGATGCGTTTCGGCCGCAGTGCACCAATTCCAGGTTACGCCTCCCAGTTCACGGTCAGCCGGCTGCGCCAACGGTTCGACTATGTGTTCAGCGGCAAGCACGGCTATCCCTCGATCGTGGACCTGCACGTGCTCGACCGGGTGAAGATCGTCGCGGGGTTCGGCCTCGAATGGATCGAAATGCCGCATGGGCCGGGCACGAGCACCGGGTTTCGCATGGAAGCTGACGGAAAATCCGTGTGTTACGCGACGGACTTCAGTGAAATTACCGATAAGGCGGTCGCGCTGTTCATGGACACCGATATCCTCGTGACCGATTGCCTGCGCCGTGAGCCGCATCCGACGCATGCAAGCCTCGGCATGGCGCTGGAACTGGCCGACCGGGTCAATGCCAAGCGCACCGTGCTGACGCATCTCGACAAGAGCATGGATTACGTCACGCTTTGCGACGAAGTGCCGGACAAGGTCATGGTGGGCTATGACGGCATGGAGTTGATTGCGTGAGCGGCGGCACCTGGGTCTCGATCATCGCGCTGCTTGGCTGGCTGATCCTCGCGCTCGGCGCGTATCGTTCGCGCCGGATCAACGGCAGGAAGACGCTGACCATGGCGCTCACCTGGGGCGCGATCTTCCTGGCGGTGGCGTTTTTCTTCACGCTGGTGGGGAAATAGGGCGTGGCTGAGCCTCGCAACGACCCCTCTCATATTTACATAATACTTATTATCAATCTATCGTTTTGTCCGGCAGGGGGGTGGTGATGCGCCCTATCGACCGCCTTCTCTCGATCATGGCGCAGCTGCGTAATCCGGATGGCGGCTGCGAATGGGATCTGGCGCAGGATTTCGCCAGCATCGCGCCGTACACGATCGAGGAAGCCTACGAAGTCGCCGATGCGATCGACCGCGCCGATATGGCGGACCTGCGCGGCGAGCTCGGCGACCTGCTGCTCCAGGTCGTGTTCCACGCCCGGATGGCCGAGGAAGCCGGACATTTCGACTTCGACGCGGTCGCCACGGCGATTTGCGACAAGATGGAACGCCGCCACCCGCATATCTTCGGCGATGAGACGCAAGGCGACCAGAGAGCACGATGGGAGGAGTTGAAGGCGGCAGAACGCGCCCAAAGCGGCCAGAACAGCGCCATGGACGGCGTGGCCCGCGCGCTCCCGGCGCTGCTACGCGCCGACAAACTGCAGAAGCGTGCGGCGCGCGACGGTTTCGACTGGCCCGATGCGGCAGGCCCTGCGGCCAAGCTGCGCGAGGAAATCGACGAACTCGCCAGCGCTCCTGACACTGACCGCGTTGAGGAAGCCGGCGATGTCTTGTTCGCGGCGGTCAACCTCGTGCGCGCCTACGGGATTGCGCCGGAAGATGCCTTGCGCGCTGCGAACGACAAGTTCGAGCGCCGCTATCGCGCAATGGAAGATCTGGCGGACGGCAGCTTCGCCGGTCTCGATATCGAGGCGCAGGAAAAGCTTTGGCAAGCGGTGAAGTCAACCGAGGGAAAGCCTTAAGACCGCTTGTCAGCTTTGCGGCTCAAGCGATTCAAAACGCCCCCATTCCTTGGGCGTCAACAGCACGTCGAGCTGGCGCATTGGGCCCCCTTCGGGGCTCCCGGCATCTTTTTCGCCGACCACCTCACCATGGGCGTGCAGCCAGGCGATCCGCGCGCCGTCGGCGGCGGGCACGAGGATATGATGCAGCACCGCCCCCTTGGTCAGCACCGCCCCGACGCGTTCGCGCAAGGTCTCGACGCCCTCGCCATCGATCGCCGAGATCAGCAGTACGTCAGGATCGGCAGCGGCCATCTCTTCCAGCGCGGACCGGCGTTCGGCGTCCAGCAGGTCGAGCTTGTTCCACACCTCGATGATGGGCGGGCCGGTTTCCTGGCCTGCTTCGCCGTCCTCGGGAGCGCCCTCCCCGATGCCCAGTTCGCCGAGGACTTCGAGGACCTGCTTCTTCTGCGCCTGCGTGTCGGGATTGGCGATATCGCGCACATGCAGGATGATGTCGGCCGAGGTCACCTCTTCCAAAGTCGCGCGAAAGGCCGCGACCAGCTGGGTCGGCAGGTCCGAGATGAAGCCCACCGTGTCGGACAGGATCGCCTTTTCCACGCCCGGCAGGGTGATCGCGCGCATCGTCGGGTCGAGCGTGGCGAACAGCAGGTCCTCCGCCATGACGTCGGCGCCGGTCATCCGGTTGAACAGCGTCGATTTGCCCGCATTGGTATAGCCGACCAGCGCCACCACCGGCCACGGGGCCCTGCCCCGCCGCTTGCGGTGCAGCGCGCGCGTCCGGCGCACCTGCTCCAGCTCGCGGCGCAGGCGGCCCATCCGCTCGCGGATCATGCGCCGGTCGGCCTCGATCTGCGTTTCGCCGGGGCCGCCGAGGAAGCCGAAGCCGCCGCGTTGCCGTTCGAGGTGGGTCCAGCTGCGGACCAGCCTGCCCTGCTGGTAGTCGAGATGCGCGAGTTCGACCTGCAGGCGGCCCTCCGCCGTCGCCGCGCGTTCACCGAAGATTTCGAGGATCAGGCCCGTCCGGTCGATGACCTTGCGTTGCAGCCGGTCTTCGAGGTTGCGCTGCTGGATGGCGCTGAGCGCACCGTCGACGACGACCAGCTCGGCCTCATGCAATTCGCAGTCGGTCGCGATTCGCTCGACCTGACCGGCACCGAACAAAGTCGCTGGCTTCGCCTCGCGAATCGGCAGGACATAGGCCTCGGCGACGACCAGCCCGATCGCGAGCGCGAGGCCCTTTGCCTCTTCCACCCGGCTTTCGGGCGAGAGGTCAGCGCGCTGCCCGGCGGTCTGCGGACAGACCACCAGCGCACGCGCGCCGCGCGTTACCTCATTGTCAAATTCGTCGTCGACTATCAGCGGATTTCGTCCCGGGCTTGCTCAGCCCCGTATAGGCTCAGTCGTCGTCGAAGTCGCCGGTCAGATCGACCGGCATAGCCGGCTGCACCGTGGAGACGGCATGCTTGTAGGCGAGCTGGACGAAGCCCTCACGCTCCAGCAGCATGCAGAACAGGTCGAATTCGGCGATCCGCCCCTGCAGCATCACGCCATTGACGAGGAACATGGTCACCTGCACCCCGGCATCGCGCACGCGGGTGAGGAAGATGTCCTGCAACAGGCGCTGCTTGCGGGCGTTTTCGCTGTCGGTTTCGAACAGCGCCGCGTCGACGGGCTGGCTCGGCATGACGGTCGAGATCGCGTGCTTGTAGACCAGCTGCGACTGGCCATCGCGGCGCAGCAGGATCGAGAAATTGTCGAACCAGGTGACGATGCCCTGCAGCTTCACGCCCTTCACCAGGAACATGGTGACGGGCAGCTTTTCCTTGCGGAGATAGTTGAGGAACAGGTCCTGGAGATTGCCGCCCTTGGCCGCCTGGGCATGGCCCTTTTTCGCCGGTGCCGGGGCAGTTTCCGCTTCGACCGGCTTGGGCCGGGCACGCGCGGTGAGAGTTCCTTTGGTCATGTTACGTGACTCCTTTGTTGTTGGCGACGCGCTATCGCGAGCCGCAGTCTGGCCGCCCGATATGACAATTGTCGGACAGCCGGTGGTAACGAACCCAATATAGCAAGCATGTTGCAGGTGCGAAACCTGAATCCATGCTCAGGATAAACTTAGCGTGAATTATCGCCGGAATTGTTGCGATCGCCCATCCCCAGCAGCTTCAGCTTACGGTGCAGGGCCGAGCGTTCCATTCCGATAAACCCCGCAGTTCGCGAGATATTTCCCGAAAAGCGGCGAATCTGGATTTTCAAATATTCACGTTCGAAGGCCTCGCGCGCCTCACGCAGCGGAATGCCCATCAGCGACGACATGCCGACCTCGCCGACATTGGACTGGCCGGTGATTTCGGGCGGCAGCATCTCGGGCGTGATCGTGTCGAAGCCATCGTGCGGGGCGAGGATCACCGTCCGCTCGATAACGTTTCGCAGTTGGCGGACATTGCCCGGCCATTCATAGGCCTGCAGCGCGGCCATGGCTTCGGGCGAGACCGTGGGCGGCGCGAGCCCCTGCGCGCGGGCGTAGCGGGCAAAGAAATGCTCGGCCAGCGCGGGGATGTCCTCGCGCCGGTCGGCCAGCGATGGCACCTCGATCGGCACGACATTGAGCCGGTAATAGAGATCCTCGCGGAAGCGCTTCTCTGCGATCTCGCCTTCCAGATCACGCGCGGTGGAGGAGACCACGCGGACATCCACGCCAATCTGGCGGCTGCCGCCGACCCGCACGAAACTCTGGTCGGTCAGCACGCGCAGGATACGCGCC